>DASUXI010000144.1:0-20901 GCA_036377995.1 Gaiellaceae bacterium
GGATCACGGCTCGCAAATCGTACTGGTCGTGACGACTCCCACAAAGAGCCGGAGAGATCGGAGGGACGAATCGCCGCAGCGTCGCCCCTCCAAGTGCGAGATCTTACGTGCCTCCGGGAGCCGTGACGGCCAGGTGCGTGCCGGCCGGATCTCGGAGATACTTCGGAGAAAGGCGAGCAAAGGACGGAAAATGGCTGCAAACGAGCTTCAGCAGGTTGCACAGGCGATCGTTGCCGAGGGGAAGGGGATCCTCGCTGCCGACGAGAGCGACGGCACGATCAAGAAGCGCTTCGACTCGATCGGGGTCGAGTCGACCGAGGCCAACCGCCGTGCCTATCGGGACATGCTCTTCACGACCGAGGGCGTCGAGGAGTACATCAGCGGCGTCATCCTCTTCGACGAGACGATTCGACAGGATTCGCTCGACGGCACGCCGTTCCCGAAGCTGCTCGAGTCCAAGGGGATCATTCCCGGGATCAAGGTCGACACGGGAGCAAAGCCGCTCGCGCATGCCGAGGGCGAGACCGTGACCGAGGGGCTCGACGGGCTGCGCGCCCGCCTCGAGGAGTACCGAGGCCTGGGCGCCCGTTTCGCGAAGTGGCGCGCCGTGATCACGATCGGCGGCGACATCCCGAGTGAGTACTGCATCTGGGCGAATGCGCACGCCCTCGCCCGCTATGCCGCGCTCGCGCAGGAGGCCGGGCTGGTCCCGATCGTCGAGCCCGAAGTCCTGATGGACGGCGAGCATACGATCGAGCGAAGCTTCGAGGTCACGTCCCGAACGTTGCACGCAGTCTTCACGGAGCTGCGCGACCAGCGCGTTCAGCCCGAGGGAATCCTGCTCAAGCCGAACATGGTCCTCTCCGGCTATTCGTGCCCTGACCAGGCGTCCGACGCCAAAGTGGCGGCCGAGACCGTCCGCTGTTTCCTGCGCCACGTTCCCGCAGCCGTGCCCGGTGTCGTCTTCTTGTCCGGCGGCCAGTCCGACGAGCAGGCGACCGCCCGGCTGAACGCGATGAACGCGATGGGCTCGCACCCGTGGCAGCTGTCGTTCTCGTACGGGCGCGCGCTGCAGGCGCCCTCGCTGAAGGCATGGGGCGGCAAGGCGGAGAACGTCGAGGCCGGACAGCAGGCGTACTACCACCGCGCCAAGATGAACGGCGCCGCCCGGACAGGGATGTACGCGCCGGAGATGGAGCGGGAGGCGGTTACGGCGTCAGCGTAAGGAGGAGCCGACGAGCTTCTCGAGCTTCGCGAAGGCGTGGACTGCCTCGATGCGGCGCACCGTGCCGCTCCGCGACCGCATCACGATCGAGTCGGTGACGGCCCCTTCCCGGGTCGACTGAACCCCGCGAAGAAGGGCTCCGGAGGTGACACCCGTGGCCGCGACGAACACGTCCTCCCCCGCGACCAGATCGTCGGTCGTCAGCACCCTGTCCACGTCGAAGCCGGCCTGCTCGAGTGCCTGACGCTCGTCGTCCGAGCGGGGCCAAAGGCGGCCCTGCAGTGCGCCGCCGAGGCACTTGATCGCCGCGGCGGAGATCACGCCTTCCGGTGTCCCCCCCACGCCCATCAGCAGGTCGACGCCCGTGCCGCTGCGCGCGGCCGCGATCGCGGGCGCGACGTCGCCGTCGCGGATGAGATTCACCTTCGCGCCGGCTTCCCGTAGCTCCCTGATCAGGTCGTCGTGCCGCTCGCGCTCGAGGACGACGACGGACACGTCGGTCACCTCGGAGCCCTTCGCCTCGGCCACGGCCCGGATGTTCTGCGTCGGTGTCGCGTTGATGTCGATCGCGCCGGCCGCAAGCGGGCCGCACGCGATCTTGTCCATGTAGACAGCCGCGCCCGGGAAGAACATCGTCCCCCGTTCCGCGAGGGCGATGACCGCGATCGCGTTCGGCTGGCCGAGGGCCGTCAGGCGCGTCCCTTCCAGCGGATCGACCGCGACGTCGACCTGCGGGCCGTCGCCGCTTCCGACCTCCTCCCCGTTGAAGAGCATCGGAGCTTCGTCCTTCTCGCCCTCGCCGATGACCACGACGCCGTCCATCGAGACGGTGTCGAGCATCAGGCGCATCGCATCGACCGCCGCCTGATCGGCGCTCTCCTTGTCCCCCCTCCCGATCCAGCGTGCGGCGCCCATCGCGGCTGCCTCGGTCACGCGGACGAGCTCGAGCGCGAGGTTCCGGTCGGGTGCCTCCATCGCCAGGCGGACCCTACATCCGTTCCGGTGCCTCGACTCCGATCAGGTCGAGGCACCGAGCGATCACTGTCTGCGTCGCGCGCACGAGGCCGAGGCGAAAGCTCTCCGTCTCCGACCCGACGACACGGTGGTCGTGGTAGAAGCGGTGGAAGTCGTCCGCGACGCGGATGGCGTAGATCGGGATCGCGTGCGGCGCGCGTCGCTCCGCCGCCTCGGCGACGATCGTGGGGAAGTCGGTCAGCCTCTTGATGAGGTCGCGCTCCGCGCGCTCGAGCGACGCGGGCGGGCTCCCTCCGATGGTCGCGTCGCCGGCGTTGCGGAGGATCCCGGCGATCCGGGCGTGCGCGTACTGGACGTAGTAGACGGGATTCTTCTGCGTTCGCTCTGCCGCGAGGTCGACGTCGATGTCGATCGTCTGGTCGTGTCCACGCGAGACGAGATACCAGCGCGCGGCGTCGACGCCGATCCTCTCCATCAGCTCGCGCAGGAAGACGACGTCCCCGCGGCGCTTCGAGATCTTCTTCGTCTCGCCGCCTTCGACGATGTGCACGAGCTGGTAGATCAGCACCTCGATCCGGTCCGGGTCGTAGCCCAGCATCGCGGCGGCGGCCTTCAGCCGCCCGACGTACCCGTGATGGTCGGCGCCGAGGACGTAGATCGCCCGGTCGAACCCACGCTCGAGCTTGTCGCGCACGTACGCGACATCCGCCGCGAAATAGAGGTACGAACCGTCGGACGAGCGGACGAGCGGGCGGTCCTTGTCGTCGCCGAAAGCGCTGGTGCGCGCCCAGAGCGTGCCGTCGGCCTCGTATGTGTCCAGCCCGGGCAGGACTGCCGGCACCTCCTGCTCGATTGCGCCCTGGTGCCGCCAGGTGTCGACGTGGATCCGGAATTCGTCCACCTCGCGCCGGATCTCCTCGAACATGTGCTCGACCGGGTCGCCTTCGCGCGCGGCGAGCTCGTTGACGTAGTCGCCCTGATAGCCGCCCTCGGGCGGCTCCTCGCCGCGTCGGCGCGCCTCGACCGACGCCCGGAAGAGGTCGACTTGGCGGCCTGCATCGTTGAAGTAGTACTCGCGCTCGACCTCGTGCCCGACGTACGCGAGCACGCGCGCAACCGAGTCGCCATACGCCGCGTTCCGCGCGGAGCCGACCGTCAGCGGCCCGGCCGGGTTGGCCGAGATCAGCTCGACCTGGATCTTCTGCTTCGGCTCGGCGGAACCGCCGCCGTATTCCGGCCCGATCTCGCTGAGGGCACCCGCGAGCCAGGACGGGGTCAACCAGATGTTGAGGAAGCCGGGGCCGGCCACCTCTGCGCGCTCGACCTCCTCGAGCCCGAGCGCGCGATCCGCCATCTCCGCTGCCAGCTCGCGCGGCGGCCGCTTGAACGCCGGTGCAGTGCGGAGCGCGACGTTGGTGGCGAAGTCGCCGTGTGCCGGGTCGTTCGGGCGCTCGAGCTCGACGGGTGCACCGGCGAGCTCGGACAGGCGCGCGGCGAGTCGGTCGACGGCGAAAGCGCGAGACACGCCAGTAGTATCGTTGGGCCGTGGAAGACGAGTCACAGGAGCGACAGCTCAATATCCACCTGGATCCCGAGCAGATGGCCGGGGTCTATGCGAACTTCGCCAACGTCACGTTCTCGCCTTACGAGTTCACCCTCACGTTCGCGCGCATCGACCACGAGATCGAGGAGGGCGACGTCCCGGGCGTCGTCGTCTCGCGGGTGAACATGTCGCAGCAGTTCTTCCAGGAGCTGCTGGCGGCGATGCAGGACTCCCTCTCGAAGTGGTCGACGCAGGAGGGCATCCGGAACCTGCCGGAAGCGCCTCCGCGCAGCGACACCTAGTCGTCTACGGGTTCAGACGCTTCCACGCCGCGGCCTGCTCGATGCGGGTGAGGACGGTCGGGTGGTCGTCGAGCAGCGCATGCGCCCACCACGGGGGGGTCGGGTCCTCGAGGCTCGTCGTGGCAAAGCGCTTGAAGAGCCCTCGCGCGGCGACGGGATCCCGTGTCGCGTTCAACGCGACCCAGTCGGCCTCGGCCTCGTAGCGCCGGCTGACGGCGCTCTCCAGCGGCCTCGCGGCAAGCTGGGCAAGCATGATCACTAGCAACGCGAGCGGAACCGTCGCCGGGTTGCGCAGGCCGCCGCGGCGCTCGGTGACGTAGGCGGCGGCGCCGAGGATCGGGACGGCGAAGAGCGTGAACCATCCGATCGCCTTGAGAATGTGACCGCGGGCGAGGTGTGCGAGCTCGTGTGCCGCGACGAAGCGAACCTCGCGCCTGCCGAACCGCCCGTCGAGGAGCGTGTCCCAGAAGACGATCCGCCTGCTCGGCCCGTAACCGACCGAATACGCGTTGGCCGCCGTTGTCTGGTCGCTCATGGTCTGCACCAGCACCTTCGGCCGCCCGGCGCCCTCGAGGCGCTCGAGCTGCCGGATCTCGGCCGCCAGGCGCTGGTCGCGCAGCGCATGGGAACCGTTGGTCAACGCGTAGGGGATGACGAGCTGGACGACGGCGGAGATCGCCACGAGCACCGGCGCCGCGACAAGCCACCAGCGCCCGCCCAGCTTCTGCGCCAGCCCGAGGAAGAAGGCGAGGAGCAGGAAGCCGAACAGGACCGTCCCGAGCATGGTTCCCCAGGACGCGCTGAGCACGGACTCGTACGACTGGGTCGAGATGCCGTAACGGCGCTGCCACCAGTTCGACGCAAGGTCGAACGGGACGGAGACGGCCCATACCGCCGTGAGGGTCACGGCTCCGAGGACGATCCCCGTGTTGACACGCCCGAGCCGGAGAGAAGCCGCGACACGCGGCCCCCACCGCACCATCCAGACGAGCACCGCAATCGAGGCGACCGTGGACAGCAGCCACTCGACGTAGAAGAAGCGGTCGAAGTGCTCCGCGCGACGCACGACACTCGCGCCGAAGATGGCGCGCTCGTCGAGCGACGGCAGATGGAGGCCCCCCGGGACCTTCGTCCGCCAGAGCAGGACGGCGCCCACGACCCAGATCGCGACAGCGACGGGTAGGGTCGCGGCTCTGACCATGCGCGTCGCCGTCATATCCGACGTTCACGGTAACTACCACGCCCTCGAGGCGGTGCTCGCAGACATCGAGTCCGAGCGGGTCGACGCCGTGTGGTGCCTCGGAGACACCGTCGGCTACGGGCCACGTCCCAACGAGTGCTGCGAAGCCGTCGCCGAGCGCACCGCGGTCTGCCTCGTCGGCAATCACGACCTGGTCGTCCTCGGGGAGCTCAACGTCGCCGACTTCAACGAGGAGGCCGCGATTGCCGCCCGCTGGACGGCGGAGGTGCTCACTCCCGAGTCGCTCCGGTTTCTCAAAGGGCTCCGGCCTTCGGGGGCAGTCGACGGCGTGGATCTCTTCCACGCCAGCGCACGCGACCCGGTGTGGGAGTACGTCCTCTCGGGCGAGCTGGCGCGGGCGACGCTGGAAGAGACCGACGCTCCGCTCGTGCTCGTCGGTCACAGCCACGTCGCGCTCGCGTACACGCTCGAGGGCGACGAGGTCGTCGGTGAGCTCGGGGAGGCGGGCACCGAGGTCGATCTCGAGGGCCGGTGGCTGCTCAATCCGGGCTCCGTCGGCCAGCCCAGGGACGGCGATTCCCGGGCAGCGTGGCTGCTGCTGGACCTGGACAACAGGTTTGCGAGCTTCCGCCGGGTCCAATACCCAATTGAGCAAACCCAGCAAGAGATGCGCGACCTCGGCCTTCCCAGGTTGCTGGCCGCCCGGCTCGCGCACGGTGAGTGAGAGGGACATGCGAACAAGAAGCCGTCACGCCGCCGCCGCCGCCATGGCCGGCCTCGTGCTCCTCGCGGGCTGCGGTAGCAACCCCCGCGAGCGTGCGGCCGCCGCCCCCCCGCGTCTCCCCAGGGCCCTCGCAGGCGAGCTCGCACGGTCGAGTGACGCAGTCGCGTCCGCTCTCGACTCGGGGGACGGCTGCTCGGCGTTGACGGCCGTGCGGGCGCTCCAGCAGCAGACGGATGCGGCGATCGCCGGGCACCAGGTCACTGCCCGCCTCCAGCAGCCTCTGAAGACCACGGTCGACGATCTCGCCGGCAGGATTCAGTGCGTTCCGCCGGTGGACACGAGCACGCAGCCGCAGGCGGGAGACCAGGGCCAGGGGAAGGACCGGGGGAAACACAAGGGCAAGAAGAAGCACGGCGAGGGCGGCGATTGACTACGACGCTCGCCGGGGGGCGCTACCGCGTCGAGCGAACGCTCGGCCGGGGCGGCATGGCGGTCGTCTACCTGGCCTTCGATGCGGAGCTCGGCCGCCCCGTCGCGGTGAAGGTGCTGAGCGGCGGCCTCGACGCCGACGAGAGCTTCCGCGCGCGCTTCCGGCGTGAGGCGCGCGTCGCGGCGCGCCTTTCCCACCCGAACATCGTCCGGATCTACGACGTCGGCGAAGGCGACGGCACGCTCTACATCGTGATGGAGCACGTGCCCGGCCGGACCCTCGCCGACGTCGGTAAGGTGCCCCCGTCCGAAGCGGTCGAGCTCATCCTCCAGGCCTGCGCGGGCGTCCAACACGCACATGAAGCAGGCCTCGTCCACCGCGACCTGAAGCCCGCCAATCTCCTGCTGAGAGAGGACGGTGTGCTGAAGATCGCCGACTTCGGCATCGCGCGTGCTGCGGGGAGCACGCGGCTGACGGAAGTAGGGACGATTCTGGGCACCGCCGCGTACCTCTCACCCGAACAGGCGGCGGGCGAGGACGTCACGCCGGCCTCGGACATCTACTCCCTCGGCGCCGTCCTCTACGAGCTCCTCACAGGGCGGCCTCCCTACGGGCTCGAGTCCTTGGACGCGGTCCTCGCCCGCGGCGGCCGAGATGCGATCACGCCCGTCCGAGAGCTCGAGCGGACAGTTCCGGGACACGTCGAGACGGCGGTCATGCGCTGCCTCGCTCGTGATCCTCGACAGCGGCCGGACTCGGCGGCCGCCCTGGCTGCGGAGCTCTCGGTGCCGTCCGAGCTCCCGACCCGGAAGCTGCCCTCATCGTCCTCCGAGCTCCCGACCCGAAAGATGCCGACTGCACCTGCTTCGAAGACCACGGCGCCGGTGCCTGAGGCGAAACGCCCCCGGTCCCGGCTGCTGCTCCCTGTGGCGGCACTCGCCGTCGTGGTGGCCGTCGTGATCGGCGCGCTTGAGATCGGCGACCGAGGCGGGACCGCCGGCAACTCGCATCGCTCGCCGACGCCCACGAGTGTGACGCCTCCAGCTCGCGGCTCGACTCCTGCGGAAGAGGCCCGAAGCCTCAGCGCCTGGTTACGGCTGCACTCGCGCTAGCCGGTCAGCCGGCCGCGACGCGCTCGGCGCGGGAGGCTTTCTCCTCGTCGCCGAACGTGATGCCCTCGCGGGCGAGCGCGACCTGGACGTCCTCGCGCGCCTTGTAGATCCGCCACTTCACCGTGGCGAGCGTGATCTCGAGCGAGTCGGCGATCTCGGTGTACGAGAGGCCGACGACGTCGCGGAGCAGGAGCGCCATCTTGAGATCGACGTTGAGGGCGTCGACCGCGCGCCAGACCGCGTCGATCGCCTCGATCCGCTCCATCGGAGCGTCGACCACCTCGAGCGGAGGGACGTCCTCCAGGGCGACGACCGCACGCGGTCGCCGCTCGGTCGCGCGCAGCTCGTCGAGCACGCGGTTCTTCGTCACCTGGAACAGCCAGGTCGTGAACTTCGACCTCAGCGAGAAGCGCGGAAGCCCCTGGTAGACCCGGAGGAAGACTTCCTGTGTCAGGTCCTCGGCCAGGGCCCGGTCGCCGACGAGCCGCAGAACGTAGTTGAACACGGGCACCTGGTAGGCGCGGACGATGATCGAAAACGCCCGCTCGTCGCCTTTTTGTGCCTTCCGCAGTACGCCGAAATCAGGTTGCTGAAGCGACAAAGGTTCCCGAGTATAGCCCGGATCAGCCGGACGACGTAAGCGATTTGCCGGTCATCTGTAAAGGTTGCTTGAAACCGAGAAATCCCAGCACAGAGGGCACAAGATCCGCCAGCTCGCCGTCGTCCGCGAGGGTCACGCGGGGGTCGGTCACGATCAGCGGGACAGGGTTCGTTGTATGGGCCGTATGCAGGGATTCACCGTCGCTCTCGAACATCTGTTCCGCGTTGCCGTGGTCGGCCGTGATGAGGCAGACCCCTCCCTTCCGCTCGACGGCGGCCACGATCTCTCCGAGGCACGCGTCCGCCGTCTCGACGGCCTTCACGGTGGCGGGAATCGATCCGGTGTGGCCGACCATGTCGGGGTTCGCCAGGTTGATGACCGCGAACCCGTACCCGTCGCGATCGAGCTCCTGGACGAACCGGTCGGTCGCCTCCCGCGCGGACATCTCCGGCTTGTGGTCGTAGCTCGGGACGTCCCGGGGCGACGGAACGAGCACCCGGGTCTCGCCCGACCACTCCTGCTCCCGGCCGCCGTTGAAGAAGTAGGTGACATGTGCGTACTTCTCTGTCTCGGCGACGTGGAGCTG
Source organism: Gaiellaceae bacterium (assembly GCA_036377995.1). Lineage (GTDB taxonomy): Bacteria > Actinomycetota > Thermoleophilia > Gaiellales > Gaiellaceae > 3-1-20CM-4-69-9. Next base: position 8,700 of record DASUXI010000144.1, read on the forward strand.
CCGCACGTCGTGCTCCGACAGGAACTGGGCCAGGGTCTCGTCGACTTTCTGCTCGGCGAACGCGACGGGCACGTCGAGATCCGAGCGGTACTTCGTCATCGTGGTGATGTCGGCTCCCGCCTCGACCAGCTTCTGCGTGAGCTGGCGGGCGCGATCGGGACGAAAGTTGAAGAAGATCGCCGTGTCGCTCTCGGGGTCGAGACTCGGCCGGCCCGTGATTACCACGGGCTCGATGAACTCGTCGGTGATCCCCCGCTCGTAGCTTCGGCGCACCGCCTCGACGGCATCGTCTGCGTGAGCGCCCTCCCCGCGGACGATGGCGTCGAACGCGCGCTCGGTTCGCTCCCACCGTGCGTCGCGGTCCATCGCGTAGTAGCGGCCGCACACGGTCGCGATCCGGTCGGCGGGGAGCTCGGCGAGGTCGTTCGCCGCCGCGTGCGGGGAGACGTCGCGCCCGTCTGTGAAGGCGTGAATCCACGTCTTCTCCGGCGCGAAGCGGAGTAGTGCCCGCAGGTGCTCGATGTGAGAGTGGACCCCGCCGTACGACACGAGCCCGAGGAGGTGGACGCGCTCGCCGCGCTCGAACGCGCCTTCGAGCGCCGGATTCTCGAAGAAGGAGCCGTCCTCGATCGCCTTGTTGACCCGCATCAGATCCTGAAAGAGGACGCGTCCCGAGCCGATCGTCAGGTGTCCGACCTCGGAGTTGCCCATCTGGCCGGGCGGAAGCCCGACCGCCTCACCGGACGCCTGCAGCGTCGTGTGCGGAAACGTCTGCCAGAGCCGGTCGAAATTCGGCGTGTCGGCGAGCTCGACGGCGTTGCCCGGGCCGGGAGGAGCACAGCCCCACCCGTCCAGAATGACCAGCACTACTAGCTGGCTGTCCTGCAAATCGCCTTGAAGGACTCGAGCTCGAGTGAAGCTCCGCCGACGAGCGCCCCGTCGACCGAGGGCCGGCCGAGAAGCTCGGCCGCGTTGTCCGGCTTCACCGAGCCTCCGTAGAGGACGGGTAGGTCGAGGATGGACTTGACGAACGCGTGGGCTTCCTCCGCGATCTGAGGTGTGGCGCTCTTGCCGGTGCCGATCGCCCAGACGGGCTCGTAGGCGATCACGAGGTTCTCGTCGGGCTCGAGCACCGAGACCTGGCGGCGCAGCACCTCTTCGGTCCGGCCGGCATCGCGCTCTGCTTCTGTCTCCCCCACGCAGGCGATCACGAACAGTCCGCCTGCAAGCGCGGCCTGCGCGCGCCTGGCCACGGTCGCATCGGTCTCGCCGAAGTACTGGCGCCGCTCCGAGTGGCCGACGATCGCCCCGTAGACGCCGAGCTCGCGCAGCATCCCGGCCGAGATCTCCCCGGTATAGGCGCCCTCGCTTTCCCAGTGCACGTTCTGGGCCGCGACGGCGATCTCCGTGCCCGCGAGGATCTGCACGCAGGCTGCGAGGGAGACGAACGGCGGGCAGACGACGACGTCGGCTCCGCCGAGGTCCTCGTCGCGGAGGCCGAGGCAGAACCCGGTGGCCTCACCGGGGCCCTTGTACATCTTCCAGTTGCCCGCGATGAGGGGCATCACTCTGCCTCGGGGATCACCGCGACGCCCGGCAGCTCCTTGCCTTCCAGCAGCTCGAGCGCCGCGCCGCCGCCGGTCGAGAGCCAGGAGACGTCGTCCTCGAGGCCGAGCTCCGCGAGCGCCCGGCCGGAGTCCGCGCCGCCGACGACCGAGAATGCGTTCGAGCCGGCGACCGCTTCGGCGACCGCCTTCGTCCCGGCGGCAAACGGCGGCCACTCGAAGACCCCCATCGGCCCGTTCCAGAAGATCGTCTTCGCGTCGGCGATGCGCGCCGCGAAGAGAACGCGCGACTCGGGGCCGATGTCGAGCCCGAGCCAGCCGTCCGGCAGAGCGTCGTACGGGACGACCCTCGTCTCGGCGTCCGCCGCGAAGTCACTCGCCGCGACGACGTCCACCGGCAGCACGACTTCGAACTGAAGGGGATTGTCGGCCCGGATCTCCTCGGCCATCTTGCCGCCGACGAGCACCACGTCCGCTTTCCCTCCGAGGTTCTTCAGGACGCCCAGCTTGTCCGTCACCTTGGCTCCGCCGGAGATGAGCACGAAAGGCCGCTCAACGTCGCCGAGAAGCTTCCCGAGCTCCGCCAGCTCGCGCTCGAGCAGCAGGCCCGCGTACGACGGCAGCAGCTCCGCGACGCCGACGGTCGAGGCGTGCGCGCGATGGACCGACCCGAAGGCGTCCTCGACGAAGAGGTCGTTTCCGTCGGCGAGCTTCCTTGCGAAACCCGGGTCGTTCTTCGTCTCGCCGGGATCGAAGCGGGTGTTCTCGAGCACCTTCAGGCGATCGTCTGCGAGCAGCTCCCGCAAACGCGCCTCGACCGGACGAAGCGAAAACGCCGGGTCGACTTCTTTCGGGCGGCCGAGGTGGGAGCAGACCGTCACCGCGCTCGCGTCGCGCTCGAGAAGGAGCTGCAGCGTCGGAAGGGACGCGCGGATTCGCGTGTCGTCGGCGACCCGGCCGTTCGCGAGCGGGACGTTCAGGTCGGAGCGCACGAGTACCCGCTTGCCCGCGACGTCGGCCTCGCGGACCGAGCGGCGTCGCACTACGTGCTTCCGGCCGTAAGTACGGTCTTGATTGGCAGGCGAACAAGCGAGTCTCGCAAGGACGCAGGGACCGCTCGTACTGGAAAAGTACGGGCGCGACCGAGGACGACGCGGGGCGACGCTTTGCAGCCGGCTAGGCCGGGCGTATTTGCGGCCGGGAGCACTAAGCCGAAACGGCAGCGGGGATGTCTGCAGCGACCTTCGCCACGAGGTCGACGAGCCTGCAGCTGTATCCCCACTCGTTGTCGTACCAGCCGAACACCTTGACCATGTTCCCGTGCGCCATCGTCAGCTGGCTGTCGACGATGCACGAGTACTGGGAGTGGACGATGTCCGTCGAGACGAGCGGGTCGTCGGCATAGAGGAGGATCCCTTCGAGCGGCCCTCCTTGCGAGGCGGCCCGGTAGGACGCGTTCACCTCGTCGACCGAGACCTCGCCCCCGAGCCTGACCACCAGGTCAGTGATCGAGCCGGTCGGGACGGGCGCGCGGACGGAGATGCCGTCGACCTTTCCCTTGAGGTCCGGCATGACGACGCCGATGGCGCGCGCGGCGCCGGTCGACGTCGGGATGAGGTTGATCGCAGCGGCCCGCGCACGGCGGAGATCCTTGTGCGGCAGGTCGAGGATCTGCTGGTCGTTCGTGTACGCGTGGATGGTCGTCATGAAGCCCTGCTCGATCGTGAACTTGTCGTGCAGGACCTTGGCGAGCGGTGCGACGCAATTCGTGGTGCAGGACGCGTTCGAGATGATGTGGTGTTGCTCGGGGTCGTATGAGTCGTCGTTGACGCCGAGGACCACCGTCAGGTCGGGGTCGGTCGCGGGCGCCGAGATCACGACCTTCTTCGCGCCTGCGTCGATGTGCTTCTGGGCACCGTCGCGCTTCGTGAAGAACCCGGTCGACTCGATCACGAGGTCGACGCCGAGGTCGCCCCACGGCAGCGCGCCGGGATCCCGCTCGGACAGGACCTTGAGCTCGGTCTCTCCGGCCTTGATCACGCCGTCGCCGACCTCGACGTCCTCCGGAAGCTGCCCGAGGACGGAGTCGTACTTGAGGAGGTGCCCCATCGTCTTCGCGTCGCCGAGGTCGTTGATCGCGACGAGCTCGAAGTCGCCTCCCCGCTCCATGTGCGCCCGGAAGAAGTTCCTGCCGATGCGGCCGAACCCGTTGATGCCAACCCGTGTCTTGTCCATGGCTCTGAGTCTAAAGGAGCCTCGGCGAGGTGCGGCGGGCCGGAGAGGAAGCTCCGAGGACGACCTCCCTCTCCGGTTGAACCACGCTCAGGACCGTGGCGTCGGACGGGGTCTGAATCCGGCGCCGGACGAGCGCGGACCCGCCGCCAATTGAGTATGGACACTCGCCCGCGGGACTACAACCAGGTGCGAAAGTCAGGTCGTGCCAGTTCCTGCAACTTACGCAGACGCCGGTGCGCGGCCGCCTTCGTCGTCGCCGGGCGGCACTTCGCGGCGAGCTCGCGTAGCGGCAGGGTCGGATGGCGCTCCCGGAGCTCGGCGATCTCCTGGAGCGAGGCGGGAAGCTTCGCGAGCTCTCCCCGCGCGCGCAGCCGAGCGACCGCCAGTAGTTGATCGTGTGCGGCGCGGCTCGTGCGGACGAGATTCGCATGGTCGGCGTTCGCAAGGCGGTTCGCGCGCGACTTCGTCGCCGCGATCACCGCGCGCTCCTCGAACAGGAGCACGACGTCACTCGCGCCGGCGATGGCGAGGACGTCGGCGATCGACTCCAGGCCCTTCGCGTACGCCACCGCGTGCCGGCCGCGGTCGAGCACTCCGAGGCGCGCACCGTCACCAGCGACGAGCCCGGCCAGGAAGCCGGCTCCCTCGGGACCCGCGCTCCTGATCTCCAGATGAGGGGAACGCGGGCCGCTCAGCGACCCGCCGCCGAGCAGGGCACCGCGCAGATACGCGGCCCGGCAGCAGGCTCGGGACACGACACGGCGCGGTGGATGCTCGAGCGGCGTCAGGCGTGAGCTCAGGATCCCCGCCTCGTGCAGGACCTGGAGCGCCCGTTCGTCGCCGGCGACATGGAGCTGATAGCGCATGCCGCCCTCGAATGCGCGGCGGCGATACGTCCGGATCTCGGAATCGACGCCGAACGCCCGCAGCAGGCTGAATGCGCGCCGCGCAACCGCGGGGTCGGCGACGTCGAGATGGACCGACACCTCACCGCGCCCCCGCAGGTGGACGCTTCCGGCCGAATGGAAGAGCCCCGAGAGCTCCGCGAGACGGTCGCACTGACGCCGAGGCGCGATCGCCGCGAGCTCGTGCCGGAGGTCGTCAGAAAGTGACACCTTCGAGCGCGAGCAGGCGCCGCTTGTAGCGAGGGCCGAGGGAGCCGTACGAGCCGAGCCCGTCGGCCCCCACGACTCGATGGCATGGAACGACGAGCCCGAAGCGGTTGTGGGCGCAGAAGGTGCCGACCGCCCGCTGCGCGCGCGGGTATCCGGCCAGAGCCGCGAGCTCGCCGTAGGACACCACCTCTCCCCACGACACGCGCCGGAGCGCGCGCAGGACGGCCAGCTGGAACGGTGTCCAGCCCTCGAGCTCGAGATCGACGTCGTCGAAGGACTCCCGCCGCCCTGCGAAGTACGCCTCGACCCGCCTCACGAAACGCTCCCCCGCAGCCGACGAGCGGCTCGCCAGCTTGCGCTCGGAGCCGGTGCCCTTCGCGGCCAACGGACGCGGGAGCTCGTGCCACAGGAGACGCGACCGGCGGAGCCACACCTCGCCCGTGCCCCAGCCGTCGATCTCGTAGAGAAGCGGCTGCGGCGCCGTCACGGACACGGTGACCAAGCCTACAATCGGCCCGAATGCCTGCCGCGCCCGGCCTCTTCCGCCCCCCCGTGCCCGAGAACGAGCCCGTCCTCTCCTACGCACCGGGCTCGGCCGAGCGCGAGGAGCTCCGCGTACGGCTCGAGCAGATGAAATCGGAGCGGGTCGACGCCCCGCTCGTGATCGGCGGCGAGGAGGTGCGCCCACGCGAGACCTTCGACTCGGTCATGCCGCACGACAAGAGCCATGTCCTCGCGAGGGTGCACAAGGGCGACGCGCGGCACGTCGAGCAGGCGATCAAGGCCGCGGCCGAGGCCTGGGAGGACTGGCACAGGACACCGTGGGAAGAACGCGCGGCGGTTTTCCTCCGTGCGGCCGAGCTGCTCTCGGGCCCCTGGCGCGCGACGCTCAATGCGGCCACCATGCTCGGCCAGTCGAAGACCGTGCACCAGGCCGAGATCGACGCCGCTTGCGAGCTGACCGACTTCTTCCGCTTCAACGTCCAGTTCATGCTCCGGATCTACGACGAGCAGCCGCGCTCGACCGCCGGAACGTGGAACCGAATGGAGTACCGGCCGCTCGAGGGCTTCGTCTTCGCGGTCACACCGTTCAACTTCACCGCCATCGGCGGCAACCTTCCCGGCAGTGCGGCCCTGATGGGCAATACGGTGGTCTGGAAGCCGGCGTCGACCGCCGCCTACTCGGCTCACTTCCTGATGAAGCTGTACGAGGCGGCCGGGTTGCCGCCGGGCGTGATCAACCTCGTCCACGGCCCGGGCGCGGAGATCGGCGACGCGGCACTCGCGAGCCGCGATCTCGCGGGCGTCCACTTCACCGGCTCGACGCCCGTCTTCCAGTCGATGTGGAAGACGATCGGCGCCAACATCGCCGACTATCGCAACTATCCGCGCATCGTCGGAGAGACCGGCGGGAAGGACTTCATCGTCGCCCACCCGTCCGCCGACGCCGAGGCGGTCGCGACCGCGATCGTCCGCGGCAGCTTCGAGTATCAGGGCCAGAAGTGCTCGGCCGCGTCGCGGATCTACGCACCGTCGAACCTGTGGCCGGAGATCCGGGAGCGCGTCGTCGAGGAGGTGCGGACGATCCGCATGGGAGACGTGAGCGACTTCCAGAACTTCATGGGTGCCGTCATCGACGCCGGCTCGTTCGAGACGCAGAAGGCAGCGATCGAGGAGGCCAAGGCGAGCGCCAACGTCAACGTCCTCGTCGGCGGTGGGTACGACGACTCGGAGGGGTACTTCGTCGAGCCGACCGTGCTCGAGACGAAGGATCCCGACTTCCGGACCATGCGCGAGGAGCTGTTCGGTCCTGTCGTGACGACGTACGTCTATCCGGAGAGCCGGTACGGAGAGACGCTGGAGCTCGTCGACCGGGGCGCTCCCTACGGCCTCACGGGCGCGGTCTTTGCACGCGAGCAAGACGCACTGGAGCTCGCCGGCGAGAAGCTCCGCTATGCGGCGGGCAACTTCTACGTCAACGACAAGCCGACCGGCGCCGTCGTGGGGCAGCAGCCGTTCGGCGGGTCACGGGCCTCGGGCACGAACGACAAGGCCGGGTCGCTGTGGAATCTGATCCGCTGGGTCAGCCCACGGACGATCAAGGAGACCTTCGTCCCGCCCACGGATTACCGCTATCCCTTCCTCGCCCCCGACGGGGACACCGCGGCGCCGTAGGGCACGCCACGGCCCGGCCGTGGTTCGGACACACTGAGGTCGTGGTCGAGGCGTGATCCATTCGGTCTGGCACGCGATCGGCGTGTTCCTTCACCACCTCGAGGCGGTGGAGTTCAAGTGGCTCGCGATCGGGATCGCCTGCCACCTCTGCAAGCTGCTCGCCGCTTCGAGGGCGTGGCGAAACATCATCAAGGCCGCCTACCCCGGGGAGCGCGTCCTCTGGCGTCAGATGTTCGGCGCGTACGTGGCCGGGACTGGCGTGAACGCGGTGATTCCCGCCCGCGGCGGCGACGTCGTCCGCCTCTACCTTGCGAAGCACCGGATCGAGGGATCGACCTACACGACGCTCGTCTCCAGCACGCTCCTGCAGACCCTCTTCGACATGGCTGTCGCGAGCTGCTTTCTCCTGTGGGCACTCACCCAGCACGTCCTTCCCGGCCTCGACGTCCTCCGCAGCCCAAGCCTCCCCGCGCTCGACTACGGCTGGGCGTTCCGCCACCCGACGGCAGGCCTGATCCTCTTTGGCCTCCTCCTGTTCTTGGGGACGGCGCTCGTGGCGTGGATTGCGGAGCGGGTCGAGCAGTTCCAGGCAAAGTTCTCGCAGGGCTTCGCCGCCTTCCGGGACCGGCGGTATTACGTCCGCAGCGTCGTCGTCTGGCAGGTGGCCGACTGGAGCCTGAGGCTCGCGACCGTCTTCTTCTTTCTTCGCGCGTTCGGCATTCCGGCCTCTTTGCACAACGCGCTGCTCGTTCAGGTCAGCCAGAGCCTGGCGACGGTCTTTCCGTTCAGCCCGGCAGGGATCGGCACGGAACAGGCCCTGCTCGTCTACACCTTTCGCAACGTGACGTCGAAGAGCGTCGCGCTGAGCTTCAGCGTCGGAATGCGGGTGACGCTGATCGTCGTCAACGCGATCGTCGGGTTCACCGCCATCCTCCTGATGACTGGAACGCTGCGGGTGCGGCAGGTCGCCCAGGCCGACCGCGAGGCGGCCGACGATGCAGGCTCGGATCGAATCTCGGACGGCCGCTCGGCACCAGCGGCGAGCGGCCGTCGCGATCGTTAGACGCGCCTAGTTACGACCGTCCGAGAAGCCGTCGCCCGACCAGTGGCCGTTGCGGCCGTCGGAGAAGCCGTTGGTGTTGAACGAGCCATGCCCGTTCGGCGGGCCGGATTTCGCCGCCGCAGTGCCGACGCCGAACGCCAGGGCGACCACGACGAGAGCTCCTAGTGAGAGAACTTTCCGCAGCATCCTGATCACCTCCTTCCGTTAGAAGCTGACGTCCTGCAGGGCCTGGGCCGCCCTGCGGTAGAGCGCCGCAGCGCTTCTGTCGTCGCCTCGCCGTGAGGCGAGATCTCCTTGGGCGGTCCACGCGAGCGCCCGATGACTGGCTGACGAGAGTTGGGAGAGGGTCTGCTCAGCCTCGGCGAGCGCAGTCTCGGCTTCCTCGAGCCGCCCCTGCTCGAGCATGGCGCGACCGAGCACGATCTGCGCATTCCCGATCTCGTCGAGGAAGTCCGCCCGTCCGTCGAGCAGGCCGAGCGCATGGCGTGACTGCTCTTCCGCGAGCTTCCAGTCGCCGCTGCCGAGATGAACCTGCGCGAGCGAAGAGACCGCCTGCGCAGCGTCCGGCTCGCTGCCGACCTCGAGCGCGACCGAGAAGGCCCGCTTCAGATACGAGATCGCGTCGCCGGAATTGCCGAGCAGGTAGTTGAGGCCGCCGAGGTTGTTGAGCATCCGGCCGAGGTTCTGCTGGTCGCCGTGCGCCTCGTAGAGGTCCTTCGCCCGTTCCGCGAGGGTGCGCGCGCGCAGCCACTGGCCGTTTCGCTCGGCGACGATCGAGGCCTGGAACGTGACGTGCGCGACGGTCAACGAATCGTCGAGGCGTTCCGCCAGCTCCAGCGCGCGCTCGATGTCCTCGCGCGCCGCCTCGAAGTCACGCTGCCGCCGCGAGCAGCGAGAGCGCCATTCGAGGATGTGCGAACGCAGCCGGTCGCACGACGTCTCGGCCCTGTCAGACAGGTCGAGCGCCTCGCTGAAGAGCGCCTGCGCGCTCGAGATCGACGTGAGCTTGTAGCGGCAGACGCCGAGCCGGTAGAGAACCTCCGCGCGGTCGACGTCGGAGAAACCCTGCGTCTCGGAGACGTCCCTCGCCTGCGCGAGCAGCTCGAGCGCGGGACGGAGCTCGCCGAGCGACATGCGGGCCCAGCTCTCGGCGAGAAGCGCGCGGAACTCGAGCTCCCGGCCCTCGGGCGCGTAGCGCAGCCCTTCGAGCGCGGCGAGCGCGGCGTCGTACTGCTGGCCCTCCACTGCTGCCTCGGCGCGCATCACCGCCGCCTCCACCTCGGCGTACTCGTTCCAGCTCTGTCCGGTCTCGAGGTACGAGACGTCCACGCTCAGGCGCTCCGCAATCCAGTCGAGCGTCTCCCGCGTCGGGCGTGTCTTGCCACGCTCGATCTGGCTGAGGTACTCCTTCGAGAAGCGGCTGCCGGCGAGCTCGGCCTGGGTCAGACCGGCACCGACGCGAAGCTGGCGCAGGCGAGAGCCGAGGCCCGAGGAAGCACGCTGCGGCGCGCTCGAGAGTGTGAGGGTGCGGCCGTCCATGGTTGCGGCTCTTCAGGTATCGGCGGCGGCGACTCCCCGGGGGATCGCTGGAGCGAGGCACCCCGGATGGGGGAGCGGTTGGCGGTCAGGCCCGGCCGGCTTTGTGCAGTTGCGCGTAGATGGCCCGGGCGGTCTTGGCCGGCACGCCCGGGACGCCCTCGAGCTCCTCCTGGCTCGCGGCCAGGAAGCGCTCGGCGGACCCGAAGTGCTGGAGCAGAGCCCGGCGCCGGACAGGCCCGACCCCCTCCAGCTCGTCGAAGATCGAGGCGAACGACCGGGAGTCGCGCCGCTGGCGGTGGAACCCGACGGCGAACCGGTGCGCCTCGTCGCGGATCCGCTGCAGCAGCTGGAGCCCCGGAGAGTGCGCTGCGAGCACGATCGGCTCGGGCCGCCCAGGGACGAAGACCTCCTCCTCCCGCTTCGCGAGCGCGACGACTGCGACGCGCGGCAGGTCGAACCGGTGCATCGCGGCGAGCGCGGCGGACAGCTGACCCTTGCCGCCGTCGACCACGACGAGGTTCGGCGTTGCGGCGAAGGACTCGTCGTAGGACTCCGCCGTCACCTCCGACAAACGCGAGAAGCGACGTGAGACGACCTCGGCCATGGCCGCGAAGTCATCCATGCCCACCTGCCCGCGCACGCCGAACTTCCGGTAGTGCGCCTTCTTCGCGACACCGTCCTGGAACACGACCATCGAACCGACGTTGTCCTGTCCCATCGCGGTCGAGATGTCGAAGCACTCGATCCGGAGAGGGAGGGCCTCGAGGTTGAGCACCTCGCGGAGCTCCTCCAGCGCCTCCACGCGCCGCAACCGCTTCAGCTCCGCCTGGTGCGTCTCCGAAGCGAGCGCGTGGCGCGCGTTCTCTGCCGCCAGCTCCTGCAGCCGGCGCTTCTCGCCACGCTCGGGCGCACGCACCTCGACCCGGGCCCCCCGGCGCTCGGAGAGGAACTCGGACAGGGCCGCGGTGTCGCCGGCATCCCGGGGGACGACGATCTGCGGGGGGACGCTCGGCGCCGAGCCGTAGTACTCGAGGCAGAACGACTCGAGGATGGTCGTCAGGTCCTGGCCCCCGACGTTCTCGAGGTGAAACGAGTACCGGTCGATCAGCTTGCCGTCGCGGAGCGGGAAGACCTGGATCACGGCGCGGTCGCCGTCGACGGCGAGGCCGACGACGTCGACCGTGCCGACGGAGCGCCGGTCGGCGGCCTGCCGCTCGGCCAGGTGCTGGACGCTGCGTAGCCGGTTGCGGTACCGAGCGGCTTCCTCGAAGCGCTCGTTCGCCGCCGCGTCCCTCATCTTCCGCTCCAGCTCTCGCTGGATCGGCCGCGTCTCGCCCGAGAGGAACTCGATCACCTGGTCGATGATGGTCCGGTAGTCCTCCTTCGAGACGTAGCCGACACACGGCGCCAGGCACCGCTCGATGTGGTAGTCGAGGCAGGGAATCCCCGAGTGGCGACCGGGTCTCGGCCCCTCGCAGGGTCGGTACGGGAAGACCCGGTTGAGCACGTCGAGCGTCTCTCGCACTTTCTTCGCGTTCGCGTAGGGGCCGAAGTAGACGACGCCCCGCCGGTGACGCTCGCGCGTGAACATCACCCGCGGGTAGTCGTCCTCGACCGTGACTGCGATGTACGGGAACGACTTGTCGTCGCGGAGGCGGACGTTGAAAGGCGGCCGGTGGCGCTTGACGAGGTTCTGCTCGAGATGGAGCGCCTCGACCTCGTTGCCGGTGACGATGACCTCGACGTCGTCGACGCGCTCCGGAAGCTGCTGGATCGTCACTCGGCTGTCGAGGCTGCGCTGGAAGTACGAGCGGACGCGGGACCGGAGCGACTTCGCCTTCCCGACGTAGAGGACCTCCCCGCTCCGGTCGCGGAAGATGTACACCCCGGGCTTCGGCGGCAGCGCCTTGAGCTGGTTCTCGAGGCCCTTGGTCACCTGGCCAGGTTAGTCCTGGCCGGTTATCGGTTGACGCCCTCCGGGACCGTTCCTACACTGGCGGGCACGTCCGTCCGTTGCGGACAACCCTTCCGATGTTGACCTGTCGCCGAATCGTCACCGCGCTCGTGTGCGGCGCTGCCGTGCTCGCCTTCGCCAGGCCGGCGCTCGGCGGCCTCAGCATGTACATGGGGGCCGCGGAGGACGAGGGCCGGAACTCGGACCCGGCGGTCGCGATGGCCAAGATGGAGCTCGCCAAGGCGGCCGGGTTCGACACGATTCGGATCACCGCGATCTGGACCCCGGGTGACACGTCGGTTCCCAAGGACGAGCTCGCCGCGCTGAAGGCGAGCGCTGCGGCAGGGACGTTCCTGGGCATCCGCATCATCGCCACGGTGATGCCGTTCGGGAGCCGCACCGCTCCGCTCACGGCCGCGGCCCGCAACCAGTTCGCGCGCTATACGGCCGATCTCGTCCGGCAGGTGCCGACCATCCGGGAGTACATCGTCGGCAACGAGCCGAATCTCAACCGCTACTGGATGCCTCAGTTCGGGCCGAACGGCGAGGACGTGGC
>DASUXI010000145.1:0-6033 GCA_036377995.1 Gaiellaceae bacterium
GGCGAGACGTACAAGAACGTCGTGAAGATGACCTTCGCCAAAGGTGCGGCTCTGGAGGATCCCTCGGGGCTCTTCAACTCCAGTCTCGAGGGGAACACAAGGCGTGCGATCGACTTCCACGAGGGCGAGGAGATAGACGAGGAGGCGTTGAAGACTCTGATTCGCGCCGCCGTGACCCTGAACAGGTCCACAGCCCGAAGCTGATCCAGGGAGTGTTCAGCGCCGCAGCAGGATGACGGCCGGAAGCCGGCCGTGCGTCACGTCGAAGGCGTCCCACATCCCCGCCTGCTCGTGGCTCGAGACGAGGCAGGCGATGCGATAGCTGCCCTCCTTCGCAGCCGAGAAGGAGAACGTGGCGGTATGCCCCGGTGGAACGCCGACTTGCGGGTCGGGCGAGCTCGCGCCGGGGAAGACGGGGTCCCTCCCCCTCACCCCACGCACGATCGCGCAGGAGTGGCTCATGCTCGACGAGTTGTTCACGCAGCGCACCTCGACGCGCCAGCCCAGCGGAACCTGAACCAGGACCTGGCCCTTGCCGTAACCGTTGAAGTTGAAGCCGGCGTAGGCGTCGTTGTAGCCCGCCACCAGCCGCAGACTGACCGTCTTCGCGGAGGCCTGGTACGTCAGCCATTCGGACAGCGGCTCGCCCTTCTGCGCCGACGCCCCGCAGCCGGAGCCGGCCGCGACAACTATCGCGAGCGCCAGGGCTGGAACTGAGAATAACCGGCTCGTCGGAGTTGGTTATACTCGCCGCCGTCCTGCAACCGTCGGAGGGGCAGTGCATCAAGACGGACGACTGAGCAGGCGGGCGGATGGGCTACGGGTGCCCGGCACGGCGGCGGGCTCGATGGCGCGATGAGCCGCGCGGCGAGGCTGGGTGCCGTAGGTGCCGGGACGGCCTTCGTCGCCGCTTTGATCGTCTACTACATCGTCTCGTTCCTGATGGTGACCCCGCCGGGCGTGGCCGCGACCGGATCGAAGCCCCGGGTGCACCTCACATTGCAGACCGTCGCCTCGTTTGGCCATGAACCCCACACCGACTGGGTCTCCTACCTCGCTCGGAGCCCCGGCGGCAAGTGGGTTCACAGCACGGTGCTGCATGTTCCGTCGTACTCGACGGTCACGGTCACCGTCTACCAGTTCGACACCGCGACGGGGCTGCGCAATCCGTTCTGGGGACAGCCTCACGGAACGATCGGCGGGACGTTCAACGTCGACGGCAAAACCCTGAAGGTGCTTGATCCGGATCTCGCGTCCCACACGTTTGCGATTCCGGACCTCGGCGTCACCGTCCCGCTGAAGGGCGTCGCGGACGATGCGAAGAACCAGTGCAGCGTCGCGCCCTGCAACCTCTCCGAGGCGCACACGACCGTGACGTTCTCGTTCAAGACAGGGAAGCCGGGCAAGTTCCGCTGGCAGTGCTTCGTCCCCTGCGCGGCGGGCTTTCCGCTCGGTTTCGGAGGGCCGATGCAGAGCATCGGCTGGATGGACGGCTACCTCATGGTCGGATGACGACGATCGCCGGCGAGCGGATGCCCAGGCACGGGATCCGCATCCTCACGATCTGGCTCGTTCTGACGGCGATCGCGGTGCCGTTGATCGTCCTCGTGCTCGGGCCGCATCTTCCCCCCTCCCGACTTACTGCCGAGGCCGCCTCGCAGCGCGACGCGAACATCGTCATGACGGCACTGCTGGTCCCGATCGCGCTGCTCGTCGTCGTCTTCTTCGTCTACTCGTTCGCGTTCTTCCGCCAGAGCGGCGACGCGATCCTGGACGGGCCGCCGATCAAGGGGCATTCGGGCGCCCAGTTGCTCTGGATCGTCCTCACGAGCGTGACCGTGCTCGCCCTCGCCGTCTGGGGGAGCTACACGCTGGTCGTCAGCGCGCACGGCGCCGGCGGCGGCCAGGGGCCTAGCCCGATCGCACAGCCCAAAGGCCACGAGCACGCTCTTCCCGTGCAGGTGATCGGCCAGCAGTGGGAGTGGACGTTCCGCTTTCCGACGTACGGCGGCCTCGAGACCCGGGATCTCGCCATCCCCGTGCATACGGTCGTCGCGTTCCACGTGACGTCACTCGACGTCACCCACTCCTTCTGGGCATACGAGCTCGGCGTGAAGGCCGACGCGGTCGCCGGGGTCGACAACGTCGCCTACGTGAACGCGCGCAACACCGGCTCGTTCCAGATTCGCTGCGCGGAGCTCTGCGGCCTCTGGCACGGCCACATGGCGAAGACGGGCCACGTACTCACGATGCAGGCGTTCCGGGCGTGGATTGCCCTTGCGCGCAAGCAGAACGCGGCGGTTGCGAAATACCTGCCCGACTACAACCGCGTCTATTTCCCGGCGCCGCTCAGGAGAGCCGGCTAGGTGAGGAGGTAAGCGCGTGAACGCGACAGCGATCGCAGCCCGTCGGCCTCTCTGGCGGCGCCTGATCGGTTTCAACATGCTGGCCGGCCTGGCGCTCGGAATCGGCGGCTGGTTCCTGGGCGCGTGGATCGGCGGCCAGATCGCCGTCGGCCACGACTATCTGCAGGGCACGAACCAGAACGACGTCGGCCTCTTCATGGGGTACCTCTTCGGAGTCATCGGCTGGCTGGTCGGGCTCGGCTTCGCCAACTATCCGATCGGGCGTCTCCTCGGCCGGGCGCCCACGCTGCGACAGCACGAGACGGCCAGCTGGACCCGTTACTTCAAGCTCTGCACGGATCACAAGGTCGTGGGGATCCAGTACCTCTTCGGCGTCGGGATCTTCTTCTTCATCGGCGGGCTGAACGCGATGCTGATGCGGACCGAGCTGCTGCGACCCGTCGAGCAGGCCTGGCCCGCCGGCCAGTACCTGACGCTCATGAGCCTGCACGGGACGATGATGATCATGATGACCTCGGCCTTCATCCTGGGGCCGTTCGGCAACTACTTCGTCCCGCTCATGATCGGCGCGCGGCGAATGGCGTTCCCGCGGATCGAGGCGCTGACCTTCTGGCTCGTGCCCGCCGCCGGCCTCATCCTCATGTCGGCGATCGCGTTCGGCGGAATCGCAACCGGCTGGACCGGGTATGCGCCACTCGCCGACGAAGGACGTGCCGGGATGGATGCCTACGTGGTGGCATTCATCCTGATCGGGATCTCGCTGACGCTCGTCGGGATCAACCTGATGGCGACGATCCTGACCATGCGGGCGCCGGGCATGAGCTGGACGCGCCTCCCCATCTTCGTCTGGGGCGTGCTCGCGACGTCCATCCTGATGGCGCTGGCCGCGCCGGTGCTCGTCGCGGCGATGACGATGGTCCTGATGGACCGCGGCGCGAACACCTCGTTCTTCCTCGCGAGCGCCGGTGGCAGCCAGTACCTCTACGAGAACCTCTTCTGGTTCTTCGGCCATCCGGAGGTCTACATCCTCGCCCTGCCCGGGTTCGGGATCGTGCTCGAGATCCTTCCCGTCTTCGCCCGTAAGCCGCTCTGGGGCTATCGGCTCGCCGTCGCCGGGATGCTCGGCGTGACGCTGCTCAGCTTCATGGTCTGGCAGCACCACCTGTTCGTGAGCGGGATGAACGCCGACCTGCGGCCCTTCTACATGCTCACGACCGAGCTCATCTCCATCCCGACCGGCTTCATCTTCCTCAACGCGATCGGGACGCTCTGGCGTGCACGAATCCGCTTCACGGTGCCCATGCTGTTCGCGCTCGCCTTCTTCTTCAACTTTTTGATCGGAGGGCTCTCCGGAGTGTTCCTTTCCGACGTCCCGAGCGACGTGACGACACACGGAAGCTACTTCGTGATGGCGCACTTCCACTACACGATCATGGGCGGCCTCGTCTTCGCGTTCTTCGGCGCCGTCTACTACTGGCTGCCCAAGATGCTCGGCGTCACCCTCAACGAGACTCTCGGGAAGATCCACTTCTGGCTGATGTTCGTCTTCTTCAACCTGACGTTCTTCCCCCTCTTCGCCGCCGGGTTCCTCGACATGCCGCGCCGCGTCTCGACATACGCGCCGCACCTGCAGGCTCTGAACGACTTCGTCTCGGCTTCGGCCTTCGTGCTCGGTTTCTCGATGCTGGTCTTCATCGCGAACATGGTCTGGTCACTCGTGTTCGCACGCGTGCCGGCCGCGGAGAATCCGTGGGCTTCGCGTGGGCTCGAATGGCAGCTCCCGACCCCGGTCCCCGTCGACAACTTCGAGCGGATTCCCGTGATCACCAGCGGCCCCTACGAGTACGGCGTGGCCGGAGCGCCGCCGGTTGCGGACTTCGCGCCGGGCGTCGTCGCGGCCGCGGAGAGCTGAGCGATGGAGACGACCATTTCGCCGGAGATCGGTGATGGTGCGGAGCCGCCCGATCTGCTCGTAAACAACATCCGCGTCGGCTCTCGCATCTGGGCCGCCGCACAGGCGTTCTTCTTCCTTGCCTTCTTCTTCGCCTTCCTCTACCTCCGTGCCCTGAACACCAACGGCCTCTGGCGGGGCTGGCCGGGCCATCATCCGAGCCCGTCGATGGCGTTCGGCGTCGCCATCCTGATCTGCGTCCTCGCGAGCGCAGCCGTCGCCCGTGGCGCCGTGCTGGTCTCCCCGGCGCGCTGGCGCCTCGCCTCGTGGGCCTCGCTCGGCCTCGCCCTGGCGGCGGTCGGATTGCAGGCCGCCCAGTTCTCGTCACTCGGCTTCGGTCCGACCGACGCTGCCTACGCGAGCGTGTTCGTCGGCTGGAGCGGGCTCTTCGCCCTCTTCCTTCTCGGCACCTGCTACTGGTTGGCGACCGTGGTCGGAGACATCGGGCGCGCCGGCGCGACGCCCGAGCTCCAGGCTGCGGCGATCGACGGCGTCGGTTTCGTGTTGCTGGTACTCGCGGGAGTCGAGGTGGCCGCCTTCGTCCTTCTCTATGTCGTCAAATGAGACGAAGGAGGCCCGATGAGTGACGTCTCGTCAGGAGCGGTTCTGACACTGGTCGTTCCGCTCTCGCTGCTGGTCTTCGTCATTGCCGTGTGGGCGTTCGCAAACCGGCGAGCGCTGCGCCGCAAGGGCGCGCCCGCCGAGCCTCGACGTGATGGCTGAAGGCCCGTGCGGCGGCGTTACCGATCGCACCTCTACGTGGTCGGCGCGGCCGCGGCGATCGGCATCGCGGTCGGCATCGCCGCAGCGCTGATCCACACTTCCCATTCCCCGGCAGCCGCCCGGCCGAGCCCGTTGCAGGCCCAGATCACGTGGCGAGAGGGAGCGAAACCCGCGCCCGGCCTGACTCTCCGCGACCAGAGGGGTGCGAGTATCGGGCTGCGCTCACTACGCGGCCAGGTCGTGTTGCTGACCTTTCTCGACTCGAGGTGCAAGAGTCAGTGCCCGATCGAGGGCCGGGTGATTCGCGACGTGCTCCGCCGTGTGCAAGGAGCCCACGCTGTCACGATCGTCGTCAGCGTCGATCCCTGGGCGGACACGCCCACGAGCGCGCGGAGCTTCGCCGCACACTCCGGCTGGTCCGGCGATTGGCACTGGCTGCTCGGAAGCAAGGCGGCGCTCAGGCCGATCTGGCGTGCCTACGACATCGGCGTGAAGCGGACGCCCGGCGACATTCTCCACAGCACGGCGCTCTACGTGATCGACCAGAGAGGCGACCTTCGCGCGGGGTTCCTGTTCCCGTTCTCGGCCCAAGCCGTGGCCCGGAACGTGCGGAGTCTCGCGAGCGGGGCCTAGCGGATGGACCTCTTTCGCGAGCCCTGGGTGCCGGCAACTGTCGCCGTCTCGGCGGTCTGGTACTGGCGCGGCACGCGCCGTCCCAGCCTGCGACAGGTCGGGGCCGCCAGGCACCGCGCCATACCATGGCGCGGCGTGTCGTTCGCAGCCGGGCTGGTGATTGTCGTGGTCGCCCTCGACTCGCCGGTCGAGCGCCTGGCAGACGACTGGTTCTGGGCACACATGCTCCAGCACGTCCTCCTGATGATGGTCGCGGCCCCGCTCCTCGTCCTGGGCGCCCCGTGGATGCCGTTCTGGCGGCCGCTCCCGCTTCGGTTCCGTCGACGCCTCGCCAGGGCAGTCGTCAAGGGCCCGTCGCTC
>DASUXI010000146.1:0-7452 GCA_036377995.1 Gaiellaceae bacterium
CCTGAAGCAGGCGATGGCCGAGACCGCGGGAGGCGAGGCGGCATGATGGCGTACGACCCATGTGCGCACTGCGAGGAAGTGATGCAGCAGTACATGGACCGCGTCCTCACGGACGCCGAGCGCGCCGAGGCAGAAGAGCACCTGAACAGCTGCTCGTACTGCCGGAAGCGCTACCGCTTCGAGGTCAAGCTACGGCAGTTCGTGCACCAGGCCGTGGTCGAACCGATGCCGGTCGAGCTCAAGCGCAAGCTCGCCGACCTGCGCACGCCGCTCGAGTAGCGCGAGCTCACTTCTGGACGTAGTCGATGTCTCCCGGCGGGGAGAGGTCGTCGCACGCGACCAGCGCGGCCGGCAGGTCGCGCAGGCCTTCGTCCGGAAGCTCGGTCCACGCACTCCGTGCAAGAAGTACCGGGTGCAGCCGGACGCCGCCGGAGGTGGCCGCGGCGCGATTTCCCGCGCCGGCGCGCCAGGCGTCGACCACGCGGTCGATCGCCCGCGGATCAAGATCGGGGCCGTCGCCGAGGATCACCACCACCGCCTCAACATCATCGCCGAGCGCGGCCAGGCCGCAGCGAAGCGACGCTCCAGGGCCGCGTTCCCACTCCGGGCAGTGGACGGACCGCACGCTCGTCTCGACTTCGTGCGCACCGAGGACGACGACGATCTCGCCGATCTCCGCACTGCCGCGCACTCGTTCCAGCACCGGTTCGAGCAGGACGTCCTGCTTCGGCGATCCGTAACGCGTCGAGGCGCCCGCCGCGAGCACGACCACCGAGATCACGAGTGCAGGGGCACTAGGCCAGCGTCATGCGCAGCACCACGACTCTGCGCGTCGGCTGCTCCGTCTGCCGGTTGCCGAGCTTGCCGATCTTCTCCACCACCTTCAGCCCTTTGGTGACGACGCCGAGAATGGCGTACTCGGGCGGCAGTCCCGCATTGGCGGCGGTGACGACGAAGAACTGGCTGCCTGCGGTCCCGGCCGGCTCGTTCTGCGCCTTCGCCATTGCGACGACGCCCTCGGTGTAGAGCGAGTTCTTCGGCGGAACGTCGACGACCGTGTAACCGGGGCCCCCGCGTCCGGTCCCGGTCGGGTCGCCGCCCTGGATCACGAACCCCGGCACGATGCGGTGAAAGCGCGTCCCGTCGAAGAAACCCCTGCGGACGAGCGCGGCGAACGAGGACGTCGTGCACGGTGAGTCCGCGACGTCGAGCCGGATGTCGAACGAGCCGTAGTTGGTCAGGACGCTGACCGTGTGCGGCTTCGACTTGTCGAGGAAAGGGAAGGTCGCCTTCGCTCCGGTTGTCGGGCACGCGGATTTCGTCGCTTGCTTCCCGCTCCCGCCGCACGCGGCGAGGGCGAGCACGCCGACGGTGATGACAAGCAGTGCGGCGTGTTTCACCCTGCGGGTGCTATTGCCTCGAGCGCGCGGCGCACGAGTGCGCGCGCGATCTCGACCTTGTATGCGGTGCCCGGCAGCGGGGTGGCCTCCTCGAGCGCCTCGGCCGACCCGATCGTCCAGGGGATAGGAGCGACCCCGGCGAGCGCGATGCGCGTCTCGCCGGCCGTCCGGGCGGCTGCGACGCCGACGAGCGGGAAGGCCCACTTCCTGCGGTCCATCGCCTTGAGGTAGGTCGAGGCGTCCGGCGTGGGAACGTCAAGCTCCAGGATCAGCTCGTCCGCCGCGAGTGTCGTCGTGCCGCGGTCGTCGTTCGCCGGGAGCCGGTAGAGATCGGCCACCGGAAGCGCGCGTTTCGTCGTCCGCACCGCCGCGCCGAGGGCGAGCAGCGCGGCGGCGACGTCCGACGGATGCGCCGACGCGCAGAGGTCGTTACCGAAGATCGCATGCTCGCGGTGCGCGCCGTCCTTCGCGAGACAGCGCTCGCCGCCGTGCAGCCAGCAGTCGAAGCCCAGGCGCCAGTACCAGCAGCGCGTCGCCTGAAGAAGGTTGCCGCCGATCGTCCCCATCGAGCGCAGCTGGGGCGACGCGGCGAGCGAGCAGGCCTCTCGCAGCGCCGCGGGAACGCTCGGGTCGCCCTCGAGCTCGGCGAGCGTGGTGCCGGCACCGATCGTCGTCCCGTCGATCCCGCGCGGCACGGCCGTGGAGACGTGCACGAGCGTGTCGGCCTGCACGAGCCCATCACGGATGAGCGGGACGAGCTCGGTTCCGCCTGCCAGCGCGACGGAGCCGTTGCCGAGCGCGGCCTGCGCCTCCTCGGTGCTAGACGGCCGCAGGAGCTCCACGCTGCTCCTTCTCGCGCTCGCGCGCCTCGCGCAGCGCGCGCAGCATTTCCTCGCGCGTGATCGGCAGCGAGCGCACGTCGGCGCCCGTCGCGTCGCGGATCGCGTTCGCGATCGCGGCCGCCGTCGGGATGATCGGCGGCTCGCCGAGCCCCTTCGAGCCGAGGTTGGTCAAATGCGGGTCCGGGACGTCGACGAGGTCGGAGACGATCTCCGGCACGTCGGCGATCGTGGGCATCTTGTAGGCGTCGAGCGTCTGCGTGAGGATCGAGCCGGTCGCCGGGTCGACGATCCGCTCCTCCGAGAGCGTGTGGCCGATCCCCTGGATGATCCCGCCCTCGACCTGGCTCTCCGCGCCTAGCTGGTTGATCACGCGGCCCACGTCGTGGATCGCGACGACCTTGTCGACCCGGATCTCGCCGGTCTCGACGTCGACGGCGACCTCTGCGACCTGGACGCCGAACGTCAGGACCTGCATCCCGGCAGGGTTCGGCCCGCGGGCGCCCTGACCGAGGATCTGGCCGTGCTCGAGCAGTCCGGTGATGTCCTCGAGCGGCCATGATCCGCCGTCCGAGGACACGATCTGCGCGTTCCGAATGTCGAGCTTGCCATCTTCGAGGTGGAATCGCTGCGCCGCGATCTCGAGAATCTGGCGCTTCGCGTCCGCGGCCGCGGAACGCACCGCGGGCCCCATCGACGGCACGGTCGACGAGCCGGCGGAGATCGACGCGTACGGGCCGCGCGCGGAGTCCCCGAGCGAGATCTGGACGCGATCCATGGGGACGCCGAGCTCCTCGGCGGCGATCTGCGCCATCGCCGTGCCGGTGCCGGTGCCGATGTCCTGCATCGCCGTCACGACCTGGGCGCGCCCGTCGGCCCCGACGCGGATCCACGCATACGACGGCGGGCCGCCGCCGCCGTACCAGATCTGGGACGCGAGGCCGATGCCGTGCTTCCACGGGCCGTTGCTCCGCGCGCGCACCTCGTCGCGCTTCGCCCAGTGCGGTTCGGCGCGGCGGTAGCACTCGGCCAGGTTCTTGGAGGAGAAGGGGCGCTCTTCGACCCGGTCGGAGTCCGCGTAGTTCCGTCGGCGCAGCTCGAGCGGGTCCATCCCGAGCTTCGCCGCGAGCTCGTCGAGCAGGCACTCGAGCGCGAACGTCCCCTCGACGAAGCCTGGCGCCCGGAACGCGGCCATCGGCGGCAGGTTCAGCTTCGTCGGGTAATGCGTCGTGCGGACGTTCTCGCACGCGTAGAGCATCTTCATCGGGCCTTCGGTGCTCGACGACCAGCCGCCGAAGCCGACCGCGTTGACGAACTCGCCGCCGAGGGCGACGAGCGTCCCGTCGGCCTTCGCCCCGGCCGTGAGCCGCTGGATCGTCGCGTTGCGGTTGCCCGCGGCGACATTCTCCTCCCGTCGCGTCAGCGCGCACTTCACCGCTCGGCCCGTCCGCCTCGCGAGCTCCGCCGCGATCGGCGTGTAATCCCCAGGGCCGTTCTTCGAGCCGAAGCCGCCGCCCATCGCGTGGCAGACGACGCGCACCCTGTCGGGCGGCAGGCCGAGGTTTGCGGCCATCGCGTCGCGAATGCCCCAGATGTACTGGGTCGAAATGTAGATCGTGATGCCGTCACCCTCCCAGTGGCAGACGGACTGGTGTGTCTCCATCGAGTTGTGGAGGACGACCGACGTGCGGTACTCCGCCTCGACCACCTCGTCGGCCTCGGCCAGGCCTCGCTCGAGGTCGCCGCGCTCGTAGTGCTTCACGTCCGAGAGGAAGGACTCACGGCGGACGGCCTCGTCCGGGTCGAGCAGCGGCTCGAGCACCTCCCACTCGACGGCGATCAGGTCGAGGGCGGCGCGCGCCATGCCGAAGGTCTCGGCGGCAACCGCGGCGATCGCATGCCCGGCGTAGCCCGGCTCACGGGTCAGCTGCTCGAGGTCGTCGGGGCCGATCGCGGCCCTGACGCCCGGCGCCTGCAGTGCGGGCGTGAGGTCGATGCGAGTGACACGCGCGCGCGCATGAGGGCTGCGCAGCACTGCGGTATGCAACATGCCGGGAAGCTGCAGGTCGGCGGTGTACGGAGCCTGTCCCAGCGCACGCTGTGCGCCGTCGACGCGCGGCACCTTCTGCCCGACCGTAGTCAGCGGCCCGGCCGGCCACTGGTCGAGCGCGTCCTCGTCGACGACGATCCAGACGTCCTCGTAGCGACCCTCGACTTCCTTCTCGGTGCGGATCAGTCTCGCCAAGTGGCGATCGCCTCCTCGATCTTGGGATAGGTGCCGCAACGGCAGAGGTTGCCGGACATCGCGTGCCTGATCTCGTCGTGTGAGGGCTCCGGATTCGCCGCGACGAGCGCGGCCGCGGAGACGATCTGGCCCGGCGTGCAGTAGCCGCACTGCACGGCGTCGGTGCGCACGAACGCTCCGACGAGCGGGTGGTCGCGCAGCCCCTCGATCGTCGTCACCTCGCGCTCGTCGACGGTGTGGACGAGCGTGATGCACGAGAGGGTCGGGATCCCGTCGAGTAGCACCGTGCACGCCCCGCAGTGGCCCTCGCCGCACGCGACCTTCGTGCCGGTCAGGCCGAGGTCGTCCCGCAGGACGGTCGCGAGCGAGCGGCCGACGGCGGCGTCGATCGAATAGTCGTCTCCGTTGATGCGGAGGTCAGGCAGGCGTCGTCACCGCCACGATGTCGGCCAGGTGGATGAGCCTGAAGGTCCTGCGTGTGTGCGCCATCCGGTCGCGCTCGTCACCTTCCTCCGGCAGCGTGAGCCACAGCTGCTGTGCTGCGGACAGCAGTTCCCTGATCTGCTCGAGCTCGTCCCGGTGCCCGTTCGACCGGTCATCGCACGCGTTCAGCGCGAGGCCCAGCACGCCGATCCGGTCCTGCTGCCTCGTCCAGAGCAGCGGCGTCGCCATCGAGAGGTACTGATGGATCCGCGCGAACGTCATGGGCTGCCGGAAGGTGTCGACGCCCTTCGGCGCCGACGGCTCGAGCGGCGGCTCGCCGCCGGCGATCCGGCTTGCGTTGCCGGCGAGGACGCCACGCACCTCGCCCTCGTCGAGCTGCGCGAGCCGCGCGGTCCGCAATGCAATCAGGAGCGAGGACGGTTGTTGGCCGTAGGGGTAGTCCGAGGCGTACACGACCTGCTCCGGGCCGACGAGCCGGTAAAGGCCGAGCAGGTCGAGCGGGCTCCAGACGGAGGTGTCGAAGAACACGCCGGCTTTGCCACCGAGCCGGTCGGCGAGCGCGGCGAGGTCCGCGATTCCC
The DNA here is from genome assembly GCA_036377995.1 of Gaiellaceae bacterium. Lineage (GTDB taxonomy): Bacteria > Actinomycetota > Thermoleophilia > Gaiellales > Gaiellaceae > 3-1-20CM-4-69-9. The sequence continues at coordinate 5,509 of DASUXI010000146.1, forward strand.
GCATGGGCGACGATCAGCTGCGCGGCAGGGAAGCGGTCGACCAGGTGCGCCAGGTCGTCGGCGATCGGCGGGAGACCGCGCCCGCCGTGGATCAGGATCGGCACCTTCCGGTCGGCTGCGAGCTCGAAGATCGGCGACAGGCGCTCGTCGTTCAGCAGGAACTTCTGGGCGCGCGGATGGAGCTTGATCCCGCGCGCGCCGGCGTCGAGCACCCGGATCGCCTCGGTGATCGGGTCCTCCGTCAGGTCGAGCCGGACGAAGGGAATCAGGCGGCCGTTCGAGCGCCCGGCGAACTCGAGCGTCCGGTCGTTGCCCGCGCGGAACTCTGGATGCCGGTCGGGCTCGTCCAGGCAGAACACGAAGGCGCGAGACATGCCGTATCTGTCCATCCCCGACGTGAGGTCGTCGTAGATCCCGACCATGCCGTCGATGTCGGTGCCGAGGTGCGTGTGGGCGTCGAAGATGTCGGCACCGTCGGGCAGCTCGGCACGCAGCTCTTCGTCCCATCTCGCCATCAGCGCCTGGGCCTGCTGCACCGCGTCGCTCACGCCTTGAGTGTATGGGCGGAGGGGTGGCATGGGCCGATGGTTAGGATCCGGCCGTGCCCGACGTCCTGATCTACGGCGACACGGTCCGCTCCCCGGAGCTCCGCCACGAGGTGCCCGTGTCGATCGCGGACGAGTTCCTCTACGCCGAGAAGGGTGCGCGCCGTGCCGTCATCCTGCATTCGCTGGAGATTCCGCGCGTGCGCGAGGAGGCGCCGAAGCTCGAGATCGTCCCGCTCGAGGATCTGGGCCTGGACGAGCTCTTCGAGCAGGGTCTCCAAGGCTGGGAGGTCACGCTCGAGCTCTCCGTCCGGGCGTGCCGCGAGCTCGGCATCACCTCCGCCGCTGTGCCTCCCGCGTTTCCTGTCGCCCAGGCCGATCACCTGCGCGCGAACGGTGTCGAGCTCGTCATCGACCGCGACCTCTTCGACGACCGGCGCCGCTCGAAGAACGAGACCGAGCTGCGCGGGATCCGCAACGCGCAGCGCGCCTGCGAGGCCGCGCTCGACGCCTCACGCGACCTCCTCCGCCGTGCGCGCGCGAACGGTGCCGGCCTCGAGGTCGACGGAGAGCCCCTCACGAGCGAGCGTCTCAAGCGCGTGATCGAAGACGTCTTCGCCGACCACGCCGTCGAGAGCGGGGACATGATCGTCGCGCACGGGCCGCAGAGTGCCGTCGGTCACGACATGGGCTCAGGCCAGATCGCGCCGAACGAGCCGATCGTGATCGACCTCTTCCCGAGGGACAAGGCGACGGGCTGCCACTCGGACATGACCCGAACCTACGTCGTCGGCGAACCGTCCGACGAGGTGAAGGAGTGGTACCGGCTCGTGAAAGAGGCGCTCGAGACGTCGACTGCAGGGGTGAAGCCGGGAGTGAACGGGCGGGAGTTGTTCGAGGAGGTGTGCGAGCTCTTCCACGGCGCGGGCTATCCGACGCCGCTGCACAAGGAGCCTGGTGAGGTGCTCGAGGACGGGTTCTTCCACGGGCTCGGCCACGGCGTCGGGCTCGAGGTCCACGAGCTGCCGAACCTGGGCCGCACCGGACAGGATTTCGTCCCCGGTGACGTGCTCACGATCGAGCCCGGCCTTTACCGCTCGGGGTACGGCGGCCTTCGCCTCGAAGACGTGGTCCTCGTCACCGAGAGTGGCCACGAGGTGATCACCGACTACCCCTACGATTTGGAGCCCTGACGGCGAACACGATCGACACGATGTTCCTCGAGGAGCGGCGCTACGCGCCGGATCCCGAGTTCGCTCGTCAGGCGAACGCGCAGCCAGACGTGTACGAGCGCGACTGGGAGGAGTTCTGGGAGACCGAGGGCCGGGAGCGGCTGACGTGGTTCGAGCCGTTCTCCAAGCTCTACGAGTGGGAGCCTCCGTACGCGAAGTGGTACCTC
>DASUXI010000147.1:0-14013 GCA_036377995.1 Gaiellaceae bacterium
GCGTCGAGCGGCGGCGGCGGCTCGTCCTCGGCCAGACGTAGCTGGACGATCGTGCGCGAGAGGATGCCGACGAGTCGCTCGTCCTCGACAACGGGGACGCGCTCGAGATCCTGGTCCTCGAGCGTCCGGAAGGCTTCGTCGAGATCGGTCGAGGCGTCGAGCGTGAAGAGCGGCGGCTCCGCGATCTCGCCGAGAGTGGTCGCACTGGGATCTCTACCCGCCGCCACGATTTTCTCGACGAGCGTCTTGCGCGTGATCACCCCGACGAGCTTCCCCCCTGCGTCACAGACGAGCACGGCACGCACGGCTGGGTCCGAGAGCCGCTCGCCGGCTTCCCGGGCGGTCGCGGACGCATCCAGCGCGCCCGGCTCGACGACCATCGCGTCCCGCACCTTCGTCACGGATAGATCCCCCGTGCTTTCAATGCCGATGCGACCTCGTTGATGCCGGCCACCAGCGCTGCCTGTCGTAGCGAGATCCCCTTGAGCGCCGCCAGCTCCCAGACACGGTCGAACGCGTCACCGAGTTTCTCGGCGAGCCGCGCGCGGATCTCGTCCCGAGTCCAGAACAGGCGCCCGAGATCCTGCACCCACTCGAAATACGAGACCGTCACGCCGCCGGCATTCGTCAGCACGTCCGGGAGAACGGGGATCCCACGCTCCAAGAAGATCGCGTCCGCCTCGATCGACGTCGGGCCGTTCGCGCCCTCGACCACCAGCTTCGTGTCGATCCGGGGCGCGTTGTCCGCCGTTAGCTGGTCCTCGAGGGCGGCGAGGACGAGGACGTCGCAGGGCACCTCGAGGAGGTCCGAGTTCGAGACGTGGTCTGCCTCCGGATAGTCCTCGAGCGTCCCGTGGTCGGCTATCCACCCACGGGCGTGGTCGAGGTCGAGACCGTGCTCCGAGTAGACGCCGCCCGAGATGTCGGAGACCGCGAGGACGGTCGCACCCTTCGAGACGAGCTCCTGGGCGGCGATGCCGCCGACGTTCCCGAACCCCTGCACGACGCACCGCTGGTCCGACAGCCTCCACCCGAGCCGCTCGCACGCCCGTTCGATCACCATCACGACGCCGGCACCGGTCGCCTCGTGCCGGAAGAGCGAGCCGCCGAGCGCGACCGGTTTCCCGGTGACGATCTCGGGCACCGCGTGCCCGACCTGCATGGAGTAGGTGTCCATCATCCACGCCATCGTCTGCTCGTTGGTGGCCATATCCGGAGCCGGGATGTCCTCCTGCGGCCCGATCACGCCCATCAACTCGCTCGTGTACCGACGGGTCAGCCGCTGCAGCTCGCCCGGCGAGAGCTCACGCGGGTTACAGCGGACTCCTCCCTTCGCACCGCCGTACGGGAGCCGGAGGAGCGAGCACTTCCAGGTCATCCAGACCGCGAGCGCCGCGCATTCCCCGAGCGTGACGTGCGAGTCGTAGCGGACGCCACCCTTCGTCGGCCCGAGGACACTCGAATGCTGGACCCTGTAGGCGGGGAACACGTCCACATGTCCCCCGTCCCGGTGGACGGGCACCGTGACCATGACCGCGCGCTCCGGATAGCGCAGCCGCTCCGCGATCGACTCGTTGACCTCCGCGAAGGGAATCGCCTGCTCGAACTGGGCCAACGCGGTGCGGAAGAGAGGCGTATCCCACTCGAGCCCCCCAGCTTCGGGTGCGATCTCTCCGACCAGCTCAGCCATGCTCGGAGTCTAGGTTCCGTTCAATGACGCGGCTATCCTGACGCCGCCGGGGTGGCGAAACTGGTGATACGCGCCCGACTTAAAATCGGGTGTCCCCCACGGGGGCGTGCGGGTTCGAGTCCCGCCCCCGGCACTACAGGTCGGGACCGCTACTCGCCCGGCTCGAATACGTACTTCGACGGGATCTTCGCGGGCGGCTTGCCGACGACGACGGCGATCTCCTGGTGCGACTTCAGGGTGAGGCCGGCCGGGTTGCCGCTCTGCTTCTGTCCGTTCAGGTACCACTGGAGGCCGTTGCAGTAGGCCCCGATGCACTTCGCGTCGAGGAACACCCCCCACTCCGCGAAGAACTGCCCGAGCGTGAAGGGTCGCACCTTCTGGGCCTCGATGTGAATGACGCCCCGCGCGTCGTGGGTGTGGAGCTCGGTGAGATAGTTGCCGGCGACGTTGATCCCGACGAGGGACGGGACCGCCACCTTCTTGCCGTTGACGAAGATGTCGAGGTGGGTATGGAAGTGCTCGGCCAGTCCCTGATGCCCTGCGAGCGTTGTCAGCCCGAGCGGAAGGAGCCGGTCGGCGAGGTACTTGTATTCCTGCTTCCAGGGTGCCTTCGACTTCGTCACACCGGGAAGGGTGTTGTAGTCGACCGCCGCCTTCGACTTGGATCCGCCTCCGCCACTGGCCACGAGGACCCCGACGATTGCCCCCGCGATGATGAGCGCGACGACGGCCCCCCCGACTGCGTAGATCCACGGACGCCGCGCACCTCCGCCTCCCTTGGGGGCCTTCCGGGCGTCGCGCCGCTGCGGCGCCTGGACGCGTCGCGGAGGCGGTGGAGTGCGGACTTTCTTTGCCACGGCGCGGGTCAGGGTACCGGTGGCCGTATCGCTCTCGCCGCCTGGAGGTGAAACCTCGCAACGTGCGGGATTTCTTGTCGGGGTGGGCCCTTGACGGAGGTCGATCGGCGCCCGTATAGTGCGCGAGCCAAAGCCGATGAACCTTTCGGGGTTCGCCGGCTTTGGCGTTTTTTGTGGGTTCTCTCAGGCCCCTGAAGCAGCCCTCCGTCCGACTCCCTCATTAGCGTTCGTCGGCCCGATGGTCGACGTGGTTCTCATCCTGCTGCTCGGAGCGGCGATCGCCGCCGTCGTGCTCGTGCTCGGACGGCAGCTCCTGCGTGAGATCGCCTCGTTTCGTGCCGAGTCGGGGACGCAGCTCGTCGACAGGAACGCCGAGGTCGATCGGAGGCTTCAGGGCCTGGTCGAGACGATGGATCGTCGGCTCGGGGAGCTCGACACCAAGGTCGACCGGCGGCTCGAGAGCGCATCTCAGACGACGAGCAAGATCCACGAGCGCCTCGGCAAGGTCGATGAGGCGACGACGCAGATGCTCGAGCGGGCGAAGGACCTCGCGCGCCTCGAGCAGGCGCTGCGGCCGCCGAAGGCACGAGGCGGGTTCGGCGAGCTCCTGCTCGAGAACCTGCTCCGTGACCGCCTCCCGCCCTCGGCGTACGAGATGCAGTACACGTTCGACTCGGGCGAGCGCGTCGACGCGATCGTGCGCGCCGAGCGGACGATCCCGGTCGACTCGAAGTTCCCGCTCGACAACTACCTACGCCTGGCCGAGGCCGAGTCCGAAGACGAGCGCACGCTCGCCGAGCGCCAGTTCGCCCGAGACGTGAAGCAGCACATCGACGCGATCGCCTCGAAGTACATCCGCCCCGACGAGGGCACCTACGACTTCGCCTTCATGTACATCCCCGTCGAGGCCGTCTACTACGAGCTCGCCTGTGGCAAGACCGGCGCCCTCCTCACCTACGCGCACGAGCGGCGCGTCTTCCCGGTATCGCCGACCACCTTCACCGCCTACCTCCAGGTGATCGCGCTCGGCCTACGCGGCATGCAGATCGAGGAGCGCGCGCACGAGGTGATGGCCTACGTCGCGGAGCTCCAGCGTGACTTCGACCGGTTCTCGGACGATTTCGACAAGATCGGCACCCACATCGGCCACGCGCAGTCGAAGTACCACGAGGCGGGGAAGCGGCTCGACCGGCTCGAGACGAAGCTCGAGCGCGCGGCCGAGGAACAGCAAGAGATCGAGGGGGACACGGTCCTCGAGCTCCCCGGCGTCGCCGTCGACGCCGCGTAAGACGTACTAGTAGCGAAGCAAAGCGCCGATGCCCTCGACCGGGGCGAGGTCCTCGTGATGCTCGATCGCCCAGACCGCGCCGCCGTGGGCCAGGGTCTGGTGCACCGCGAGATCGAGGCCGGCGTCGACCTTCTCCATCCTCCTCCCGTCGAGCGGACAACTCCCGTCCGCCATCGCGGCGCGACCACAGGCGGGGCAGCGCCACGCGGCCCGGTCGGCGCCTTCCTGGAACAACAGGAGCTCGACCCGGGAGTCCGATGCGGCCTCGAGGGTCTCCTCCCAACCGGCGGCCGCTCGGCCCTTGCGACCGGCCTCTTCGCGCCAGCGTTCGATTGCCGCCGCCTCGTCCCGGGCTTCGGCCTCTGCGAGCAGCGGCGTCACGGCCTGCATGATTTCGGAGGTTGTCGCGTGCGCGTCGGCCGAGGTCCATCCGATCAGCGCATCGCGTGCCTCCTTCGAGAGCGCGTCGGTGAGCTCTGACCGCGTATCCTCGGCGCAGACGAGGATCACCCTGGGTGCCTGGAGCTGTCGCCTGCTGCGGTCCAGCTCTTCCGCCACTCCTTTCAGGTGCTCTTGCACGAGCTTCTCGACGTGACGGGCGTAGCGAGACTGGGACCACCCGCCCTGGTCGTGCTGGCCCGGCGTCTCGTCGTGGTGCTCCGCGATCTCCTCGAGGCGTCCTGCCCTCACGCGGTAGAGCCGGCCCTCCTCGCGTCCCACGACCGCGACGATGGTGCCGTCGCCGCGGGTCACGAGCGGGACGAGCGGGGCGACAGAGAACTCGCGGCCGACCCTGACGCCGTCGCGGACAGGCTCGGGCAGAGGGAGCGTCTGCCAGTAGTTGTCGAGGCCGGCGGCGAAGATGGCGAGCCCTCGGGCCCTGTCCCTGACGAAGTCGTCGTCGAACCAGCGGGCGATGCGCTCGAAGTCGGATTTCAGCGCGCCGCGCTGCTCGTGGGTCAGGTCGGTTCGATCGGCCTTCTCGGCCTCGGTCAGGAGCGCGTTCATCCGCGCCTGGGCGTCGGCGGCGGTCGGGACGTCCGACGGGTCGAGGCTGACGAGGACGCTCGTCGCGCAACCGTTCTCCGCGCGGAAGCCCGCCAGCTCCCGCAGGAGGGACCACGTCACCGTTCCGCGCATCGCCTGCCCCTCCCTCGCCATCGAAGCGGCGATTCTACGCCTCGGCGGCGTCGGGTGGCGGGCCGCCGTACCATGACTGGTAGCGAGGCATCCGCCCGGGGAGGCCCGGTCGAGGAAGCCACAGCCGACCGGATTCGTTTAATACGGAGAAGGAACGAGAGGACAGAGGCGGAGGACCATGACCGACACCGACGTACGTGAAGTGATCATCATCGGCGGGGGCCCGGCAGGCTACACGGCCGCCCTCTACGCAGCCCGCGGCAACCTGAGGCCCCTCGTGATCGAGGGCTTCAACTGGGGTGGCCAGCTCATGATCACGAGCGACGTCGAGAACTATCCCGGCTACCCCGAGGGCGTCCTCGGGCCGGAGATGATGCAGGACTTTCGGCGCCAGGCCGAGCGCTTCGGCGCCGAGTTCGTCACCGACGACGTGACGAGAGTCGACTTCTCCCTGCGACCGCACCGCGTCTGGGTCGGAGACGACGAGTACCGCGCCGAGGCGATCATCATCGCCACGGGTGCGAGCGCCCGGCAGCTCGGGCTCGAGTCCGAGCTGCGGCTTCAAGGACGCGGCGTCTCCTACTGCGCCACGTGCGACGCGGCCTTCTTCCCCGGCAAGCACGTCGTCGTCGTGGGCGGCGGCGACTCGGCGATGGAGGAGGCGACCTTCCTCACGCGCTTTGCCGCGAAGGTGACCATCGTGCACCGGCGCGAGGAGTTCCGGGCCTCGCAGATCATGCTCGACCGCGCGCACGCGAACGAGAAGATCGAGTGGGTCACGAATGCCGTGGTCGACGAGGTCATCGGCGAAGACCGGGTCACCGCGGTCCGTCTCCGCGACGTGCAGACCGACGAGACCTGGGAGATCCCGGCCGACGGCGTGTTCGCCGCGATCGGCCACGATCCGAACACGTCCCTCTTCCTCGACCAGATCGACCACGACGAGGCCGGTTACCTGATCACGAAGCCGCGCACGACCGAGACCAACGTGCCAGGCGTATTCGCCGTCGGCGACGTCCAGGACCACGTCTATCGCCAGGCGATCACGGCGGCAGGCTCCGGGACGATGGGCGCGCTCGACGCCGAGCGCTATCTCGCTGCCCTCGAAGGGCACGCCGCAACGGCGCTGACAGCGCCCCGCGAAGAGACTCCCGTCTAGTCGTCTTCCTCGTCGCCGTGGTCGTTCCGGCAGACGATCGCGTCTTCTACCAGGAAGTCGACGTGATCGACAACGCGGGCATGATGCTCTACCGGCTCATCGACGACATCGCCGAGCGGTACCTCGAGCTGGTCGACGACCTCGACGAAGAGATCGACCAGCTCGAGGACACCGTCGAGTCCGCCCCTGTGGCGCGGACGCGGAATCGCCTGAGCGTTCTGCGCCACGACCTGCTGCACATTCGCCGAACTCTAAGAGGCGCCGTCAGCCTTCCCGCCGCCGCTACCTTGAGCCGGTGCCGCATTTCATCTGCCCCAACTGCAAGCAGCGATCGATCGACCACGACCGGGTGCAGGAGCTCGACGACGTCCCCGTCGCCTGCGAGCGGTGCGGATTCGGCTTCCTCTTCGAGCTGATGGACGACTACTACCCCGCGCCGAACACCGGCTTCATCGTCTGCGATCGCGACGGTCGGGTGCTCGCGTCGGGCCGCGGCGTCTTCGAGCTTTCGGGCTATCAGGAGCAGGAGCTGCTCGGGGCCGACGTCGTCGAGCGGCTCGGCCTCGACGGGTTCGAGCCCGAGCGAAACCCCGCGAAGCTTGCCCTCGAATGGGGCGTGCGGCGGATGGGCGAGCAGCTCGAGCTTCGGACGCGGGCCGGCCAGCGCAAGCCCGTCACCGCCGACTTCTTCCCCGCCTACGACGAGGACGGCGGCCTGCTCGTCGCGATCACGCCGCGAAGCTGACTTCGTCGCTTCAGCGCGGCTTGCGCAGTGCCGCGGCGAGATCGTCGAGATCCGCTCCTCGCGCGACGGCGAAACCGGCGAGATACGAAAGAAGCGGCGCGTTGGTTCGCTCGCCGCTCGAGCGAGCCGCAAGGCGCGCGAGGTCCAATATCGTCGCCGCCGCGTGCTCGTCGATCGCGAGGTCCTCGCCTGCGAGCCCGGCAACTCGGGCGAGCTCGTCACGGGCTGAGGTGAGCCAGACGTCGATCGGTAGGACTGTATAGCGATGACAGTCGTAACGGGCATCTTGCTGGTAGGCGGTGGGAGCAGCCGCTTCGGCTCCCCGAAAGCGCTCGCTCGGCTCGGCGGCAAGACACTGGTCGAGCTCGCATGGGAGCGGCTCGCGTGGTGCGACGAGCGGATTGCTGTCGGCAAGGTGGCGGACCGACTGCCGTTGCCGTTCCCACTCCTCGATGACGGGAGCGATGTACGAGCACCGATTGTGGGACTCGTCGCAGGGCTTCGCGCCGCGAGCTGCGACCTGGTCGTGGCACTCCCGGTCGACCTACCGCTGATCACCGATGAGGCTCTGCGTACGCTCGTCTTCCACTGCACCGCTGACGCAGCCGTGCCGCAAACCGGTCCACTGCCCGGCGCATATCGACGGAGCGTGATTCCTGTCCTCGAGCGGAGCATCCGCGCGGGCAAACTCGGCCTGCGCGGCGCCCTCACCGAGCTCGCCGTGAGGGTCGTCGCTCTCGATCCGATCCTTCTCACCAACGTCAACAGCATCGAGGACCTCCCTCTCTCCCCCGGGAAACCCTGAGCGGCCGGGACGCTCGAGTCTGCTCACACGTCGGACGGCGATCAGAGCCGGACGCGCTGCTCCTCTGAGCGACGTCGCTCGAACGCGAGGGCCGCGCGCGGGTTGCGGCTCCGATAGAGAATCCAGCTGCGTTGCAGGTAGGAGATTGGAATGCTCCACGCGTGCACCAATCGGCTGAACGGCCAGACCGCGTAGAGCAGCCAGACGGAGGTCGCGTGCAGCTGGAAAAGGAACGGGGCGCTTGCCATTTGCTCGGCGTGCGGCTGGAACGCGAAGATGCCGCGAAACCACGGGCTGACGACCTCGCGGTACTGGTACGGGCTGACGAGGTTCGCACCGAAGGTCGCCAGCATGCCCGTGACCAGCGCGATCGTGAGCAGCGGATACATGACGAGATCGCCGCGGCTCGTCGTCACCCGGACGCGCGGGACGCTCACGCGGCGGAAGAGCAGGATCGCCAAGCCGACGGTCATGACAACGCCGGCGGTGCCGCCCGCGACGAGAGCGATCAGATGGTAAAGGTGCTCGTGGATCCCGACAGCGCTGGTAACGCCGGGTGGGATCAGGATGCCGAGCACGTGCCCGCCGATGACGGCGAGGATGCCGAAGTGAAAGAGCAGGCTGCCGGTCCGCAGCATCCTCTGTTCGAGGAGCTGTGTCGAGCGCGCCGTCCACGTCAGCTGGTCGCGCGTGTACCGCCACACGTGGCCGGCGACGAAGATCGAAAGGCAGATGTACGGCAGCGCGATCCAGAGGAACAGATCGCCGCTGGTCATGCTAGGCCCTCCGGCACCATGACGACGGACTCGAGGCCGACGAGCTCTCTGGGCGGCCCTTCCTCGGCGAGGCGCCGTGCCCGCTCCTCCTGCGCGCGCGTGAGCGGAGGAAGCTCCTCGACGAGCACGTCGAAGAGCGGCGCGTAGCGACTCTCCCGTTGGTGCAGGCGCCCGCGAAGGAGCTCGAGCGACGGCCGGAGCTCCGCGAGCGGTTCGTGCCCGTCGGGGACGAGCGAGGCGAACTCGAGCAGTGCAGGCAGGTAGTCGGGCAGCTCTCCGCCTGCGAGCTCGAGCCCGGCCTCTGCGAAGCGCCGCTTCAGGCGCACGAGCTCGATCCCGCGCTGCCGGCGGTCGCCGTGCGTGTGGTAGGTCAGGTAGAGACTCGCGCGGCGGTCGAAGTCGAACGTCGTCACGTACTCGTCCTGCAACTCGCGCAGCGGAACGGAGAACTGCGCTTCGACGAACGCTTCCACGCGCTCGTCGTTCGCAGCGCCGAGGATCTCGTCCCGCGCCGCAACCAGCTCCTCGTCCGGGTATTGCAGCAACGCCGAGAGCACGCGGAACGAGCTCACGACCCGATCCGTCCGACCTTCGACAGCGGTACGAAGCCGGTGGCGCCCGCTGTCGGCTGCGGGAAGCCGCCACCGCCCTGCTTGGCAAGCAGCGGCCCTGCGGTCTCGGCGTGGCCCTTGGGAATCACGTACCGCTCACTCGAATGCGCGATAGCGAGCAGCCGGTACAGCCGTTCGAGCCGCGGCAGGTCGAGTCCCACGGTTTCGGCGACCGCCGCGTCAGCCTCGGCGCCGAGGTTGCGCTCGCGCATGATCGACCGCATCGCTGCGAGTCGCTTGAGCGCGAGCCGCACCGGCGCCTCGTCGCCTGCGGTCAGCAGGTTCGCCAGGTAGGCGATCGGGATCCGGAGCTCGTCGATCGTCGGGAAGACGTCGTCGGGGTCGGCCTCGGAGCCTTTGCCCTCGATCATCCCCATCACCGGCGAGAGAGGAGGGACGTACCAGACCATCGGCAGCGTCCGGTACTCGGGATGGAGCGGGAGAGCGACGCGATGCTCGACGGCGAGCGCGTAGACGGGCGACCGCTGCGACGCCTCGAGCCAGTCGTCTGCGATGCCGTCGCGGCGCGCCGCCTCCTGTACGCCAGGGTCGTTCGGGTCGAGGAAGATGTCCAATTGCGCTGCCAGCAGGTCCTTGACGTCGGCGACGGAGGCAGCCGCTTCGACGCGGTCGGCGTCGTAGAGGACGACGCCCATGTAGCGGATGCGCCCGACGCACGTCTCGGAGCAGACGGTCGGCTGTCCCGATTCGATGCGCGGATAGCACATCGTGCACTTCTCCGCCTTGCCGGTGCCCCAGTTGAAGTAGACCTTCTTGTAGGGGCAGCCGCTGACGCAGAAGCGCCAGCTCCGACAGGCCTCCTGGTCGACGAGCACGATCCCGTCTTCCTCGCGCTTGTACATCGCGCCCGATGGACAACTGGCGACACAGGACGGGTTGAGGCAGTGCTCGCAGATGCGCGGCAGGTAGAACATGAACGCCTGCTCATACTCGAGCCGCACCTGCTCCTCGGCCGCACCGCGCACGTTCGGGTCGGCGAGCGCGCGCTCGGGGGCTCCGGCGAGATCGTCCTCCCAGTTCGGGCCCCACTGGAGGTCCAGAGGCTTCCCCGACAGCTGTGAGACCGGCTGCGCAACCGGCTGGTGCTCGGAGGGCCCCGCGTTCGTCAGGTGCTCGTAGTCGTAGTTCCACGGCTCGTAGTAGTCGTCCATCAGCGGCAGGTCGGGGTTGTAGAAGATGTTCGCGAGCTTGCGCAGCTTCCCACCGGACTTCAGGCGGAGCTTGCCGCGCCGGTCGAGCTCCCAGCCTCCCCGCCACTTCTCCTGGTCCTCCCAGCGCTTCGGATAGCCGACGCCCGGTTTTGTCTCCACGTCGTTGAACCACATGTACTCGGCGCCGCGCCGATTCGTCCAGACGTTCTTGCACGTCACCGAGCACGTGTGGCAGCCGATGCACTTGTCGAGGTTCATCACCATCGAGATCTGTGCCCGAACCCTCATCAGTAGACGACCTCCCGCTCGAGCTTGCGCACCAGCACGACCTCATCGCGCTGCGACCCGGTCGGCCCGTAGTAGTTGAAGCCGTAGGAGAGCTGCGCGTAGCCGCCGATCAGCAGCGTCGGCTTGATCGAGATGCGCGTGACCGAGTTGTCGGTCCCGCCGCGCGTGCCCGAGAGCTCCGTCAACGGCACGTTGACGTGCCGGTCTTGCGAGTGGTACATCAACGAGACGCCCTTCGGGATCCGGTGCGAGACGACGGCGCGGCAGGCGATCACGCCGTTGCGGTTGAAGACCTCGACCCAGTCGTTGTCGACGACCTGCGCGGTCGCGGCGTCCTCGACCGACAACCACAGCGTCGGGCCGCCGCGGAAGAGCGTGAGCATGGTCAGGTTGTCCTGGTACTCCGAGTGGATCGACCACTTCGAGTGCGGCGTCAGGAAGCGGAGGTGCACTTCCGGTCTCGCGTCACCGGTCCGCTGCTCCCCCACGTGGCGGAGCACGTCGATCGGAGGCCTGAAGATCGGCAGTGCCTCGCCGAACTCGCGCATCCACTCGTGGTCGACGTAGAAGTGCTGCCGTCCGGAGAGCGTCCGCCAGGGGACGAGCTTGTCGACGTTGATCGTGAAGGGCGAGTAGCGGCGGGCGCGCGACTCCGTGCCTGACCACTCGGGTGAGGCAAGCACCTTGCGCGGCTGCACCTGGGTGTCGGCGAACGTGATCCGCTCGTCGGCGCGCTCCTCGACGAGGTCGGTGAGCGGGAGCCCGACGCGCCGCTCGAGCTGCCTGAACCCCTCCACCGCCAGGCGGCCGTTCGTCACCGACGAGAGGGAGAGGATCGCCTCGCACCAATCGACATCGCGTGCGAGCGAGGGCCGCCCCGCTGCAAGGCCCGAGCGGACGGCGCCGTTGCGGGCGCGCAGCTCCTCGACCTCGGCGAGCGGCTTCCAGCTGACGCCCTTGGTCTGCACGCCGGGCTCCTCGACGAGCGGGCCGAGCGCGGCCCACTTCTCGGCGACCGCGCCGTAGTCTCGCTCGACCACGAGCAGCTTCGGCATTGTCTTGCCGGGAATCGCCTCGCACTCGCCGGCGCGCCAATCGCGCACCTCGCCGAATGGCTGAGCTAGCTCGTCCGGCGTATCGTGCAGCAACGACGCGGCGACGAGGTCTCTGCGCACGCCGAGATGCTTCTCGGCCAGGCGCGAGAACTCTCCGGCGATGCGCTTGAAGATCGCGTGATCCGTCCGCGACTCCCACGGTGGCGGCACAGCTTCGTTGAACGAATGCACGAACGGGTGCAGGTCGGTCGAGGAGAGGTCGTACTTCTCGTACCAGGTCGCCGCGGGAAGCACGACGTCGCTGTAGAGCGCGGAGCCGTTCATGCGGAAGTCGATCGTCGTGAACAGGTCGAACTTGCCGACCGGCGCCTCGTCGCGCCAGACGACGTCCCTCGTGCGCAGCTCTGGTGGCGCCTCTTCGTTGCGAATCCCGTCCTGCTCGACGCCGAGCACGTGCCGGAGGAAGTACTCGTGCCCCTTGCTCGAGGAGCCGAGCAGGTTCGCCCGCCAGAGCGTGAGCACGCGCGGGTGGTTCTGCGGCGCGTCCGGGTCCTCGTACGCGAAGCGCAGCCGCCGCTCCTGCAGCTCGCGGACGACGTATTCGGCCGGCTCCATGCCGGCGGCCGCAGCGTCCTCCGTGATGTCGAGCGGGTTGCGGTCGAAGCCCGGGTACATCGGCATCCAGCCGAGCCGAGCCGACAGCGCGACGCAGTCGGCGAGATGCATGCCCTTCAGCGTTCCCTTGCCGAGGGCAGACGCGAACTCGCCCGCGCGCGTGCGCTGGTAGCGCCACTGGTCGCTCATCAGGAACCAGTAGGGCGTCGTCGGCTGCCATCGCGGCGGCCTCGCCCAGTCGTTGGCGAAGGCGATCGTCGACCAGCCGGTGATCGGCCGCACCTTCTCCTGGCCGACGTAATGCGCCCAGCCGCCTCCGTTCACGCCCTGGCAGCCGCAGAGCAGCACCATGGTAAGCATCGAACGGTAGATCTGATCCGAGTGGTACCAGTGGTTGGTGCCGCCGCCCATCATGATCAGCGAGCGTCCGCCTGAGCGCTCGGCGTTGCGCGCGAACTCCCGAGCAACACGTGTCACGAGTGCGCGATCAACGCCGGTGTAGGCCTCCTGCCACGCCGGTGTGTACGGCTGCGGGTCGTCGTAATCGGTCGGCCAGTCGCCGGCCAGCTCGCCGCGCCGGACGCCGAGCTGTGCGGCGAGCAGATCGAACACGGTCGTGACGAGCGCGTCCCCGACCCTAATCGCGGGGACTCCACGACGCATCGACGAGCCGGACTCCCCTTCCCCGACGTCGAAGCGCGGGACGTCGAGCTCGACGAGCTCGTCGGCCCGGTCGAGCAGCGTCAGCGCGGGCTTCACGCCGCCGAGCGCGAGGTTCCACTTGCCGAGCCCTTCGTCGCCCCAGCGGAAGCCGATCGAGCCGTGCGGAACCGACGGCTTTCCGGTCGCCTCGTCGAGGATTACCGTCTTCCAGTCGGCGTGCTCGCTCTGCTCGCCGAGATCGGAGGCGCGCAGCATGCGTCCTGCCACGTACGCGTCGCCGCGCCGCTCGAGCGTCACGAGGCACGGCAGGTCCGTGTACGTGCGAACGTAGTCGTCGAAGTACGGCACCCGCCGCTCGACGTGGAACTCCCGGAAGATCACGTGTGCCATCGCGAGCGCGAGCGCCCCATCCGAACCTGGTTGCGCCGCGAGCCAGTGGTCGGCGAACTTCGTGTGGCCCGCGTAATCCGGCGAGACGACGACGACCTTCTGTCCTCGGTAGCGCGCCTCGACCATGAAGTGCGCGTCCGGCGTCCGCGTCTGCGGGATGTTCGTGCCCCAGATGATCACGTAACTCGCGTTCCACCAGTCTGCGGACTCCGGCACATCGGTCTGGTCGCCCCAGATCTGCGGCGAGGCGGGCGGAAGATCGGCGTACCAGTCGTAGAACGAGAGCACGACGCCGCCGATCAGCGACAGGAAGCGCGTGCCCGCGGCGTAGGAGACCATCGACATCGCCGGGATCGGCGTGAAGCCGGCGATCCGGTCTGGCCCGTACCGCTTCGTCGTGTACACGTGTGCCGCGGCGACCAGCTCGGCGGCCTCGTCCCACGAAGCGCGCACGAATCCGCCGCGACCGCGCTGCGACTTGTACGCGCGCGCCTTCTCCGGGTCTTCGACGATCGCCGCCCAGGCATCGACCGGATCGCCGGTGCGCTCCCGTTCCTGCCGGTACATGTCGAGGAGCACGCCGCGCATGTACGGGTACTTCACGCGGAGCGGCGAGTACAGGTACCACGAGAACGACGCACCGCGCGGGCAGCCCCGTGGCTCATACTCCGGCATCTCGGGCCCGTTCGACGGATAGTCCGTCTCCTGCGTCTCCCAGGCGACGATCCCGTCCTTGACGTGCACCTTCCACGAGCAGGA
>DASUXI010000148.1:0-4056 GCA_036377995.1 Gaiellaceae bacterium
CGCCTGATCGCCCGCGGCCTCTCCAACGCGGAGATCGGCCGAGAGCTCTACATCAGCGACACGACAGTCAAGACACACATCACGCACATCCTCCAGAAGCTCGACCTCCGTGACCGCGTCCAGGCAATCGTGCTGGCGCACGAGACCGGGCTCTTCGACGCCGACACACGGTCGTCCGCGGCCGGCGACGAGCGTCTCAGCTGAGGGCGCTGTCGGCGATCGTGTCCGCGATCGCACTCGTTGCCTGAGCATTTTTGATCAGCGCGGCAGACGCGCCTGCGGCAGAGTGGACGGCCGATGAGCAAGCCCGAGCCGATCATCGTCCCGCTCCCTCTGCGCGGCGCGCGGGTAGTCGGAGGCCCGGTCGCGATGGCCTTGCTGGGCCTGCTCGTCGGCGTTGCGCTCACAGGCTGGCTGGCCGCAGCGGGCGCGCTTCTCGCCGCCGCGCCCGATCTCGCCGCCGCCCGCACCGGCGCCACCGCCCCGGTCCTGGCCGCGCATTTCCTCGCGCTCGGGCTCCTCCCGGCGGCCGTCACAGGCGCCTCCTTCCACCTGTTGCCCGTGATGCTGCGCACCGAGTTACGAGGCGGCCGCGGGATGTGGCTGATCCCGCCGCTCCTGGCGGGCGGCCTTGCGCTCGCGCCGGGCATCGCCTTCGACGTGCCGGGCCTGGTCTGGCCGGCCGCCGCGGCCGTCACGCTCGGCTTCGCTCTCGTCGTCGCCGAGATCGCCCGACTGGTCGTGCTCGCGCCACGCGACCGCATGCTGGTGGCGAGCAGGACGGGTGTCGCACTGTCGCTGTTCCACGCTGCCGCCGCACTCGCGCTCGGGGCGCTCGTCTTCGGCCACGGCGACACCCCGCTCGGCGGCGTCCCGCACGAGCGGTGGGTGCTCGTCCATCTCCATGTCGCCGTTCTCGGCTGGCTGACGCTCCTGATCGTCGCGGTGGGACGCACGCTCGTGCCGATGCTCGCGCGGGCGCCCGCGGCGAAAGCGCGAGCGCTGCCGCGGGAAGAGCTCGGCGTCGTCCTCGGTCTCTGGGCGCTGGCGATCGGCGTCACGGTCGACGTCCGTTGGCTCGAGACGGCGGGCGGCGCCGTCGTGACGATCGCGCTCGCCTCGTTCTTCGTCGCGCTCCTGCGGTCGGTGGGCCGCCGCCACGGAGCTCTCGAGGCACCGCTCGTGCACATGCTCGGCGGCCTGGTCTTCCTGGGTCAGGCCGCGGTCCTCGGGCTCGGGGTCGCCGCGGGCGCGTTTGCCCCGAGGCGCGCGCTCGTCGCCTACGTCCTCTTCCTGCTCTTCGGCTGGGCGGGCGGAGCCGTGCTCGGCCACATCGGCAAGCTCCTCTCCCTGTCGCTGTGGGTCTGGTGGCCGCCGGGGCCGCGGCCCAAGCAAGCGGCGCTGTATCCGCGCGCCCTGTGGCTCGGCGAGGCGGCCGCGTTCGTCAGCGGAGTCGAGGCACTCGGGCTCGGGATTCTCTTCTCGGAGACGGTGGTCGCCCGGGCGGGCGGGGCTCTGGTGTGCGCCTCGGCCGTGCTCGGGGCAATAGCGGCCGCGCACACGTGGCGCCGCCGGCCTCGTTGATCCTCAGACGCCCGACACGCATGAGCAATCTTGCGCGTCCGTACGTTCCCGCAAGTTCCCGTCGGAAACCACCGATGCCGAAGAGCGAACGGCGCTCCGATACTTGCCGCGATGGAGTGTCGGCTCGCGTCTGCGGCACCGGTCTTCGCATTCGACGAAACGTTGACCATCGTCGCCTGGAACGAGAGCGCGGGGGCGCTCACCGGGATCGACGCCGCCGAGGCGGTCGGCCGCCCCTGCTGGGAGGTGGTCGGCGGTCAGGACGATGGCGGCGGGATGCTCTGCCACCAGCACTGCTCCCGGGCGCGCCTCGCGCGGGAAGGCTGGCCCCTCGCAGCGCAGGAGATGCATATCCGCTGCGCCGAGGGGCGCCGGCGGGTGGTACTCGACACCATCGCCGCGCTCGACGATGGGCGCGCCCTCTTCCTGCACGTGATCCGCGACGCCCCGCAGTCGCCGCCGACGGAGAAGCCGCCGCCGGACCTGGGCCGTCTCCCCCATCTGACGCCGCGCCAGCTCGACGTTCTGCGCCTCCTCGCCGAAGGCATTCCCGCCCGCGCGATCGCTGTCAGGCTCGGTCTCAGCGAGCCGACGGTCCGCAACCACATCCGCGCGACGCTCCTCGAGCTCGGCGCCCACTCGCAGCTGGAAGCCGTCTTCCGCGCCCGCTGCCGCGGCCTCCTATGACCAACTACGCCGTCGTCTGGAGCGATGACGGCGGGCCTCCCCATGCCGGACGTCTCGTCGTCCATGATTCCTCACTCGAACTACACGGCGACGGCACCGAAGGCGGGCTCGTCGTGCAGGCCGGTGCGATCGCCAGGGCGTACATCGCCCGCGACCCGCGCGAGCGTCTACGCGGGTGCCCGACACTGGTGCTCGAACGACGAGACGGCCCTCCGATCAGGATCGGTGCCTTCGGCCTCGGTGTCGTCGGTGAGGTGCTCGAGCTCGTCGCGGCGTTCTCCCAGACCGTCCCGGACCAGAGGGCAGTCGTCGTCGTGCCGCTCCGCAGAGGCGGCGCCGACCGCGCCAGGGAGCTGGTCGCAGTAGGACCGCCGTTCGATCCTGCCGACGTCGGCCTCCGCCGACACGACGTCTTCGTCACCGATCGCGAGGCAATCTTCGTGCTGGAGGGACCCGAAATCGAGGCCACAGTCGAGCGGCTTCTCGGCGACGTCACGGTCTGGCGGCGCGCGGCCGCGTGGCGCTCATGTCTCGGCGGGCGCCCACGGCTCGCGGCCCACGTCTACAGCTGGCCGGAGGGCTCCAGCGCGGCCGCGTAGCCGTCAGCGCCTTCGTAGCCTGCGCTCGACGAGCTTCTTCGCCTCGCCGGCCCACAAGACGACGCTCGCCAGGCCCACGCAGATCAGCCACTCGTCGAGCCCGAGCGGGTGGGTATCGAAGGCGTCGTTCAGGAAAGACAGCTGCACGACGGCGACCTGAAGAAGAGCGGAAAGCGCAATCGCGGCCCACAGGAGCCGGTTCGTGAACAGGCGGTGGAAGGCGCTCGTCCGGTCGGACCGCGCGTTGAAGCAGTTGAAGAGCTGCGCGAGGACGAGGGTCGTGAACGCCATCGTGCGCGCCTCGACGACGTTCCCGGAGCCGCCGATGATTCCGCCCGGCAACCGAAGCTCGAGCGCGAGCAGCGTCACCACAGCCATCACGCTGCCGATCCAGAGGATGCTTATCCACATCTCGGCGTCGATGACCCGATCGGTCAGCCCGCGCGGCGGCCGATGCATGACGTCGTCGGGAGGCGCATCCATGCCAAGCGCGAGCGCCGGGGCGCCGTCGGTGAGCAGGTTGATCCACAGGATCTGCGTCGCGAGCAGCGGCACGGCGATTGCCTCGCCCGTGTCTTCGAGCCCCAGCGGCCCGGCGAGCGCGACGCCGAAGAACATCGTCAACACCTCGCCGATGTTCGAGGAGAGCAGGAAGCGGAGGAACTTCCGGATGTTGGCGAAGATCCCTCTCCCCTCACGGATCGCTCCGACGATCGTGGCGAAGTTGTCGTCGGCGAGAATCATGTCTCCCGCTTCCTTGGCGACGTCGGTGCCGGCGACGCCCATCGCGACGCCGATGTCCGCCGCTTTCAGCGCCGGCGCATCGTTGACACCGTCACCCGTCATCGCGACGATCCGGCCCTCGTCGTGGAGCGCGTCGACGATCCGTAGCTTGTGCTCGGGCGCGACACGGGCGTAGACGGAGACCTCGCGCACCGCGGCCGCGCGAGCATGCTCGTCGAGAGTCTCGAGCTCGTCGCCGGTGAGCACCGCGGCCCCGGCCGGCGCAATGCCCAGGTCGGCGGCGATCCGCGCTGCGGTGTGCGGGTGGTCGCCCGTGATCATCAGCACGTTCAGGCCGGCAGAACGCGCCTCGGCGATGGCCGCGCGCGCCTCAGGGCGCGGAGGATCGATGATCCCCACGAGGCCCAGATAGACGAGCTCGCGCTCGATCGACTCGTCCTCC
>DASUXI010000149.1:0-13951 GCA_036377995.1 Gaiellaceae bacterium
CCGGTGGGAGTAGAAGATGTCGACGTAGTCCAGACCCATTCGCCGGAGGCTCTGGTCGAGGCTCGTGAGGAGGTACTTGCGCGAGCCCCATTCGCCGTAGGGCCCCGGCCACATGTCGTACCCCGCCTTTGTCGAGATGACGAGCTCGTCGCGATACGGGCGGAGGTCGCTGCGCAGAAGCCGGCCGAAGTTCTCCTCGGCCGAGCCGTAGGGCGGGCCGTAGTTGTTGGCGAGGTCGAAATGCGTGATGCCGAGGTCGAACGCTCTCCGCACGATCGCCCGTGACAGCTCGAGCGGCCGGTCGTGCCCGAAGTTCTGCCAGAGCCCGAGCGAGATCGCGGGGAGCTTCAGCCCGCTCCGTCCCGTCCGGCGGTACTTCATGCGGTCGTAGCGGTCGTCTGCGGCGGCGTAGCTCATGTCAGTCGAAGGCCGCCCTCAGCGACTCGCGCGACGCGTTGCTCTCCGCGTAATGCGACGTGCCGACGTCGAGCAGCTCGCGCCCGCCCGAGAGCAGAGCTCCGTAGGCGGCGCCGGCAAGCAGGCTGCCGGTGGAGACGCGCCGGACGCCGGCCTCGGCGAGCTCACCGAGTGTCGGCGCGCCCGGCAACGCGAGGACGTTCACCGGGACACCGACGGCGTCGACCACGGCCTTGATCTGCACGAGCTCCGTGAGGCCGGGCGCGTAGACGACGTCGGCACCGGCGTCGCGATACGCGACGAGACGCGCGATCGTGTCGTCGAGGTCGTCCACTCCCCGGATGTGATTCTCGGCTCGGCCCGTCAGGACCATCGGCTCTCGCAGATGGTGCGCGGCCTCCGCCGCGATCGCGAGGCGGCCCGCTGCGATCTCCACGTCGTCGATCGTGCCCGTCGCCGGGTCGTAGTCCTCGATCGAGAAGCCGGCCGCGCCCGCGTCCGCGAGCAGCGCGACGGTCTGCGCCACGCCGCCGGGATCGTCCGGATAGCAGCGCTCGCTGTCGACGTTGAGCGGCAGGCTCGTGGCGGCGACGAGCTCCTCCACGTGCGCCACGAGCTCGTCGCGCGTCACGCTCTGGTCAAGCCGTCCGGTCGACCAGGCGAAGCCCGCGCTCGTCGTCGCGAGCGCCTCGAACCCGCACGAGGCGAGCAGCCGCGCGGAGCCGACATCCCACGGATTCGGCATCACGAACAGCCGTCCCGTGGCGTGGAGCGCCCTGAAGCGGGCGCGGCGGTCGGCGACGGACATGCTCGGCATTACACACGGTCGGAGCACCGCGGGAGGAGGAGCCGGACAGAACCGGCCCCTCCTCCGTCCCTTGATCAGACGAGCGCGGGAATCGCGGCCACGCGGGGCCCGAGCGGCGCGAGGACCTGCTCCAGGGTCGGCGATCCGAGCTCGTGCAGCTCGTAGCGAGCGTGCCGGATCGGATGGGTCGAGTGGATCAGGCGCCCCAGGTCGATCGGGGTCCCGGTGATCACGACGTCGCAGGCCGCCGCGTTGATGGTCACCTCCAGCTCGGCGAGCTGGTCGGGCGAGTAGCCCATCGCGGGCAGCGAGTCGACTTCGGGATACTTCGCGAGGACGTCCGCGATCGTGCCGACGGCGTAGGGACGCGGATCGACGAGCTCGAGTGCGCCCCCCTGGCGCGCGGCGACGGTGCCGGCGCCGAACGGCATGCCGCCCTGCGTGAGCGTCGGGCCGTCGTCGACGACGAGGACTCGGGCCCCGACGATCGACGGGCCGTCCTCGAGCACGACCGGCGATGCGGCCCTGACGATCCGGGCCTTCGGGTTGACCGACTCGATGTTGGCGAGCACCTCGCCTACCGAGCCGAAGTCGGCGACGTCCATCTTGTTCACGACCACGACGTCGGCCATCCGCAGGTTCGTCTCGCCCGGGTGATAACGCAACTCCTGTCCCGGACGAAGCGGATCGACGACCGTGATGAAGATGTCCGGCGCGAAGAACGGGAAATCGTTGTTCCCGCCGTCCCAGATCACGATGTCGGCCTCGTCCTCGGCCGCGTGCAGGATCGCCTGGTAGTCGACGCCTGCGTACATGACCATGCCCATCCGCACCGGCACCTCGTACTCCTCCCGCTCCTCGATCGTCGGGTGCGAGCGGTCGATGTCCTCGAGCGTCGCGAAGCGCTGGATGCGCATCGCCTCGAGATCACCGTACGGCATCGGATGGCGGACGAGCGCGACCCGGTAGCCGGCGTCGAGCAGGATCTCGCCGACGCGGCGGCTCGTCTGGCTCTTCCCGCAGCCGGTGCGCACCGCCGTCACCGCGACCACGGGCTTGCGGCTGTGGAGCATGGTGTCCTTCGGGCCGAGGAGCTTGAAGGTCGCGCCGGCTCCGAGAGCGACCGACGCCTTGTGCATCACGTCCTCGTGCGAGAGGTCGGAATAGGCGAGCACGACCTCGTGCACGTGATGACGCTTGATCAGCTCCGCGAGTTCCTCTTCCGGCTTGATGGGGATACCGAGCGGGTACCGCGGCCCGGCCAGCGACGCCGGATAGACCCGGTCGTCGATGCCCGGGGTCTGCGCGGCCGTGAACGCGACCACTTCAGTGTTCGGGTCGCTCCGGAAGACGACGTTGTAGTCGTGGAAGTCGCGCCCCCCGGCCCCCATGATGATGACCTTCCGCATCGATTCCTCCCTTCAGTGAACCGCTGCTTCGGTGTGCCCGGGAGCGGTCGCCTTCCATTCCGTGGGCACGTGCAGCGGCGCACGGCTTTGGCGCCATTTCGTGAACACGAACTCCGGGATGCCGAAGAGCGTGAAGCCCTTCGCCACGGTTCCTCGCTTCTCAGACGCCGGAGGCCTCTGCGTTCACCGCGTTCCCCTTGCCGATGGGCAAGCGTCGGGGTGTCGCTGAGTTGTCGTTGGTTCGCGGCGCGTGTAGCTCGAGCGCGCCGCGGGCAAAAGCCGCGGTCACCTGCTCCGTGTCCACGTCCGCGGGAAGCGCGAAAGTCTCCTCGAGCCGTTCGTGCAGCAGGAACGGCCCGTCCTCGAGCGCGGGCCTGGTCTGGTCACCGCGAACGGTGACGACCCGGTTCGTGATCTCGAGCTCGAGCTCCTCACGGGCGAATCCCGGAAGGGCGAGGTGCACGACGTACTCGTTCGTCGACGTGTCGACGCTCGCCTCGGGCGGCAGGACCGGAGCGAGGCCCATGGTGCGCATGGCAGACATGGCACTCCTCCTTCTGTTGCTGCCTCGATCGTCCCCGGTGCCCGAGACGGCCGCATCGGGCCGCCCGCCGATTCGCCCTAGGGGTTTCTGCTGATTCGCTGAGAGAGAGGCCCCGGGCTGCGCGGCTCGGGCCTCTCTCTCAGGATCCCCGGCCGGGAGTCAGTGGGTTCCCGCGGGCGTCGACGCCTCGACCTGAGGCGGCACGGCCACGACCGGGCAGGGCGCGACGTGCAGAAGGCGCTGCGTCACGCTGCCGAGCAGCATGCCGGCGACTCTTCCGTGTCCACGGGTACCGACCACGATCATGTCGGCGTCCTCGTTTACGGCGGCCTCCGCAATGAGGTCGGCCGGATCGCGGTTCGTGCCGTGCACGACCTCGAAGGTCGCGGCAATACCCAACTCCTTGAGCTCACGCACCTTGGCGCGCATGCCCGACTGAAGCTCGTCCTCGTCGGCCAGCGCCGGGACGTTTCCCGGACGGCCGCCGAGCCGCTCGTCCGCGTGTACGACGATGAGTTTCCCCTCGCGGGCGAGCTCGAGCGCCGTCGGCAGAGCGCGCACGGCGTCCTCCGACCCATCCGTCGCCCAGATGATCGTCTTGTTCATCATGCACCTCCCTTTCGACCTAAGGATCCGTCCGCCGAGCCGCCGTTGCCATCCGTGAAGACGCTGATCGGTCTCGCGGCGTACTACGGCGCCACGGTACGCGCCTGCCTGCGGCACCAGAGCTCGTCCACGGCCGGACGACTGCCGAGAGACCGGTGCCCGGCGGTGACGGCGCCACCGGGGCCGGCCTACTCGGTACGAGTGACGATCGAGGGCAGCGCCGAGAGCGGGCCTGTGCCTGCCGCCCGCTCGCGCTGCCCACCGCTGGTCACACCAGCGTCCGTTCCCGCCGCGGCTTCGTCTTCGGCCAGGTCAGCTTCGACTCGACCGACACGACGCCGGGCGTCTGCTCCGCGAACTCGACGATCGAGTCCGCGAGCTCCTTGCTCGCCACGCGGCCCCCGAGGGCGACGATGCCGTCTTTCACAGTGATCTGGATGGTCGCGGTGCTGAGCCAGAAGCGCCTGAGGATCCCGTCCTCGCGGATGTCCCGCTCGATCTCCTCGTCCCCGCGCGTGAAAGCGCGAACGAGATCCGTCCGCGTCACGATCCCGACGAGCGTGTCGCCGTCGACGACGGGGAGGCGATCGATGCTGAGCTCGAGCATCCGCCCCGCAGCGTCGGCGACCGAGCGCCCGGGGGCGATCGTCACCGCCGGCGTCGTCATCGCCTGGCCGGCCGTCCGCGCCTCGAGCTTCGCCAACGGTGGATCCTCTGCGTAGTGGACGAGCCAATCGACGAGGCCCTTCCGATCGGGCGCCGTTCGCTCCTTGAACAGCACGTCGGTCTCCGAGATCACGCCGAGCACGCGATCGCCGTCGACGACGGGCATGCCCGAGATGCCGTACTCCAACATCCGGGTGGCCACGATCTTCAGCGGCGTATCGGACTCGACCGTGAAGACCTCTTCTGTCATGACGTCCCTGACTTTCACTGCCTCCTCCTTGTCTCGTACCCCGAGTGTTGTCGCGCCCGGATCGAGGGCCATCGGAGAGGACACGGAACGAGCGTGTGGTTTTCCCGCAGCGCCCGGAGGACCGGGGCGCCTCGCTATGCGAGCGCCGGTGCCGCCTCCCTGGCGAGCGCGCGAACCTCGAGCTCGACCTCGACCGGGATCCCGAGCGCGTTCGAGATGATGCACCCGCTCTCGGATCGGGTGGAAGCCAGTCTCGCCTCGTCCTCGAAGCCTTCATCGGTGGTCAACGTCACCGCGAGCTCGATCACGACGAAGCCGAGCCGGCCGTCGGCGCGCTTCGTCACGTGGCC
Source organism: Gaiellaceae bacterium (assembly GCA_036377995.1). Taxonomy (GTDB): domain Bacteria; phylum Actinomycetota; class Thermoleophilia; order Gaiellales; family Gaiellaceae; genus 3-1-20CM-4-69-9. The sequence continues at coordinate 5,051 of DASUXI010000149.1, forward strand.
CGCGCCGAGGACGTGCAGGTCCCGCAGCGGGACGCCACGCCTCTCCGCGACGGACTCGAGGGTGAGGGCGTAACACGTGGCGGCCGCTGCCACGAGCAGGTCCTCGGGCGACCAGACGCCGGGACTGCCGCCGCGAAACTCGGGCGGGGTCACGACCTCGATCGACGGCTTGCCCGAAGAAGAGAGCGTCAGGTTCCGGACGGCATCGCGATCGACCTCGACGTTGAAGCGGAAGTCCTTGAGCGTGGACATGGTCACACCTCCGTTGGCGAGCTTCACGTATGAGCCGCGCTCGTTCTCGAGCGGTCGATCAAAGGGTCCCGGCCCGACGCCCCGACGGCATCGGGGGAGCGGCTGAACCGTGCTGCGGCTTTTCCGCAGCGCGCCTACCAGGTCTTGGCGAGGGCCGATCTCGGCGGCAGGCCCACGCGGACGCGCGCGTCGACAACGACGCAGCCGTCCGGGCCGGCGATGACCGGGTTCAGGTCGAGCTCCGCGACCTCCTCGAGGTCCTCCGCCAGCCGGGCAACCCTCAGGACGACGTCAATCACGGCCTTCCGGTCGGCGGGCGGGCTGCCACGGAAGCCGGCGAGCAGCATGCCTGCCTTTCCGTGTGTGACGAGCTCCTCGGCGTCGACCTCGGTCAGCGGCGCGAGCCGGAAGCTCGCGTCGCCGATCAGCTCGGCGAGCGTCCCGCCCAGGCCGAGGGCCACGAGCGGTCCGAAGACGGGATCCTCGACGGCGCCGAGAAGGAGCTCGACTCCTCCCCGCACCAGCGGCTGGACGATGAACGGCGGCCCGATCCGCTCCGCGGCCTCGCGGACCGCCTGCTCGTCGCGAAGGTCGAGGGCTACGCCGCCCCGCTCGGTCTTGTGCACGCCGGCCAGGCCGGTCTTGAGCACGACCGGATAGCCGAGCTCGCCCGCGGCGGCGACGGCCTCGTCATCCGACCCGGCCGAGCGCTCCGGCACGACGGGCAGACCGTACGCCTGCAGCAGGCTCCTCGCCTCGGCGGGCTCGAGCCAGCGTTCGCCCGCCTTCTGCGCGAGCGAGCGCGCCGCGGCCTCGTCGATTCCCTCGAGCTCCGGCACGCGTCCTTGCGGCCGGCGCAGCCACTCGGCGCGCTCGACCGCCCGCCCGAGCGCTCGTGCCGCGGACTCCGGATATGCGAACGCGGACACATGAGCCGACAGGAGCGGCTCCGGCGTGCCGCCGGAGCTGATCACGCACGCCAGCACCGGCTTGTCCGTCGTGATGGATTCGGCGACGCGGGCAACGGCCGCCGCGACCTCGTCGGCGCCGGCGACGACCGGCGGCACGAACAGGACGATGGCCGCGTCGATGCTCTCATCCCGGAGCAGCCAGGGCAGGACCTGCTCGTACGTCTCCTCCACGGCCGACCCGAGCATGTCGATCGGATTGGCGACGCTCGCCTCGCCGGGCAGCAGCTTCTTCAGCTCGGCGACGGTCGAGTCCTCGAGTTGCGGGAGCGCCAGGCCGACCGCCTCGCAGGCATCGGCGCAGAGGATCCCCAATCCGCCGGCGTTGGTCAGCACGGCGACGTTCCGTCCGCGGGGAAGCGGCTGGGTCGCCAGCAGGCTGGTCACGTCGAGCAGCTCCTCCAGGGTGTCGACCCTCAGGACGCCGGCCTGCTGGAAGAGCGCGTCGACCCCCGCCTCGGATCCCGCCAAGGCGGCCGTGTGCGAGCTCGCGGCCTTCGCGCCTGCGCCGGTCCGGCCGGCCTTCATCGCCACGATCGGTTTCGTCCTGGCGAGGCGGCGCGCGACTCGCGCGAACTTCCGCGGATTGCCGAACGACTCGAGGTAGAGGAGCACGACGCCGGTCTCCTCGTCGTCCTCCCAGTACTCGAGCAGGTCGTTCGAGGAGATGTCGGCTTTGTTTCCGATCGAGACGAACGCCGACAGTCCCAGGCGCCGCTCGGCCGCGCGCTCGAGCACGGCCAGGCCGAGCGCACCGCTCTGGGACGAGAACCCGACCCTCCCGGGCGGGAGCGCGCGCGGGCCGAAGGTCGCGTTGAGGCGGGGCGCAGCGACCGCGATGCCGAGGCAGTTCGGACCGAGCAGGCGCGCGCCGTGACTCCGCACCAGGGCGAGCAGCTCGTCCTGCCTGGCCTGGCCCTCGGGCCCCATCTCGGCGAAGCCCGCGGAGATGACGCAGAGGGCGCTCACTCCCGCGGCCAGCGCCTCGGCTGCGGCAGGGAGGACCGCCTGTCCGGGCAGGCACACGACCGCCAGGTCGACGTGCTCGCCGATCGCGGCCACGCTCGTGTACGCACGGACGCCGGCGACGGAGTCACCGGAGCGATTGACCGGGAACGCGACGCCGCGGTACTCGGCGCGGAGCACGTTGCGGAAGAGCTCGCCGCCGATCGAGCCGGCGCGGGGCGACGCGCCGATCACAGCGACGGTCGCGGGGTCGAAGAACGGCCTGAGCGAGCTGACGACTCCGACGTGGTCGCGCTCGTCGACGCGGGCCCGAAGGGTCTCGGTGCGGCCGAGCGAGAGGTGCACCTCGATCGTCCCGCTGACAGTCTCGCGGCTCGTCTCGAACCCCGCGTCGGCGAAGACCCGCAGCATCGCGGTGTTGTCGAACATCACCTCCGCGACGAACTCCTCGATGCCGACCGACCGCGCGTGCACCGCGAGCTGCTCGAGCAGGCGCGTGGCGATCCCGCGGCCCTGGAAGCCGTCCGCGACCGCGAAGGCGACCTCCGCAGTGCGCAGGTCGCGCAGGCGCACGTAGTTGGCGAGCGCGACGATCTGCTCGTCCTGGGTGCCGACGAGCGCGCCCCGCTCGGACCAGTCCGGGTCGAGCACCGGCGTGACGAGATGCTCGTCGACGCTCGGGTGGCCGTGGAAGCGGAGATAGAGACTGTGATCCGAGAGGCCCTGGAAGAACTCGAGCAGCCCGGCGGCGTCGTCGCGCGCGGGCGGGCGGAGGCGCATCGTCGAGCCGTCGCGGAGGACGACGTCGGCGACGTCCGTGGCTGACGGCACTGAGGGCGCGGCCATGTCGCGAAGTCTGCACGCTCCCACCCTCGCAGGCATCCGGAGGGCGCCGCAGCCCGGCTGCGGGTTCACCGAAGCGCCTACGAGCGGGGGCCGGATGCGAGCAGCCGCCTCGCGGCCCGCGCCGCGATCAGCTCCTCGCGCGCGCGGACGACGAGGATGCGCACGGCCGAGCCCGCGACGGAGACGTCGCAGTCGGGCTCGGCCTCCGCGTTCTTGCGACCGTCCATCTCCACCCCGAGGAATGCGAGCCTCCCACAGAGCCGCTCGCGCACGAGCGCCGAGTGCTCGCCGATCCCGGCCGTGAAGGCCAAGGCGTCGATCCCGCTTGCGGACGCGGCCATCGCCGCGACCGCGCCGGCGAGCCGGTGGACGAACACGTCGACCGCGAGCGCGGCCGCGCGGTCGCCTTGCGCAACACGTTGCTCGAGCTCGAGCATCTCGCCCGAGCCGCCCGCAAGCCCCTTGAGGCCGGACTCGAAGTTGAGCACGTGGTCGAGCGCGTCGGCGTCGAGCGCATGGTTCCGGAGGACGTAGAGGATCGCGCCCGGGTCGATCGACCCCGACCGCGTCGTCATCGGCACGCCTTCGAGCGGCGTGAAGCCCATCGTCGTGTCCACCGAGCGGCCGTCGACGACCGCGGTAATCGACGAGCCGCCGCCGAGGTGGCAGACGACGAGTCGATCGACCGTCCCGCCGGCGATCTCCGGCGCGCGGCTGGTGCACCACTCGACGGACAGGCCGTGAAAGCCGAAGCGCCGGATCCCCCACTCCCCCCGCCAGTGGGCCGGCAACGGATAGACGGCCGCCTCGTCCGAGAGCGTCCGGTGGAACGCGGTGTCGAACACGGCGATGTGCGGAACACCCGGATACGCCTTCTGCGCGGACTCGAGCGCGTCGAAGGCCGGAGCGTTGTGGAGCGGAGCGAGCGCGATCAGCTCGGAGATCTGCTTCCGCACCGTCGCGTCGATCAGGACCGGGTCGACGAACCGCGCCCCGCCGTGGACGACCCGGTGAGCGACAGCAGCGATCCCCGTCGGCGTGTCGGCGAAGGACTCGAGGGCGACGGCCTCCTCCCGCTCGTCGACGACGTGCAGCTTCAGGCTCGTCGACCCCGCGTTGACGACGAGGATCTCGCTCACGGGGAGGCGATCAGCCCGGCCAGGTCCAGTCGCGGATCTCGGGGGGATCCTCGCCGTGCTCGCGCCCGTATGCGCGCGCCGTCAGGCGGCTGTCGACCATCTCCTGCCGGAGGTGGTCGGCCTTGCCTGCGAGCTGCGGGAGCCGGTCGATCACGTCCAGGACGAGATGGAAGCGGTCGAGGTCGTTGAGCATGACCATGTCGAACGGCGTCGTCGTCGTCCCCTCTTCCTTGTAGCCCCGCACGTGCAGGTTGTCGTGGTTCGTCCGCCTGTAGGTGAGCCGGTGGATGAGCCAGGGATAGCCGTGGTACGCGAACACGATCGGCCGTCCCGTCGTGAAGAGCGAGTCGAACTCCTTGTCGGACAGGCCGTGGGGATGCTCGTTGTCGGGCTGTAGCCGCATCAGGTCGACGACGTTCACGACGCGCACGCGGAGCTCCGGCAGACGGCGGCGAAGGATCGCGGCCGCGGCGAGCGTCTCGAGCGTCGGCACGTCGCCGCAGCAGCCGAGGACGACGTCGGGCTCGGCGCCCTCGTCGTTCGACGCCCACTCCCAGATGCCGATACCGCGCGTGCAGTGCGCGACGGCCTCGTCCATCGAGAGGTACTGCAACGCCGGCTGCTTGCCCGCGACGATCACGTTCACGTAGTCGCGGCTGCGCAGGCAGTGGTCGGCGACCGAGAGGAGCGTGTTGGCGTCGGGCGGCAGGTAGACCCGGATGATCTCGGCCTTCTTGTTCACGACGTGATCGATGAAGCCGGGGTCCTGGTGCGAGAAGCCGTTGTGGTCCTGGCGCCAGACGTGCGAGCTGAGCAGGTAATTGAGCGACGCGATCGGCCGGCGCCACGGGATGTCGCGAGTCACCTTCAGCCACTTCGCGTGCTGGTTGAACATCGAGTCGACGATGTGGATGAACGCCTCGTAGCAGTCGAAGAGGCCGTGCCGGCCGGTCAGCAGGTAGCCCTCGAGCCAGCCCTGGCACATGTGCTCCGACAGGGTCTCGAGGACGCGGCCGTCGAGACCCAGGCCCTCGTCCGTCGGCTCCTCGCGTGAGACCCAGCGCCGCGAGGTGACCGCGAAGACGTCGCCGAGTCGGTTGGACGCGGTCTCGTCCGGCCCGAAAAGGAGGAAGTTGTCGCGGTTGGCGGCGATCACGTCGCGGAGAAAATCGCCGAGGACGCGGGTCGACTCCGCGAAGGACGCGCCCGGCTCCTCGACCGGGAGCGCGTAGTCGCGGAAGTGCGGCAACTCGAGCTCGCGCATGAGCAGGCCGCCGTTCGCGTGCGGGTTCGCGCTCATCCTTCGCTCGCCCTCGGGCGCGAGGCTCCCGAGGCCTGGGGCCGGCCTTCCGTCGCCGTCGAAGAGCTCGTCCGGCTCGTAGCTGCGAAGCCAGTCCTCGAGCAGATGGAGGTGGTCCGGATTCGTGCGCACGTCGGTCATCGGCACCTGGTGCGAGCGCCACGTTCCCTCCATCGGGAGCCCGTCGACCTCCGCCGGTCCGGTCCAGCCCTTCGGCGAGCGCAGCACGATCATCGGCCAGACGGGACGCTCTGTCACGCCGTCGACGCGGGCGCTCCGCTGGATCTCCTCGATCCGGTCGAGGGCGTCGTCCACGGCCGCCGCGAACCGCTGGTGGACCGCGACGTGGTCGTCTTCCGCGGTGAACGACGCGAACAGCGGCTCGTAGCCGTACCCCCGCATGAGCGACTCCAGCTCGGCCGTCGGGATCCGCGCCGTCACTGTCGGACTGGCGATCTTGTAGCCGTTCAGGTGCAGGATCGGGAGCACCGCGCCGTCGCTACGCGGATTCAGGAACTTGTTCGCGTGCCAGCTCGTCGCGAGCGGCCCGGTCTCGGCCTCGCCGTCCCCGACGACGCAGGCGACGACCAGGTCGGGATTGTCGAAGGCCGCGCCGTAGGCGTGCGCGAGGGCGTACCCGAGCTCCCCGCCCTCGTGGATAGACCCCGGCGTCTCGGGTGCGACGTGGCTGGGGATCCCACCGGGGAACGAGAACTGGCGAAACAGCCGCCGCAAGCCTTCCTCGTCGCGACCGATGTGCGGATAGACCTCGCTGTAGGTGCCCTCGAGGTAGGCGTTCGCCACGAGCCCCGGCCCGCCGTGACCCGGCCCCGTGACATAGAGGGCGGAAAGGTCACGTTGTTTGATTGCGCGGTTCAGGTGCGCGTAAACGAGATTCAGGCCGGGCGTCGTGCCGAAGTGGCCGAGCAGGCGAGGCTTGACGTGCTCGGGCGTGAGCGGCTCGCGCAGAAGAGGGTTGTCGAGCAGATAGATCTGCCCCACGGAGAGGTAGTTCGCGGCGCGCCAGTACGCGTCGATTCGTTCGGCTTCTTCGACGGGGAGCAAGTCCGCCGGGTCCGGCGCCGGGTGAGTTGCGGTCATGCGGTCGGAACGCTAGATCCTCTGCGGTCTGCGCGCCACGTGCGCACTACGTCCGGGATGATCTCGCCACAGACCATCCAGACCATCGCACCGCCAGCGAAGCCGAGCCCGACCGGAAGTGCCTGGGAAAAGGCCTCCACGAAGAGAAACGCCGGCAGGGCGAGGAGCGGCTGCGGAAAGCTCGAGAAGATGCTCCAGAGGGCGGCACGCCCCACGCCCACCCCGCGCGGCACGAGCACCAGGCTGATCGCGAGCCCTTCCGGGATGTTGTGGATCGCGATCGCGAGCGCGGTGAGGAAGCCGATCGACTCACCGCCGCCGAAGGAGACGCCGACGCCCACGCCTTCGGCCGCGGAATGAACTGTCATGACGGCGACGATGATCACCGCGGTGCGCGCGTGGGCGCCGCGCAGAGACTCGAAGCGCCAGTGATCGCGACTGCGAAGCAGATGGCTCGCGAGCACGATCGTCCCGACCCCGAGGAACGCGCCGACGATCGTCCGGCTTCCGTCCGTCCGTCCCTGATAGAAGAGCATGCCGCTCGCGCCGAGCATCAGCCCGGCAGCGACGGCGTTCGCAGCTCCGAGCCAGGACCTGCTCTTGCCGCCGGCGAACGCGAGTGGGATTGCGCCGAGCCCGGTGGCGAGCGCGGTCGCCAGCGCCGCGGCCGTGACCGCCAGACCGGAGGTCCCGCCCGCGGCGCCGACGAACAGGTTCACCGCCTCAGCTCACCGCGTGGATGTGCTCTCGCGCTCCATCGGCCTTCGCCCCGTTCTGTGGAGTCTCCTCGCCGCGGACGACGAGGACGGGGCAAGCGGCGTGGTGAAGCACACCCGTTGACACGCTGCCGAAGAGCACGCGCTTCACGGTTCGCCAGCCGTGCGATCCGATGACCAGGAAGCGGGGCTCGTACTTCTCGGCAGCGAGGCAGATCTCCTCGACCGGGAAGCCTCGCAGCACGACGGTGCGAGCCTCGACGCCCACCTCCTCGGCGCGTGACGCCGCCTCGGCGGCGACCTTCGCCGCCTGGTCCTGGCCGATCTGCGCGAGCTCGGCGCTCGGAGGCACGGCGGCGAACCCGAGAGTGCTGTAGGGAACGTCCCAGACGGTCACGACGACGAGATCCGTCCCGAGGAGCTTGGCCAGCTCGACGGCGGTGGACGTTGCCTTCTCGGCCGTCGGTGACCCGTCGGTAGCAAGCATTACGGGCTTCATGGAAGTCCCTCCTTCGCTAGAAATGCACGCCGGCGCGGCGCGAGAACTCGGTCCGCGCCGCCTCGGCCTCCGTCAGGTCTCGGGCACGCTCGAGCCGGTCGCGGGCCTCGAGGAGATAGGCGGCCAGATCGGCCCGACGGACGTCGATGCCGAGACGGTCGATGATGCACCTGCCTGGCACGACGGCGCCGCCGGGCTCCCAGAACACGCAGAGCTCACGGGGGCACGGCTCGGCCTGACCCTGAGCGGCGAGCCGGAGCTTGCAGTTACCGGGTTCGATCTGGCTCACGCTTCAAGTGTCGGGCCGGGACGCAAAGCCGACATCCGCGGGCGCTCCGAATCCCGCTGCGGGGTTCTACTGAGGCCGAATCCTCATTCGGTCCGCCGCCGGAGCGTCGCGGCCCCGAGGCTCAGGGCGAGCAGCGTCACGCCGACGACGACGGCGACATCGAGGGCCCCGAAGGCGCCGAGGGTGCCATGGCGGGTCACCCGGTCGAGCGCGTCGTAGGCGTAGGTGAGGGGAAGGGCATACGAAACCAGCTCGAGGGCACGCGCCATCTCCCCGCGAGGGACGAACAGGCCGCAGAGGATCAGCTGCGGGAAGACGAACGCCGGCATGAACTGGACGGCCTGGAACTCGGTGCGCGCGAACGCGCTCGAGAGGAGGCCGAGCGACATGCCGAGCACGGCGTTGGCGACCGCGAGCAGGCCGACGACGACCGGCGACCCCTCGACGTGCAGGTCGAGCAGGAGAAAGGCCACCAACGAGACGACCGTCGCCTGCACGGTCGCCACCACCGCGAATGCGGCGCCGTAGCCCGAGAGAAGGTCGAGCTTGGCCAGCGGGAGCGTCATCAGGCGCTCGAGTGTCCCGGTCGTCCGCTCGCGGAGCATCGTGATCGAGGAGACGAGGAACATCGCAATGAACGGGAAGAGCCCGAGCAGCGGACCGCCGATGCGGTCGAAGACGAGAGGTTGGTCGACGAACAGGTACTTCAGGAGCGTCACCAGCACACAGGGCACGACGAGGAGAAGGGCCAGCGTGCGCGGGTCCCTGCGGAGCTGGGCCAGGACGCGCCGGGCGGTCGCGGCCGCGGCGCGACCGCTCACGGCG
>DASUXI010000150.1:0-13668 GCA_036377995.1 Gaiellaceae bacterium
GTCCGCGGGATCGACTCCATCGCGAAGGCGTGGACGCCGCGCTCCGCGAGCTTGTCGATGCCCGCCCGGTCCGTGAGCGGCTCGAGGAAGCCGATCAGGACCTGCCCTTCGTGCAGGCGCTGCACCTCCTCGGCCGACGGCTTCAGCACCTTGACGATTCCCTCCGCTTCCCAGACCTCGGCGCCCATCTCGGCGCCTGCCTCGGCGTAGGCCGCGTCGGGGAAGGACGCCGCCGCGCCGGCGTCGCGCTCGACGGCGACCTCGAATCCGCCCTGGACGAGCTTCGAGACAGCATCGGGCACGAGTGCCACCCGGCGCTCGCCCGGCTCGAGCTCCCGCGGAACGCCGATTTGCACGGGCCGATCTTACGTACCCTGGCCGGACGAGTGACTCACTTCATCCGGGACTACGGGCTCTATTTCCTGTTCGCCGTCGTCTGCCTCGAGTCCGCGGGCCTGTGGCTGCCCGGCGAGACGGCTCTGATCGCAGCGGGCGTCTATGCGGCAAAAGGGCACCTCTCGATCGTCGGCGTGATCGCCGTGGCGGTGGCCGCGGCGATCATCGGCGACAACATCGGCTACTGGCTCGGGCGCGAGGTCGGCCGGCCCCTGATTCACCGCTACGCGGTGTTCCATCGGCTCGCGGACAGAGTGCTCCCTCCCGCAGAGCGGTTTTTCGCGCGGCATGGCGGCAAGTCCGTGTTCTTCGCGCGCTTCTTCGGTGGCGTCAGGGTGACGGGCGCGTGGATGGCAGGCATCACACGGATGACGTGGTGGCGCTTTCTCTTCTGGAACGCGCTGGGCGGAGTCGTCTGGGGCGTCGGCGTCGGCCTCGTCGCGTTCTACGCCGGCAAGGCCGCCGCAGACGCGATCGCGCACTATGGTCTGTACGGCGGGATCGTGATCGTGGCCGTGTTCGCCTCCGTGCTCGTGGGCCTTCACTTCTGGCGTCGCCGGGTCGCCGAGGAGGGAGCGTGAAAGCCGCCGCGGTCGTCGTTGCGCTTTGCGCGGCCCTCTCGTCGGGCGCGGCGGCCGCGACGCCTCGCGTTCCCGCCTTCGAGCACGTCGTGGTGATCGTCTTCGAGAACAAGGAAGCGAGCAGCGTCCTCGGCAGCCGGCAGGCTCCGACCTTCAACTCTTACGCGCGCACGCAGGCGGTGCTGTCGCACTACTACGGCGTCGCCCACCCGAGCCTCCCCAACTACCTCGCGCTCGTCTCGGGATCCACGCATGGGATCAGGACAGACTGCGTCACCTGCCTCATCACCGGCCCGAGCCTCGCGGACACCATCGAAAGGGCAGGGCGCTCGTGGAAGGTCTACGCGGAAGGACTACCGCGCCCCGGGTTCGCCGGCGCGTGGAACGGCGGCTACGCGCGCAAGCACAACCCGTTCATGTACTTCCGCAACGTCGAGGCGGATCCGGTTCGGCGAGACCGCATGGTGCCGTACTCACAGCTCGCAGCCGACATCCGCGCGCAGCGCGTCCCCGACTTCGCCCTCATCGTCCCGAGCCTCTGCCACTCCATGCACGACTGCCCGGTCAGCGTCGGGGATGCGTGGCTCCGGAGCGCAGCTCCGCCTCTTCTCGCTCTGCCGGATACCGTCGTGTTCGTCGTCTTCGACGAGGGCGCGACGTCGTTGCGTGGGGGAGGACGGGTGCCGGCGCTCGCTCTGGGGACGGCTGTGAAGGCCGGAGCACGCTTCGGGCCGGCCACCGGCCATTACGGGCTGCTCAGGACGATCGAGGAGGCCTGGGGCCTGCCGCTCCTCGGCCGGTCGGCGCGGGTTGCGCCGATCACGGGCATCTGGCGGTAGCGGCGCCGCGACTGTGGAGGGAAACGCGCGTCGGTCTGGAAAGGAATCCGGCCGATGCTGGCCGATCTCCCCTCCGCGCTCGCAGCGCGCGACCCCTCGATGGCTGCGCATTGCACGCGCGTCGCCTTCCTCGCCGAGCGTCTCGCCAGCTGGCTCGGCTGGGACGAGCAGAGGCTTCGGACGCTCGAGGTGGGCGTGCCGCTCCACGACATCGGCAAGGTGACGATCTCGGAGCGGCTGCTGCAGAAGCGGGGCCCGCTCCAGCCGCACGAGCTGGCCGAGATCCGCACGCATCCGACCGCCGGGGCGAAGCTGATTCGCCCGATCCGGCCTGCACAGGCGGCGCTTCCGTATGTCCTGTACCACCACGAGCGCTGGGACGGCGCCGGCTATCCGACCGGGCGCTCGGGTGATGCGATTCCGGAGGGGGCGAGGCTGCTGGCCGTGGCCGACGCCTTCGACGCCATGACGTCGACACGGCCGTACCGGCGGGCCCTTCCGACCTCTCGTGCGCTGGGCGAGATCGAGCGCTGCTCTGGCTCGCAGTTCGATCCGGGGTTTGCGCAGGCGTTTCTCGATGCCTGGGACGCGGGCGCTCTTCGGCGGCCCGCGGTTGCGGGTCTCTAGTCCGGCCTAGAGGGCAGCCCAGACCTCGAGCTTCGTCCGCGTGCGGCTGATGACCTCGTCGGTGAAGTCGCTCGTGGCCGAGTCACCACCGAGGTCGGCGGTGCGGATCCCCTGCGAGACGGCCTCGAGACACGACTCACGGATCGCTCGTCCGACGTCCCGCTCGGCCTCGCTGCCATAGGACAGGAGTGCCGCGCCGGCGAGGATCATCGCCATCGGATTCGCCACGTTCTTCCCTTGCAGCGAGGGGGCGGTGCCATGAGCGGCTTCGGCCATCAGCGCTCTGGTCTCGTATCCCTCGTCGAACGCGACCAGCAGGGATTCAGAGCCGGCGATCGACCCGAACAGAGGGAGGACGAGATCGGAGAGGATGTCCCCGTCGCGGTTGAGCGCCGGAATGACCAGCGGATCGCCGGCCGAGGCGATCAGGAGGGCGAACGTCGCGTCGATTAGCTGCGGCTCGTACGGCACGTCGGGATGGCGTCCCGCGGCCGCGTCCATCTCCTCCTTGAGGAGGCCCTCGTACGTGGGGCTGACGGTGAACTTCGGGCCCCCGAAGACCTTGGCGCCGACCTGCTCCGCCAGGCGGAAGGAGAACTCGGCCACTGCGCGGCAGATTCGCCGCTCGATTCGCTCAGTGCGAAAAGCGACCTCGTCGTCGCCCTCGCCCTCGCGCCATTCTCTGGCGCCGTAGGCGTCGCCCACCGCCATGCGCACGATCGAGATCGGCGCGTACACGCCTCCGAACGGCACGACCCCCGGAATCCGTCTGCCGGTGCGGACGATGACGCGGCCCCCGATGTCCTCGCGGAGGATGCGGTTCGGCGAGCCGACGTCGTCGCGTCCCTCAGGCGTGACCGTTGCGGCCTTGAGGCCGAGGCCGTGCTCCCGGACCGCCCTGGCCGCGTCGTGGACGACCTCGTTTCTCGTCGCGCGTCGTGACTCGAGCGAGAGGTCGAAGCGGGGAAAGTCGAGCTCGAGACCCGTGACCCCGGGGGCGAGCACCCGGAGGGCTTCTTCCAGCAGCTCCTGGCCCGTCTCGTCCCCTTCCATCACGACGATCGTTTTGATCTCCACGCCTGCGGACACTAGCGATGGACATGTCGAGGACACGGGGTTGGAAGAGGGAGGGCTCGCGCCGCCACTTTCGCTACGTCGACGCGTCCGGAAACCGGATCACGGACGAGGACAAGCTCGATCGAATCCGCGCGCTCGCGATTCCGCCTGCCTGGCAAGACGTCTGGATCTCGCCGAGTGCTTCCTCGAAGCTTCAGGCAACGGGTGTCGATTCGGCGGGTCGGAAGCAGTACCTGTACCACCCGGCGTACCGTGAGCAGCAGGATCAGGCGAAGTTCGAGAAGCTGATCCGCTTCGGTGAGAGACTGCCGGATCTGCGCGCCGCGACCGCCGAGCATCTGGCGAGCGAGTCACTCGATCGCCGACGCGTGTCGGCGCTCGCCACACGGCTGATCAATCGCGGTTGGTTTCGCGTCGGGACGGAGCGGTATGCGAAAGAATCACGGACGTTCGGGATCACCACGCTGCGGAAGAGGCACGCACGCGTCCGTGGCAGCCGAATATCGTTCGAATTTCTCGGCAAGAACCGTTCGGTCGTCTGCTCGACCCTCGTCGACGCGGACATAGCGTCGGCGGTGAAAGAGCTGCTCGAGCTTCCGGGCGGTCCGCGTCTCTTTCGCTACGAGTGGGACGGCGGTTACTGCAATCTCACGGGCGCGCGGCTGAACGACTACGTCCGCGAGTGGATGGGCGACGAGTTCACGGTGAAGGACTTCCGTACCTGGGGAGGGACGCTGGTCGCCGCGATAGGGCTCGCAGAGCACGGAACAGCGGAGACGGAGGCGGAAGCCAAGCGGACGATCGCCGCCGTCATGCGCAGGGTCGCCGTGGAGCTCGGCAACACCCCCGCGGTCGCACGGAGCTCGTATGTCAGCCCTGCAGTCATCGGACAGTACCTCGCGGGGACGACCCTGGAGGACTTCCGGCCTCGCCGTCTGCGCGTCGTTCGCGCACGCGATCCCGGGCTCGACCCGGAGGAGCAAGCACTGCTGAGCCTTCTCCGTTCCTGGCGAATTAAGCAGGCGCGTCTCGCTGCCTAGATTTCTCGGCGCTTTGAGTTAAGCTATTTCCTCGTAATTCGGCTATCTCGAGGAGGAAAAGCGGTGGCAAGAGTGACGAGGCTGGTCTGCGACAATTGCGGTGCGGAAGTCGACGAGGCCAAGGGCGCGGTCATGCGCATCAATTTCACGGATGCACGGCGCGGGTCGAAGCAGGCTGATCTCTGTGATGCGTGTGCCGGCAAGATGCCCGGCCAGGCCGTGGCCCGCCGCGGCAGGCGTCCCAAGGCTGCCGCTGCGTAGGACGTAGCCCGATTCGCCAGGCCATTCGCGCGCCCAGGAGTCGTCTGAGCGCCCGAGTAGCATGGGCGGGTTGGGTCTGAACCTCATCACCGGCCCGGGCAACGCCGGGAAGGTGGCGCTCCTGCTGCGCCGGTTTCTCGAAGCGCTCCCGGAAGAGCCGTATCTGATCGTGCCGAACCGATCGGACGTCGAACGGGTCGAGCGCGACCTGCTCGCCGTCCAGCCGAGCCTCTTCGCCGGCTCGATCGGGACGTTCGACGACCTGTTCGGCCGTCTCGCCGAGCGCGGCTCCGATGTTCGTCCGGTCGCGACCGACGCTCAGCGCGCCCTCGTCGTGCGTCGCGCGCTCGCGGGTCGCTCCCTGAACGGGCTCGGCCGCTCGGCGCGGTTCGGCGGGTTCGCGGATGCGCTGCTGGCCGTTGTCTCCGAGCTCGAGGCCGGTCTCCTCGATCCCGACCAGCTCGAGGGCGAGCTCGGGGGCCTCTATGCCGCCTACCGCGCCGAGCTGGACCGGGTCGGGCTGTGGGATCGCGACCTGCTCCGGCGCCGGGCGGCGGAGCGTATCGGCGGCGAGCTCGGCGCCTGGAGCGGCGAGCCGGTGTTCGCGTACGGGTTCGAGGATCTGACGGCTGCCGAGTGGGCGCTCCTCGAGGCCCTCGCCGGACGCGCGGAGGTCACCGTCTCAATGCCCTACGAGCCCGGCCGCCCCGTCTTCGCCTCGCTGCGACGGACGATGGACGACCTCTCGGCCCTGGCGGACGGCCGCATCGAGGAGCTGCCGCCCCGGCACGACCAGATCGCCGAGCCTGCTCTTGCGCATCTGGAGCGTTTCCTCTTCTCCGAAGGCCGTTCCGGGGCTCCGCCGATCGACGGCTCCATCCGCTTCTTCGAGGCGGCGGGAGCCCGCGGTGCGCTCGAGCTGGTCGGGGAGGAGCTGCTCAGCCTGATCTCCTCGGGCGTGGCACTCGAGCAGATCGCGATCGTCTGCCCGAGCCTCGAGCGCTGGCAATCGCCGCTCGAGACCGTTCTCGGAACGCTCGGGATCCCGTATTCGGTCGAGTCGCGGACACGCCTCGACATGACCTCCTTGGGCCGCGCGCTGCTGAGCGTCCTCCGCTTTGCCTGGCTGGGCGGTGACCGGGCGGATCTCTACGCCTTTCTCCGCTCCCCGTACTCGTCGCTGTCGCGCCAGAACGTGGACTTTCTCGAGGGCAGGCTGAGGGGTCGCGCGGTCGAGGCGCCTGCCCGCGTCGAGGAAGAGACCGTGCGCCTGCGGGACGGCCAGCCCCTCGCGGTGCTCGAACGGCTGCGTTCCGGGGCGCCGGTCGAGGCCGCCGAGGAGCTCGCCGGGTCGATGCTGCGCGCCGGCTATGGCCTGGAGTCGCCTCCCGTCGGCGATTCGTCGCGCGAGGATCTCAGGGCGTACTAGGCCGTGGTCCGCGTCCTCGACGAGCTGCGCGGCTGGAGCGAGCTCGACGGCGCCCTCCCGCCGGAGGAAATCGTGGTGGCTCTCGAGCATTCGGACGTGCGCCGCTCGTCCGCCGGCGAAGCGGGGCGAATCGCCGTCCTCGACCTCATGCGTGCCAGGACCCGGCTCTTCGAGAACGTCTTCGTGCTCGGTCTCGAGGAGGGAAGCCTGCCGCGGCGCGGTCACGAGTCTCCCTTCCTGGGCGACGATGCGAGGCGCGCGCTCGAGGAGCGTTCGCGTGCGCGCCTGGTGCGACCGGATCAGGTCGCCCGCGATCGCTACCTCTTCTACGCCGCGTGCACCCGGGCGACGAAGCGGGTGTATCTCGTCCGCGAGGCGGCGAGCGACGAGGGCAGCCCGAGGGCGCCGAGCCCGTTCTGGGACGAGACGCAGGCGCTGTTCCCGCGAGACGAGGTCGTCCGCTGGACCCGCCGCCGGCCGCTGTCGGAGCTCACGTGGCCGCTGGAGACCGCGCCGAGCGAGCGCGAGCGTCTGCGGTCAGTGGCCGCTCGCAGCGCGGACGACCGCGCCGCGGCCGAGGCGATCGCGGCGGCGAACGGATGGGAACGGCGCCTCGCGCGCGCGTTGCGCGCGTTCGAGCGCCCGACGAAGCTCGCCCACCCGCAGGTTCTCGCGGAGCTTCGTGCCCGCGGCACCTTCGGCGTGACCGAGCTCGAGCGCTTCGCGGATTGCTCGTCGATCTGGTTCCTCGAGCGGCTGATCGACCCGAAGAGCATCGACGCCCGCGTGGACGCCCGGCTCCGTGGATCGGTCGCGCACCAGGCGCTCTTTCGCTTCTACTCGCGCCTCCCGAGGGAGCTCGGCGTCGAGCAGCTCGACGAAGGGAGGATCGAGGACGGCGTCCGGTTCCTGCGCTCCTGTCTCGACGAGGCGATCGAGGGAGTCCGGCTGGAGCTCACCGACCTGCAAAGGCGTGAGCTGAAGCACGGCCTGTGGCGCGACCTCGAGGCATTCGTGCGCGAGGACGTCGCGGCGGGGGCGCAGCTCGTCCCGCGCCGGTTCGAGGTCCTCTTCGGCTCGGAGCGCGCCGCGCCCGAGCTCCAGCGCGGCCTCGAGCTGGCCGAGGGGATGACGCTGTCGGGCAAGATCGACCGCATCGACCTCGACCCGTTCAGCGCGCGCGGGATCGTTCAGGACTACAAGGCCGGCAAGTACGCACACTCCGCCGCCCAGATCGAGCAGGAGAAACGGTTGCAGATCCCGCTCTACATGCTCGTGTTGCGCGATCTCGTCGGGATCGAGCCGCTCGGCGGTCTGTATCGGCCCCTCTCGGGTGAGCGGAAGGCTCGCGGCCTCCTTCGCGCCGGGGCTCGCGACGACGGACTGCCGGGCTTCACGAAGAGCGACTACCTCGACGAGGAGGCGTTCTGGGGCCAGGTCGGTCGCGCGCGGGAGCTTGCGGTCGGGATCGTCGACCGCATCCGGGGCGGCGACGTCGAGCACGACCCGAAGGGAGGCGACTGTCCGACCTGGTGCGAGCTCGCGTCGATGTGCCGGGTGAGGCGGGCATGAAGCTGAACGACGAACAGCAACGTGCCGTCGACGCGCGCGGAGTCGTCTTCGTCTCCGCCGGAGCGGGCACCGGCAAGACGAAGGTCCTCGTCGAGCGCTTCGCCCGAGCCGTGTGCGACGAGGGAGTCGACGTCGAGTCCATCCTCGTCATCACCTACACCGAGAAGGCGGCCGGCGAGCTGCGTGCGCGCATCCGCGCGCGACTCGTCGAACGCGAGCGGCCCGACCTGGCCCGTGCCCTCGACGGCGCCTGGATCTCGACCATCCACGGCTTCTGCCACCGGCTCCTGCGCTCGCACCCCTTGGCGGCCGGCGTCGACCCGCGTTTCCGCGTCGTTGACGACAGCCAGGGGCGCGTGCTCCGAGGCGAGGCGTTCGAAGCCGCGCTGACCGCTTTCTGCGCCGGCGACGACACCGAGCGGCTCCGCCTGCTGACGGTCTACGGGGCGGCCGGCCTCCGCCGGATGCTGACGGGCGTCTACGAGACGCTCCGGTCGGCCGGACGGGCCCTCGTCCTGGAGCTGGGCGAACGCCCGAGCCTCGAGGCTGCGGTCGAGGAGCTGCGCATCGCAGCCGGGTGCCTGGCCGGCGACACGTCTGCAGGTGACGCTCAGCGCGAGGCGGCACGCCTTCTGCTCGGGCTGCTAACTGCGGGTGCTCGCGCCGACCGGCTGGTCGACCTCGGCGACCTCCGTCTCCGCGGCGAGCGTGCCGCCACCTACGAGGAGGCCCGCCGCGCCGTGGAGCAGGCCGCGCTCGACGAGCTGGCGGCCGCCGACAGGGACCTGCTGCAGGAACTGCTCGCCGGCTTCGCCGAGACGTACCAGAGCGCCAAGGACAGGGAGTCGGCGCTCGACTTCGAGGACTTGCAGCTGCGCGCCCGCGACCTGCTTCGCGACGACGATTCGATTCGCGAGCGCGAGCAGCTGCGTTTCCGGTCGATCATGGTCGACGAGTTCCAAGACACGAACCGGCTTCAGTGCGAGCTGATCGACCTCCTCTCGGCCGGGCCCGGCCGCGTCGAGCTGTTCTTCGTCGGCGACGAGTTCCAGTCGATCTACGGCTTCCGACATGCGGACGTCCAGGTGTTCCGCGAGCGCCGCGCGGCCGCGGGCGTGGGCGTCCTGCCGTTGACCATGAACTATCGCTCCCGCCCGGAGGTCCTGGCCGTCGTCAACCATCTCTTCGCCGTGGACTTCGGTGACGAGTTCCAGGCGCTCACGGCCTCGCGTGACTTTCCCGACCCGGTGTTCGGCTCGCCCGTCGAGTTGCTCGTAACGGACAAGTCGAGCTACGTCGACACGGGCCTCCACTGGCGCCGTGCGGAGGCGCGCGCGATCGCGCGGAGGATCCGCGAGCTCGTCGATGCGGGAGACGCGCTTCCGGGGGAGATCGTGCTGCTCTTCGCGGCCGGCACGGACGCCGAGTGGTACGAGGAAGAGCTCCGTGCGCTCGGCGTCCGAACCTACCGCGGCACGGGGCGAGGCTATTTCGGCCAGCAGCAGGTCGTCGACTTGCTCGCGTATCTGCGCCTGCTGCGCAACCGCTATGACGATGAGGCGCTCGTCAGCGTGCTCGCGTCCCCGTTTGTCGGCGTCTCGAACGACGGCCTTTTCCTCCTGCGCCGCGCCGCGCCGCGGCGTCCGCTGTTCACGGCGCTCGAACGCGAGCTGCCCGAGGCGCTGCCCGAACGCGACGCGCAGCTCGTACGGGCGTTCCGCCAGCGCTACGACCGGCTCGCGGCGGCCATGTCGCGATTGTCGCTCGAGCGGCTCTGCGAGCAGATCGTGTCCGAGCACGACTACGACCTCGCGGTGCTCGCGCGGTGGGACGGCCGCCGCCGCTACGCGAACCTCCGGAAGCTCGCGCGGCTCGCGCGCTCGTACGAAGATCTGCGCGGGCGTGACGTCGAAGGGTTCGTCCGCTTCGTCCGTGACCAGGAGAACGTCGGTGCCCGCGAGCTCGAGGCGGTTGCGGAAGAGGAGGGAGCGGACGCCGTGCGGCTCCTCACCATCCATGCCGCCAAGGGGCTCGAGTTCAAGGTCGTCGTAGTCGCCGATGCCGGGCGCGACAAGGCGCCGCCGGCATCCGACGAGATTCTCGCGCTCTCCGACGGCCGCTTCGGCTTCCGCGTCGCCGACCCCGTCACGAGCGAGCGCCGCGGCGCCTACGCGTACGAGGCCGTCAAGGAAGCGCGCAAGGCGGAAGAGCGGGCTGAGCGCCTCAGGCTCTACTACGTCGCCATGACCCGGGCGATCGACCGGCTAATCGTGTCCGGCTCGATCGACCCCACACGGTCGGCGGACGAGGCGACGCCGATCGGCTGGGTGCTCGGACGGCTCGAGGCGCGCGAGCGGATCGAGGCGGTCGACCGTGACCCGGTGGAGCTCGAGCTCGACGGCGCGCGCGTGATCCTCCGCGTCGACCGGCACGCCGAGGAGACGACGGCTCCGGACAGTGAGCCGTTCGCCGAGGAGGCGCAACTCGCCCTCTTCGACGGAGCGGGCGATGTTGCGCCCGCCCTGGCGCCCGTGCCTCCGCTCGCGCCGCTCGCACCGGTGCCGGCGCCGCCGGTCCATCGCGTCAGGCGGCTCTCCTTCAGCTCCCTGGCCCTGTTCGGCCGCTGCTCCTACCGCTACTACGCGGAGCGTGTCGTGGGCATGCGCCCGACGCAGCGCCGTCAAGTGGGAGAGGGGAGCGGAGGTCTTGCCGCGACCGAGATCGGCGATGCAGTTCATCGCCTGCTCGAGCTCGTCGACCTCGGGGATCCGCGCGCCCCCGACGACGCGGTCGCGCTCGTCCGCTCCTGGTATCAGAGCGTGACCGACGAAGAGCTTGCGCGCATCGCCGGCTTCGTCGATTCCTACTGCGCCTCGGACCTGGCGCGGCGAGTCGCGACGCTGGCCGAGGCTCGGGTCGAGAGGCCGTTCGCCTTCGAGCACGACGGCGTGCTCTTTCGAGGGCGGCTCGACGTGCTCCAGCTCGCCGGAGAACACGCGCTCGTCGTTGACTACAAAACGAATTCTCTCGACGAGGGAGCTCCGGAGGAGATCGTGGAGCACGACTACCGCCTCCAGCGCCTCGTTTACGCGCTCGCCTGCTTCCGTGCGGGCGTGGACGAGGTCGAGGTCGTCTACCAGTTCCTCGAGCGTCCCGATGCGACCGTCTCGACCGTCTTTCGCCGCGACCGGATGGACGAGCTGGGCGCCGAGCTGAGCGAGGCGATCGCACGGATCAACTCCGGCGAGTTCTCGCCGACACCCAGCGAGTTCGTCTGCGCGGACTGCCCGGCGCTGGACGTCGTCTGCGCGGGACCGCGGCTGCGGTGGGCCGACCGCCCCGAGCCCGTTCCGGTGCTCGCTGCGACTTCGTGAACCGCATCCATGGCGCGTAGCTACGTCCGCGAGGTGCGGAAGCGGGTCGCGCCGAAGCGCGCGAGGATCAAGGGGATCATCGACCGACTCGCCGATGCGCATCCGGATGCGACGATCGCGCTCAGGTCACGCTCGGAGATCGAGCTGCTCGTCGCGGTGATGCTCTCGGCCCAGACGACCGACGTGAACGTCAACCGCGTGACGGAGAAGCTGTTCCGCAAGTACCGCCGGCCCGAGGACTACCTGGCGGTGCCGCCCGAGGAGCTCGAGGGTGACATCTTCGCGACTGGCTTCTTCCGCCAGAAGGCGAAGGCATTGCGCGGGACGATGCGGATGCTGATCGAGGACTTCGACGGGCGCGTCCCGCGGCAGATCGAGGAGCTCGTCAAGCTGCCCGGTGTGGCACGCAAGACCGCAAATGTCGTCGCAGCCGAGCTCGGGGAGCCGCAGGGAGTCGTGGTCGACACCCACGTCCGCCGCCTCTCCCAGCGGCTCGGGCTCACGAGGCAGGAGGACCCGGTGAAGATCGAACGCGACCTGATCCGGCTCGTCCCGCGCGAGGACTGGGGCCGGTTCCCCCACCTCCTGATCTGGCATGGCCGGCGTGTCTGCATCGCGCGCCTCCCCCTGTGCGAGGAGTGCGTGCTGACGGATCTCTGTCCCTCTTCGCGTGTCTGACCTGCAGCATCCGGACTCACGCAGCTTCGAGGAGATCTCGGAGCTGTACGAGCGCGTCCGGCCGTCATATCCCGACGAGGCGGTCGACTGGCTCGTCGATCGGCTCAACGTCGGCGTCGGCTCGACGGTGCTCGATCTCGGTGCGGGGACGGGCAAGCTGACGCGGTCGTTCGTCGGGCGGGTTGCGCAGGTCATTGCGGTCGAGCCCGGCCCCGAGATGCTGGCTACGCTGAGGCGCGTCGTTCCCGAGGCGGAGGCCCTGCTCGGGGCGGCCGAGGCGATACCGCTTGACGACGACAGCGCCGACGCCGTCGTGTGCGGCCAGTCGTTCCACTGGTTTCGGCGCGACGAGGCGGTGCGTGAGATCCGCCGTGTCCTCCGGCCGGGCGCCGGCCTCGGACTGATCTGGAACGCGCGGGATCCCGGCGACCCGCTTCAGGCGCAGGTGACGACGCTGCTCGAGACCTTCGTGCCTCCGGGCCGCGAGGCGCTTCCCACGACCGCGGCTCGCTTCGTCGCGGAGGCCTTCGGTGACCTCCTCACGGCGGAGTTCCGGTTCGAACAGGAGCTCGATGCCGACGCGCTCGTCGGGCGCATCCTCTCGATCAGCTTCGTCGCGGCCGCGGACGAACAGGGACGCCTGGAGCTGGAGCGCCGGCTGCGGGCGCTGGCGGACGCGCACGGCGGCCGCGTTCGTTTCCGCTACCGCACCGAGGCGTACGTCAGCTTCGCTGCGTGAGCCCGGACATCTAGCCGGATCGATCACCGTGGGTTTCCGGTGCGTGCACCGCTCCCGATCCGGCCCCGTTATGGTTGGAGACCGTGCGCGAGAGTCGCTCGGCAACGCGGAACCTGATCCTCGCGACCGCGGCCTTCGCGGTGTGCTTCACCGCCTGGAGTCTGATCGCGCCCTTTGCGAAGACGTTCAAGAAGGACCTGGGCCTGTCCTACACCGAGGCGCTGTTCCTCACCGCGGTACCGGTCGTGCTCGGCTCGTTGTTGCGCATCCCGCTCGGCTATGTGACCGACCGCCGCGGCGGTCGGCTCGTGTTCTCGCTCCTGCTGATGTTTTCCGCACTACCGGCGGTGCTCTTCGGATATGCCCACGGCTACTGGGCGCTGATCGGCGTTGGGTTCCTGCTCGGCGTCGCTGGTGCGTCGTTCGCGGTGGGTGTGCCGTTCGTCTCGGGCTGGTACGGCCGTGAGCGGCAGGGCTTCGCGCTCGGCGTCTACGGCATGGGGAACATCGGCACCGCAATCGCCTTCTTCGGCGCGCCTCCCGTGTCGAACCACTGGGGCAGGTCGACGGTGGGCTGGATCACCGCCGCCATGCTCCTCACCGCAGGCGCCGTCTTCTGGCTGTTCGCGCGTGATGCGCCCGCCCGGGGTGAGCCGGCGCGCTACGGCGACGTGCTGCGGGCCGGCTGGCGTCTCTACCGGCTCGCGTTCTTCTACTTCATCACCTTCGGCGGTTTCGTCGCGATGGGGTTCCTGCTCCCGACGCTGTTGCAGGATTGGTTCGACTACTCGAAGAGCGAGGCGGGCGCGCGCGCCGCGGGCTTCATCATCGCCGCGACGCTCGCGCGGCCCGTCGGGGGCTGGATCGCCGACCGCGCCGGCGCGCTGCCGGTGCTCGTGTTGGCGTTCGCGGGAATCGCGGTCGATGCGGCAGTGCTCGCGGCACTCGCGCCTACGCCGCGGATCGTGCCGATCACGATCGCGTCCCTGACCCTCGGCGTCTTCCTCGGCAGCGGCAGCGGCGCGGTCTTCAAGCTCGTGCCGAACGAGTTTCCG
>DASUXI010000151.1:0-3473 GCA_036377995.1 Gaiellaceae bacterium
GACTGTGCGAGCCTCACGCCGAGCAGGAGGTCCTCGCGGAGCCGCTCGACGTCGCGCGACTCCATCGCGCGCCCGATCCACGCGCGCTCGCGCGGGCGCCAGAGGGCGTGCGCTGCGAACTCGGGCAGCAGGCGATTCGCAGCATCGACGAGTGTCTGGTTCATCTTCTTCGAGAGGTCCTGGAGGAGGACGCGCTCGTACGCCATTCCTGCGCCGTGATGGATGCCGTCGTCGGTCGCCAGTCGATTGCAGAGATCCTCGAGCACGGTGCCGCGCGACGACCGGGCGATCAGGCGGAACCGCGAGATGATCAGTCGCTCGTAGAAGACCTGCATCAGGAACACCTTCTCCTCGAGCGTGTCCGCCTCGAGCGTCATGTGCGCGAGGTTGTCGAGATGCGGGTCGCGCTCGGCGGTTCCGCCGGCCTCGGTGACGAGCTTCAGCCATGCCTCGGTGTGGCGCGACTCGTCCTGCACCATGGTCGAGTAGTAGAGCTTGGCCTCGACGTCTGGAGCGATGTTCAGGAGCTGGGACGCCATGTCGCACGCGAGCATGTCCGCCTGCAGCTGCTGCGTGAGCACCGAGCGCCACATGTCCTTGCGCCGCGCACGCCGCTCCGGCGTTCCCTTTCCCTCGGGAATGGGCGGCAGCTCGTTCCACGGAAGATCGCGCACCTGCCATTCCTGGCGCTTGGCGAGCTCGTAGAACCGGAGGACGCCCGCAAAGTCGTCCCGTCCTCCCGTCGTCATCTCGATCAGCTGTCCGGTCGCCACGTCTGCAGATTATCCGGCTGCGGGACGTAAGCTCACCCGATGGAGGCGAAACGCTGGCCGCGGAAGAACGATCCCGACTCGATCCGTCAACGCCAGGAGGCTCTCGGGCTCGACGGAGGCGTCACCGGCATCGACCTGACGCCGTTTGCGAGCGCCCAGGAGATGCTCACGGGCGCCGCCGTGATTCCGGTCTCGGTGGTCGGGCCGCTCGACATCGAGCTGGGTGAGTACGAGCTCGAGGAGCCCTTCGGCCGCGTGACGGAGACCGGCCGGGCGCGCGAGCAGGTCTACGTCCCGCTGGCGCACACCGAGGGCGGCCTCTCCGCATCGCTCTATCGCGGCTCGCGCGCCGCCGGCGATTCCGGCGGCTTCCGAACGTTCGTGATAGGCGACCGGATAACCAGAGCATCCTGCTTCATCTGCAAGTCGACCGAGGAGGCCGTCCACCTGGCCCGGTACCTCGATGCCCACGTCGCGGAGATGCGCCGCTGGCTCGCGGAACGCGAGGAGCAGTGGGTCTCGTCGTACGCGCGGCTGCGCGAGGTCGAGACCCACGTCGTCGGCTCGATGTGCCACGTCATGTGGGCGTTCACGAGCGGCGACGCCTGCGGGCCGAACATGATGACCCGCAACGCGTACGCACTCAACATGGGCTACGTGATGGAGCACGCGCCCGTGAAGCCCGAACGGGTCATGCTCGAGGCGAACATGGGCGGCGACAAGAAGCCGTCCCACCGGTACTTCGAGCGCGGCGGCCACGGCAAGACCGTTCTCGCCGAGGTCGTGCTCACCGACGACACCGTCAGACGAGTCCTGCGAACCACGGTCGACGACCTCCTCGAGCTCTCGTTTGCGGGCACGCACGGGGCGGTCGCGTCCGGGATGCAGTCGGTGGCCTTCACGCCCGCGTCCGCGATTGCCGCGATCTTCGCGGCCACCGGTCAGGACCTCGGCATGGTCGGGACGAGCTCGATGGCGCACGGGACGGGCCGGCGAGTCGAGGGAGGAATCCACTGCGCGCTGCGGCTGCCCGGCCTCGAGGTCGGCACGATCGGCGGCGGGACGACCTTGCCCTACGCACGGCAGTGGCTCGAGCTGCTCGGGTGCGCCGGCGCCGGAAAGGTCTACCGGTTCGCCCAGATCGTCGCGGCGGCGACCCTCGCACTCGAGATCTCTGCGAGCGCGGCGATGGCGACGGCCGGGTCGGAGAACTTCTTCCGCGCGCACCACGAGCTCGGCGGCCTTCGCTGAGCTGAGCCACCGACTTTGTGGCTCTGAGCCACTTGGCTCTAGCGCGTGCCGATCTGCATCCCGAGCAGCCGCGGCAGCGCCGCGCCCAGGCGTGCCGGCAGGGGAGCGCGGCGACCTTGCTCCTCTGCATGCTCACAAGCGAGGATGGCCGAGCGCACGAGGCCGCCGCCGAGACGCTTGAGAGGCTCCGGGGGTAACGACGGGACCTTTCGGGTCACGAGCGGAAGAGCGGTCCACTCGTCCTCGATCCGGAGCGCGAGCGAGGCCAGGATCTGACCGCCGAGCCAGCTCGGGCCGACACCGTGGCCCGAGTACCCGAGGCCGTAATGGATCCGCTTGCCCCGAACGGTGCCGAAGAAGGGCAAGTGGTCCGCGGCAACGTCGATCGGGCCTCCCCACGCCCGTTCGACACGGACATCCGCGAGGGCCGGAAGGAGCCGCCGCAGCCCCTGTTCGGCGCGGCCGGCCGTCGGCTGGTCGATGCTGAACCGTGCGTCGAGCTTCCCCGCGTACCCGATGGGGCCGGAGCCGCTACCCATCAACACGCGCCCGTCGTCGGTCGTGCGGAAGTAGTGCAGGAACATGCGTCCGTCGACGACGGCTTCGCCCCCGGTCCAGCCGATCTCCTCGAGCAGGTGCGGGACTGGCTCGGTGAGCACGACATAGGAGCCGAAGTTCGTCACGTGCCTCGCCACCGGACGCCAGCCCGTCGCGGCCGCGTTGATCGCCACGACGATCTCCGACGCACGGGCCCGGCCATTCGCCGTCGTCACCTCGCCGTCGCGGATCTCAAGCGCCCTGGACCCCTCGTACAGCCCGATCCCGGAATCGAGGACGGCCTGACGCAAGGCCTTCACGAGCCGCATCGGCTGCACGGTCGCGCACTCCGGGAAGAAGACGCCGGATCGAAAGGTCGCCGACCGCACGCGGCCCGCGACCTCCTCCTGCGACAGCGGCACCGCCTGGTCGGAGGCCCCGACCGAGGCTGCCGCCTCGACCGCATGCTCGATCGCGGTGTCCTGCGCCGGGGCGCCCGACACCATGAGGAGACCCGATTCGCGCAGCCAGACGTCCTCGCCCTGCGCCTCGACGAGGCTCCGCACCGCAGGGATGATCCGCTCGGCGGCACGCGCGAGCTCGAGCGCCCGGTCGCGCCCGAGCAGAGGGAGCGTCTCACCGAGCGACGCCCAGTACCCGTGGAGAAAGCCGCCGTTCCTGCCGCTCGGCCCGGCGCCGCACGTCTCGGCTTCGAGCACCACCACGCGGACCGACGGCTCCCGCTCCTTCAGGGCGAGCGCCGTCCAGAGCCCCGTGAAGCCGCCGCCGACCACGCAGACGTCGGTCGCCAGTTCGTCCTCGAGCGGCGGCGCCGGGGAGAAGGGCCCGGCCTCGTCGAGCCACCACGGCACCGCCTGCAGCGGCGAGGCGCTCAGGCGGTCCTCTGACGGC
>DASUXI010000152.1:0-12310 GCA_036377995.1 Gaiellaceae bacterium
GCTCGTCGGCCTCGAGGCGGTCCGGCGACACGGTCTCGAGCGCCTCCACGACGACGCGCTCGACGACTCGATGCTCGGCGAGCGACCGCCCGAAGGCTTCGGGTAGCGGCCCCGCGAACACCGCGTCGATTGCCCGCTCGGCCTCCCCCGCCAGGATCCCGGCGGTGGAACGGGCAGCGGCGTGCACGGGCGCGAGCGCGATCCGGTCGAGTCCGAGCAGCAGGCCGCCGCGCTCGGATGCCGAGCTTCCTCCAGCGCGTCTCGACCGGCGGTCACTGGGGCCGGATGTGGTCCCCCTGGCGGTCTGACGTGGGTCTTCGCTTGCCGGCTCGCTCATCTCACTCCTTCTCGGTTCACCGTAAGGGAGAGACCGACGACTCTGCGTCATGCCCGCCGGGTGAACGGACGAGCGCGATCAGATCAGGGCGGCCCCGCCGAGCGGGGCCGCCCCGGAACGGTCGCTCTCAGGACTCGATCGGCTCGTACTCTGCGAGCTCCTGGAGCGCGAGCGCCCTGACGATGTTTCCGACCGCCGCGGCGATGCGGGCGGTGCCGACGACGGGCGCGATGGCGGCGAACACTCCGCGGATCTCCTCGACATCGATGAGCTCATCCGCCGCAGCGAGGTTCAGCGAGTAGGAGATCGGCGGCGCGTCCATCGCCACGAGAGCCGCGATGCGCACGAGCATGAGCTCTTTCTCGTCGAGGCTCGAGGCCTTGACGGAGAGTGCGGTCATGCCGGCGAGCAGATCGAGAACCGGTGTGTCGGTGGCCTGCTGTGACATCTACGTTCCTCCTTCGACGAGTCGGTACCGGACCAACAGCCCGCCGGTCAATCCGACGGTCCTGTCGAGGACATCGAACCGGATGGGTGCCAGAAGGTCATCACCCGGCCGGCATGAAGCGCGCTTATCGCGGCGTGTCGAAAGGTGGGTGGCGCGTCGGCGGCGGTCGGCGTGACGCGCCCGACCGCCGCTCGACAGTTGCCTCACGTTTCCAAGCTGTTGCGCCGGCCTCCCCAGGCGGCGAGCGCGTAGATGACGAGCAGGTCGATCGCGAACACGCACAGCGACCAGAACGGGTAGGCCTGGATCATCATCAGCTGAGCGAGCGCCTGGCCCGCGGCGACGACGATCCCGCTCCAGCGCGCCCACTGGGAGCCCGAGAACACGGCGAACCCGGCGGTCACGGCGATCACGCCGGCGACCACCAGGATCCAGCCCCAGGTGTTGAGATCGCTGAAGACGTAGTGCGCATTGGCGACGTAGAACGAGGACCGCGACAGCGCCACGATCCCGTCGAGGAGGGTGAGGAAGCCTCCGAACACGAGCATGATGCCCGCGAACGTCAGCCACCCATCGCCGCTCTCGGCCGGGTAATAGCCCGTCGCCGGGTAGTCGTACCGGGGCGTCGTGGTCACCTGCCCGTCTACCTCCCTCGGGGTGGTGCTCATCCCTTCCGCTCCTTTCGCTCGAAGGACCCGATCGCCCCACAGAGTAATCCGTCTGTGTTTCGGGGTCGACTCAACTGTCGTTCGCGGCCAAGGGGCTGTCATCGGGTGCCTCCCTGATCGATCCTGCGGCGAAGTACGGGCGGCTCCGTCGGCGTGTCGAGTACGGGTTTGTGCCCGTCGAAGTGCCAGCCATGCGGTTCATCCCGATCGGACGATGCCCCGCCACTGCGCACGGGGCCACGCTTGGCTCGAGGGTCAATCCGAACCAGGAGGGTTACCGTGGTTGCCGCGAGCTATCCGTTTCTCGACGTGATGTGGACGATGCTCGTCTTCTTCGCGTGGGTGATCTGGTTCTGGCTCCTGATCACCATTCTGATGGACGTCTTCCGCCGTCACGATGTGTCCGGCTGGACCAAGGCGGCTTGGACGGTGTTCGTGATCGTGCTGCCGTTCATCGGCGTCCTGACATACCTGATCGTCCAGAGCAGCGGCATGGCCGAGCGCTCCGCGAGCGAGCAGCAGGCGGCTCAGGCGCAGACCGAGGAGTACATCCGGTCGGTCGCGAGCCGCGAAGACCCGGCCGATCAGATTGCCCGGGCGAAGGAGCTCCTCGACAGGGGAGCGATCACCCCGACGGAGTACGACGCTCTCAAGCAGAAGGCTCTTGGAGCCTGAGCTTGGGGCGGGCGCGGAGCAGGCCGAGAAAGCCGCGAGTGAGATAGGCCGGCGGAGCAGTCAGCAGGCGAGCACGGGCAGCTACAGCAGCACGGGCAGCAGCCCGAGCCGCCGGCCAGCGTTGGCGAGCAGCGCCGGCGGCTTCCGCCGACGGCCGATCGCGCCCGTTGGATACATCACCCGGTCCGGGTGAGGCGGACCGCGCGCCGAGCGCCTATCGTCGCTCGCGATGCACATCGCACTTCATCATCGTCGTCGCCGGTCATTCCGGCGCTCTTCCAGTAACGCGCTCGTCTCGGTGATCACGGCTGGTCGGCTCGCGCAGTTGCTCGTCCGGGGCTGGCGCGCCGGGTAGCTCGTGAAACCGGCGACCGTCTCCCCGGGGCGGGGGCCGCGAGCTCCACGACAGCAGTACCGCTTCGAGCTTCCACCACTGAGAGGAAGGAGACTCCAATGTGCCGTTGGCTCGCTTACTCGGGCTCGCCGGTATCGATCACGGACCTGATCTACCGGCCGAAGCATTCGCTGATCGACCAGAGCCTTCATTCGCAGCTCGGCGCCACGACGACGAACGGCGACGGCTTCGGGATCGGCTGGTACGGCGTCGGCGAGGAGCCCGGCGTCTTCCACAGCGTCGAGCCGGCCTGGAACGATCGCAACCTGCGCGACATCGCAGGCCACATCGTCTCGCCGCTCGTCTTCGCGCACATTCGCGCCTCCACCGGCTCGCCGGTGCAGCAGACGAACTGCCATCCGTTCAGGTACGGGCGTTGGCTCTGGATGCACAACGGAGCGATTCGCGGGTTTGCGGAGGTGAGGCGTGATCTCCTTTTCGCGGTCGACCCGTCACTCTTCCCGTCGATCGAGGGCTCGACCGACTCGGAACTCTTCTTCTATCTTGCGCTCACGTTCGGGCTCGAGGACGACCCGCCGGCGGCCGTCGAGAAGGCGGTCGGTCTGATCGAGCAAGTCGGAAGCGAGCACGGTGTCGAGTACCCGGTCCAGATGACGGTCGCAACCAGCGACGGCATCAACCTCTGGGCGTTCCGCTATTCGAGCGAGCGTGACTCGCGGTCGCTCTTCTATTCGACGGACGTGCCGACGATTCGCAGGCTGCATCCGGATCTCGAGATTCTCGGGCTGATCTCGGACGAGTCGCGGCTGATCGTCTCGGAGCCGCTCCGCGACCTGCGGGGTGTCTGGAACGAGTGTCCCGAGGCAAGCTACGGCGTCGTCCAGCCCGGCCAGGACGAGCTCCACCCGTTCAAGCCTCGGACTCCGTCACGACCGGTGGCCGTGCCGGCGGGCGGCTGACGTCGCCACGCGGTTCGCAGACCGCCGAGGGCCTGCCGTCGGCCGGCTCGCCCGCGGGGAAGGAGGGGTCATGGCAACACTCGTCGCGCGCCGTCTACCATTTTCCGCCGTGCTCGTCGGCGATCGTGAGCGGGAAGGTGCCTCGGGCGCGCTACGGCGGCACTTCGTCCAGGGCCGGCTCTCGACGGCGGAGCTCGGCGACAGGATGGAGCTCGCCCTGCGGGCGCGCTCCCGCGACGATCTCGACGCGGCGATGCAGGGTCTGCCGCCCGCGTGGTGGGACGTGCCGTCCGGCGTGGATGCGGCGGCGCGGCGCGTTCGCCACGGCGTCCGTCGAGCGCGCACCTTCTTCGTGCTCGTTCGCCTCTGGTTCAAGGCGAACCTCGTGCTGGTGCTCGCGGCGGGACTGGCGCTGGTCGCCGGCGCGCCTGCAGCTGCGACGTTCGGCGCCGCAGCGGCCGCCTGGGCGCTTGCAACCTTCGCGTTCTGGCGCCTGTGGTGCCGTCGTCGCTCGCGCCTCTAGCCGACCTCGGCCCGGAGAACAGGTTCGACGTCCCATCGCGTGCAGCGCGGAGACGGCGACGCCTCACCCGTCGGGCGACTCTAGTGCGACCCGGTGACGCTCGTCGAGTGTCGCGTTCAGCTCGGCGGAGACGATCATGAGCCGACCGACGAGCACGAGCGAGAAGAGCAGTGCGGCCGCGATCCCGAGCGCACCGTAGGTGTCGGCACGGCCCTCGACCAGGCGAGTCGTGACGTACACGTTGAAGACGTTGACGAACAGCAGGCCGACGCCGAGGAGCACGGAGCCCGGAATGAGCGCCTTCCAGCCGGCGTCGCGGTGCGGGAGCTTCCACGCGACGAGGAGCCAGGCGCCGCCGACGAACACCAGGTAGACGAGCAGGGCCGCGACGCCGCCGAGCTGGTCGGTCCGGCGGATCCAGCCGACGGTCTCGACGGCGGCGAACTGGACCACGAGCGCACCGAGCAAGACGGCGACGCCGCGCGGCGAGGCGCTCACGCCGCGCGCTGAGCCTTGCCAGACGAGTGCATGCACCTTGGCGAGCGAGCGGTACAGCGTCGCCGTCGCGTAGACCACCGCGGGAATCATCAGCACGAAGACGAGCCCGCGCGCACGGTCCGAGGCGGCCGACGCGACCTCGTTGGCGATCAGGCCGTTGAGCCCCGCCTCCTTCGCCACCGTGCTGGGGCTCTTGTCGGTCGCCCCGGCGTAGAGCCCGAGGCCCGACACGAGCAGCAGGGCCGTCGGCAGCAGCAGCACGAACAGCCGGTACGCGAGAGCCCCGGCAAGCAGCCCGCCGCCGATGTCCGAGTCCCGTTCGACGACGGTGAACCCGAGGTCGACCGACGAATGTCGTTCACGCGCGGCCTCGACCTGCTCGCGAACGATGCGAGCCCGCTGGACCCAGCGCGCGAACCTTCCCGCCGCGGTCGGCTCGACCTTGAACTCCCGCGGCGGGCGCCCTTCCGGCATCTCAGGCCGCGACCTCGATCTCGGCTGGTAGCACGGCCTCTTCGACGTCACCTGCCAGTTCGTGAGCGCCCCTGCTGTCGAAGCAGACGTAGTCCATCGTGATCGCGACGAGGGGCATCGGGAGGACGAGGATCAGAAGCGCCGGGTACACGTGCGCTCAGCTCGTCAAGCCCGCGATGCCGTTGCGCAGCAGCGACAACGCGAGCGCAACCACGATCACCGCTGCGATCGTCATCGCGTGCCGCTCGAGCCACACGCGCGCCCGCGCGAGCAGGCGCTCCGCTCGTTGGCGCGCCACGAGGAGCATGACGAGCGCCAGCGCGAGGGGCAGCAACGAGACGAGCGTGAAGAACACCCACGCAGCGATATACCCCGCAGCGGTGGGGTCGAGCTCCGAGATGTCCTTCAGCGCGATCGGGATGAACGCCCCGGGATTCGCGAGCGCGGCGCCGGCGCCCACGATCGTGATGACGGGCGAGGAGGCGATCGCGCCCATCCGGTCGACCGCGCTCGCCGTCTGCTTCGGGTCGGGAGGCCGGCGGATGAGCCGCACGCCCCAGAGGAGGAGGAGCGCTCCCGCAACGACGTCGACGATCGCGACCCAGGTCTTCGGGGTGCTCGGCGTCTGTGACGCTGCTGCGTCGCCGAGGACGAAGGCCGCGATCACCCCGATGCCGAGGGTCGCCGTCAGCGCGCCGAGGTAGAACCAGAGTCCGGTCCGGAGCGGGCGGGCGCCCAGGACGAGCGCGAGCACCGAGAAGGTCAGTGTCGTGGGCGACAACATCGCCGCCAGTGCTGTCAGTGCCAGCTCGGTACTGATCCACCCCATCTGGTGAACCTAACCGCTCGGAGCTTCCGGCAGCCGATCGCTCGATCGCGCGCGTCGTCGTCGCCGGCGAAGACGGACGTCGAGAGCCTCGCCGCGCTGGTCTCAGCGCTAGGCGTCGGCTAGGGCGGCGCCGGCCTCACGGCATCTCAGGTGGTGGATGCTCCGGCTCCAGCTCGCTCGCGACCCGCGCCCGCGAGAGGTCGTGCGTGATGTGCACCGCCGCCGAAGTGAGGGGTGCGGCAAGAACGAGGCCGATCATCCCGAAGATGCAGCCGGCGCCGATCGAGATGATGAGCACCGCAAGGGGGTTGAGGTCGAGCGCCGCGCCCATCGCGAAAGGCTGCACGATGTTCTGCAGCAAGCCGTTGGCCAGGATGACGATGACGAGCATGATCAACGCCGTTGTCGTTCCCTTCGCGCCGAGCGCGATCAAGACCGCGAAGGCACCTGCAACGAACGCCCCGACATAGGGGATGTACGCCGTCACGAACGTGACGACGCCGATCGTGCCCGCCAGCGGGACGCCGAGCACGAGCGCACCCAGGGTGACGACGACGCCGTTGAAGGCCGCGACCAGCGTCACGCCGCGGAAGTAGCCGCGCAGCGACCTGATCACGCCGCCCGTGATTGTCGTCGCTGCCGCATGCGGCACGCCGAGGTGCCGGTCGACCCACCGTCGCATCGTCGGACCGTCCTTCAACACGAAGAACAGGCTGAGCAAGAAGAACGAGAGCGTGAAGGCAAGCGACGTCAGCCCGGCGATGCCGTTCACGATCCCGTGCGTCAACGTCGAGACCATCTTCGGCACCGCCGACTTCACCTCGGACGACGCGCCTGACGCACCCGACGAGTCGACGCCCAGGCTCTGCAGCCAGCTCTGAGTCTTGTCGGCCGCCGCACCCAGCTTCTGACCGATCGCGTCCTCTTGTGACGTGATGCCGCCGAGAACGACGATGAGCACGACGAGGCCGAGAGCGAGCAGCCCGAGGAGGACGATTACCGCCGCCGCCGCACGCGGCATGTGCTTCGCGAGCCGGCCGACGAGCGGCATCGCGACCGTCGCGACGATCGTCGCCGCCACGACGGGGCCGACGATCGTGATCGTCGCGCCGACCAGCCAGATCAACCCGGCGATTACCAGCAGGAGCCCGACGAGCAGCCACGACGTGCGACCGACGTTTCTCAACCACACGGGCGGCGCGAACGACGCCGCAAGCTCTCCCGTTCCGAGCTGCGGCGGCGCCTGCACGACGTCGGGTTGCCGGGGGCTGCGCAGGCGCTGCAGGTGCACGCCGATGTTCACGTGGCGATCATGACGAGGACGTCAGACGGTCTCCCGGCGCTCGCCGCGTCGTCCCTCGTCCGTTGGGATGACCGCCCGCGCGGGAGGGAACGACGACGGGCTGCCGAATCGACCGCTGTGGGCCGGCCTGACGGCGACGTGGTCGACGCGACGCGCCGTACGCGTCTCGCGAACGAGCGCACGTATCTGGCCTGGTGGCGCACCGGTCTCACGACCTCGCCGTCGGACTGGCGGCAGGGAAGCTCGTGCCGGAGCTTTCGTCCGGAGCGACCTGGCCGTTCGAGGCACTCGGCATCGCGTTCACCGTCGCCGGGGTACTGTTCGTCGGGTACGCCTATCTCAGGCAGAGGCAGGTCGAGCAGGCACTCGCGCGCGGTCAGTACGCGCCGTTCGAGACGCGCGCCGCGCTGCTCTTCGCCGCCCTCGGGGCGGCGCTCGGTATCGCGACGATCGTCGTGATCCTGGTTCAGCCGGCCTGACGGGCCAGCGCGGAGATCCTCCGGAAGGGGTGACGCGACCCGCCTGGAAACGGCGTTATCGTCGGCGTTCACTCACGCGCCCGAGGAGGGCAAAGGGGGACATGATCGCGTCCGAGT
Source organism: Gaiellaceae bacterium (assembly GCA_036377995.1). GTDB lineage: Bacteria > Actinomycetota > Thermoleophilia > Gaiellales > Gaiellaceae > 3-1-20CM-4-69-9. The sequence continues at coordinate 7,666 of DASUXI010000152.1, forward strand.
ATCCGTTTCTCGACGACGAGAAGCTTTGGCAACCGCATAGGGCCGCGGCCTCTGTCGTTTCGGGATCACTTCCCCACCGCCTGCAGACAGTTCTGCCGACGGTGACACGGCTGTGACCGTCGCCGAAGCCGCTCCGGCTGCCCGCGCAACAGGCGGCGCCACAGTCGTACTGTTGACGCTCGCCGCCGGGCAGTTCCTGATGACACTCGACAGCTCGGTGATGAACGTCTCGATCGCGACGGTCGCGAAGGACGTCGGTACGACCGTGACGGGGATCCAGGGCGCGATCACCGCCTACACGCTCGTGATGGCGGCGCTGATGATCACCGGCGCGAAGATCGGCACGCTAATCGGGCGCAAGCGTGCCTTCGCGATCGGCTGCGTCATCTACGGCTGTGGCTCCTTCACCACCTCGATCGCGCCGAGCCTGCCGGTGCTGCTGTTCGGCTGGTCGTTCCTCGAGGGGGTCGGAGCGGCGCTGATCCTGCCGGCGATCGTCGCGCTCGTCGCTTCGAACTTCCCGCCGGTGCGGCGCCCGGCAGCCTACGGACTGGTCGCGGCGGCGGGCGCCATCGCCGTCGCGGTCGGGCCGCTGATCGGCGGCTTCTGCACGACCTACTTCTCGTGGCGCTGGGTCTTCGCCGGAGAGGTCGTGCTCGTGATCGTGATCCTGCTCCTCACGCGCCGCATCGCCGATGCGCCCTCCGACGCACGGCCCAAGCTCGACCTCTTCGGAGCCTTCCTGTCGGCGTTCGGCCTCGGGCTGCTGGTATTCGGCGTGTTGCGCACGAGCGAGTGGGGCTGGATCCAGGCCAAGCCCGGACAGCCCTCGTGGGCCGGCCTCTCGCCGTCGCTCTGGTTGATGATCGGCGGGTTGTTCGTCATCTGGCTGTTCTTCCGCTGGCAGAACTGGCGTGAGGGGCGCGGCAAGGAACCACTGGTGCGTCCGGCCATGCTGCGCAACAGGCAGCTCGCCGGTGGCCTGACGATGTTCTTTTTCCAGTACCTCGTCCAGGCGGGGTTGTTCTTCGTCGTTCCGCTCTTCCTGTCGGTGTGCCTCGGCCTCTCGGCGCTGGCGACCGGTGCGCGCCTCCTGCCTCTGTCGTTGACGCTGCTCGCTGCCGCAATCGGCATCCCGAAGCTCTGGCCGGACGTCTCACCCAGGCTGGTCGTGCGCTGCGGGTTGCTCTCGCTCTTCGCGGGGACGATCGTGCTGCTCGCCGGTCTCGACCCGGATGCGGGTGCGGAGATCGTCTTCGTCCCGATGCTGCTCATCGGGCTCGGGATCGGGGCGCTCGCCTCGCAGCTCGGGGCGGTCACGGTCTCGGCCGTTCCCGACGAGGACAGCCCCGAGGTCGGTGGTCTCCAGAACACGATGACGAACCTCGGCGCGTCGCTCGGGACGGCGCTCGCCGGATCGATCATGATCGCGGCGCTCTCCGCGTCGTTCTTGACGAACATCGAACAGAGCTCGGCGATCCCGGATCGCGTCAAGTCTGAAGCAAACGTTAAGCTCGCCGGCGGTGTTCCGTTCATCTCCGACGCGGACCTCACCGCCGCCCTCGACGAAGCACACGTGAGCTCGAGGACGACGGAGGCGACGGTCGACGCGTACAGCAAGGCGCGCATCAACGGGCTTCGCTCGGCACTGGCGATTCTCGCTGTCTTGTGCATGATCGCGCTCTTCGTCGGCGGCCGCATCCCGACGACGCAGCCAAGAGGGCATCCGGCCGAGTCATCCGGTTGAGATGACACCGCGACGCGTGGCCTCTGGTCGCGGTCGACGAGGAGGGCGTGAGCTAGTCGCGCCTCTGCTTGCGGGCGCGGACGTCAACACGGCCGCGCCCGAACGCGTCCACCCGGCCCCAGCGTCCGGGGATGTCGAGCAGCTCGAGATGGCCGATGCCGGCCGGCAGCGCCGGGTCGACGACGAGATGGTCGCCCGTCGGCTCGAGCCCGAGCATCGTTCGCAGCAGCAGCAGGGGCGCCCCGGTCGACCAGGCCTGCGGGCTACACGCCGTCGGATACTGCACCGGGTACTTGGTCAGCGACCGCTCGTAGCCGCCGAACGCCTCGGGTAGCCGTCCGTCGAAGAACTCGGCCGCTTCGAGGATACCGTCGGCCAGGAGCGCCGCCTCCCGCTTGTAGCCGTAGCGGCGAAGGCCCCAGGCGATGAACGACGTGTCGAACGGCCACACCGTGCCGACGTGGTAACCGATCGGGTTGTAGCGGGCTTCGCCCTCGGCGAGCGTCCGCACGCCCCAGCCGGAGAACAGGCGCGGTCCGAGCAGGTGACGCACGACCGACTTCGCCTTCGTCTTGTCGACGATGCCGCTCCACAGGAGATGCCCGTTGTTCGACGAAAGGCTGTCGACCTGCTGCCCGTCCGCGTCGAGCGCGAGCGCGAAGTACTCGCCGTCCTCCATCCAGAAGTCGCGGTTGAAACGCCGCTTCAGGTCGGCCGCCTCCCGCTCCAGGCGCTCGGCGAGCTGCGGGTCCCTCCAGATCGCGCGGGCGAGCCGCGCGCCGCGCACCTTCGCGTCGTACGCATAGCCCTGGAGCTCGCACGTCGCCCGCGGAAACCCTGGGAGGCGTCCATCACGGTACGAGATCGAGTCCCACGAGTCCTTCCAGCACTGGTTCTCGAGCCCTGTCTCCTCGTTGCGTCGCCGGTACGAGACGTAGCCGTTCCCCTGCAGGTCCGCGTACTCGTCGATCCAGCTCAGGGCCGCCCTTGCCTCGTACTCGAGGTCGCGCACGAGCTTCCTGTCGCCGGACCAGCGCTCGTACTCGTCCAGCAGCACGACGTACAGTGGGGTTGCATCGGCACAGCCGAAGTACGGCGTGTGGGGGCGTTCCTCGAACGCGGAGAGCTCGCCGTAGCGCATCTCGTGCAGGATCCGGCCCGGATCCTCGTCGCGGAAGTCGTCGACCCTCGTTCCCTGCCACTCGCCCAGCATCCGGAGGGTGGTCGCCGCCAGCTCCGGCGTGAACGGGAGCGCCTGCAGGCTGGTCAAGATGCTGTCGCGCCCGAACATCGTCATGAACCACGGGAGGCCGGCAGCGGGAAGGCTGCGGCCGCCGGCGATCGGGGGCGAGAAGCGCAGCGCCGCGAGGTCGACGAGGCTGCGCCGGTACGTCGACTTGAGCGGCTCCCAGTCGCACTCGATGCGCGGCGCCGACGCCAGCCACCGGTCGAGATTCGCGCGCATGCTCATCCGGCCGCGCCCATTTCTCCCGAACCTCGTACGCCGGTGCCTTTCGCCGGACACGAGCATCGCGGCGACGACGTCGAACTCCGTCGTCCACTCGCCGTGCGGCCCGACCTTCGCTGCGAAGGTGAAGCCGCCCTCGTCGATCTCGCCGGCAGGCGTCGACGAGATCGTCGTTGCGCGCCCGAACGTCTCGCGCTCATAACTCAGCACGAGCTCCCCTTGGTCCACGCGCGTCGTGTAGGTGCCCTTCTTCTCGAGCGCGTCCTTCACCTCGAAGAGGTCCGCGAAGTCGCATCCGGCATCGACGCGAATTGTCAGCTCGACCGGCTCCTCGTCGTGGTTCATGATCGTCAGCTGCTCGTGGAAGCCGTCGCCGACGGCGCGGCGCCGAATGACCGACAGCTTGGAGTCGACGTACACGGTCCCGGTCCCGGGCACGAGGAAGAAGCGGGTCTCGAAGTACTGCAGGTCGTCGACGGAGAGGGGATTCAGGCGCTGTCCGTTGACCGTCAGGATCCACTTCGACAGGAAGCGCGTGTCGAACGAGAACAGTCCGGTCGGATCGGTCAGGGACGCCTCGATGTCGCCGCGCTCGTCGCTGACGACGAAAGTGTTGCCGTCGAGGATCTTGACGACCGAGTCGCTCATGTCCTGGGCGGGCTCGGGAACAGTCGCTGGAAGTTGACGAGCAGCTTCGGGTCCCCGTCGATGAACAACGTGCCGCGCAACACGGCTGCGAAGGCATTGACCTCGCCCCGCACGATTCCGTCGAACACGTCTTGCGTCGTCCGCACCGTGCAGTCGGTCGACCCTTGGCGATGCGACACCGTGAGGTTCCCTTTCTCGATCTCTACACGCCACCGCTGCGTCCGCTTGCCGTCCCGTAGCTCGAAGGCCATGGTGCCCTCCGTCCTGGCCAGCGCGGGTTGGGGCCCCCGCTCCCGGAGGCTCTCGAAGAATTCGGTAGTACCGGCGGGCACGACAGCAAATGCTCGAGCGGCACCGGGCCCGGCGGATCACCCGAACAGGATGAAGCGAAGCCTTAGTAAGAGTCCGCCGTACCTCGGCGGCTTTCTGATCCGCAGGGCGTTCTTGACAGATCCACAACTTTCGATATATTTACAGGTGTCGATGTGACGGGGTGTGCGATGCCGATGCCGTCCAAGAGGATGAAGGAGCTGGGGGTGCGGGTCTGATGGCCGTGCTCGAGACGCCGGTCGCGTGTTGCGCGCCGCTCGGGGCGCCGGCGCTGGATCAGGAGGAGGCGTTGGCAACCGCTGAGCTGTTCAAGGCACTCGGGGATCCAGCGCGGGTGCGGATCGTGAATGTGCTCGCGACCGCCGGCGGGCCGGTTTGTGCCTGTGACCTGTACGAGCCGCTCGGCTTGTCGCAGCCGACGGTCTCGCATCATCTGAAGAAGCTGACCGACG
>DASUXI010000153.1:0-14487 GCA_036377995.1 Gaiellaceae bacterium
GTGCTCGAGACCATGCGTCTCGCGAACGGGCTTCCCTGGGCGCTCCCGGTCGGCCTGTCGGTCGATGTCGCCCCGAAGGGCGATCGGGTCGCGCTCGTCGACGGCGACGGCACGGCGTACGCGGTCCTCGAGGTCGAGGACGTGTACGACTACGACAAGGAGCGGGAGGCGCAGCAGTCCTTCCGCACCACCGACGAGGCGCACCCCGGCGTCGCGAGGCTGTACGAGCAGAAGCCGCTCTACCTCGCGGGCCGCGTGACCGTCTTCGAGCGGGCCGCCTCGCCGTTCCCCGAGCTGGCGAAGGATCCGGCCGAGACCCGCGCCGCATTTGCCGGGCGCGGCTGGAAGCGCGTCGTCGGCTTCCAGACCCGCAACCCGATCCACCGCGCGCACGAGTACCTGACGAAGGTCGCCCTCGAGACGGTCGACGGCCTGCTCGTCCATCCGCTGGTCGGGGACACCAAGGCGGACGACGTGCCTGCGGCCACCCGCGTCGACTGCTACCGGGTCCTCCTCGACGGCTACTACCCGACCGACCGCGTCGTCCTGTCCGCGTTTCCGGCAGCGATGCGCTACGCAGGGCCGCGCGAGGCGATCTGGCACGCGCTCTGCCGTAAGAACTACGGCTGCTCACACTTCATCGTCGGAAGGGATCACGCGGGCGTCGGCGACTACTACGGCACGTACGATGCGCAGCTGATCTTCGACGAGTTCGAGCCGCACGAGCTCGACGTCGAGCCGATGTTCTTCGAGCACTCGTTCTGGTGCCGCGCGTGCGGCTCGATGGCGTCCGCCAAGACGTGCCCGCACGATTCGGACCAGCACGTGTTCCTTTCGGGGACGAAGGTGCGGGAGCTCCTCGCCGCCGGCGAGCTGCCCCCTCAGGAGTTCTCGAGGCCGGAGGTGGCGGAGGTCCTGATCGAGGCGTACCGCGGCGCATAGATGACCTGGCAGTTCACCCTCACGGGCCTGTTGATCGGCGTCCTCGTCGGCCTCACCGGGATGGGCGGCGGTGCGCTGCTCACGCCGATCCTCGTGATCCTGTTCGGCTTCAAGCCGACGTACGCGGTCGGCACGGACATCCTCCACGGCGCGATCTTCAAGACGTTCGGCGCGATCCGGCACCGGCGGCTCGGGACGGTTCACGCGCGGCTGACCGCGTGGATGTTCCTCGGCTCGGGGCCGATGTCGCTCCTGGGCGTAGTGGCCGCGGGACGGCTGGAAGACGCCTACGGGAGCGGTGTCCAGTCGGCTGAGGCGTACGCGATCGGCGGGGCGCTCGTGCTCGGCGCGATCGGCCTCGTGGCGAAGACGTTCGTCAAGCGTGGAGTCCAGCCCAGCGACGCTCCGTTCATCCTCCAGCGTAAGGACCAGATCAGGGCGATTGCGATCGGTGCCGTCTTCGGCTTCATCGTCGGCCTGACGTCGGTCGGCAGCGGGACGTTCTTCGGGCTCGTGATGGTGATGGTCTATCCGCTCACGGTCGCGAAGATCGTCGGCACGGACATCTTCCATGCCTCCGCCCTGCTCTGGGTCGCCGGGATCGGCCATCTCGTCCAGGGCCACGTCGACGTGCACGCGATGCTGTGGCTCCTCTCCGGCTCGATCCCCGGGATCTGGATCGCGAGCCGGTTCACGGTCCGCCTCCCCGACGACGCCCTCAGGCTCGGGCTCGCGGGCGTGCTAGCTCTCAGCGGGGTGAAGCTGCTCAACGTGCCCCAGGCGAACTGGGTGATCGCGGTCGGGTTCGTCGTCGGAGTGGCCGCGTTCGTTCCGTGGGTCTTTCGGAAGCATTTCTCGCGCCCCCGGCCGGTGCCCGCCCGCGGCTTCGATTAGCGAGTGCGACAATCGCCGGCGTGCGCCGTCATGCCGCCACGATCGTCGTCCTCGCGCTGCTCATCGGAACCGCAGTCGCGTTCGCCGAGACCGAGCGGCTGAAGCTCGAGGCGACTCCCATCGAGGAGTCGTTCGTGCAGCCCGCGTTCTCGCCCGCGTGCGGGTGCGCGACCTCGAAGGCGGCGATCAGAGTCCGACTCCACCGCGCGGACACGGTGACGGTGAGGATCCTGAACGCCCAGGGCGAGACGATTGCCGTCCCGGTCGCGGGGCAGCACCTTCCGAGCGGGCGTTCCACGCTCGAGTGGGATGGTCGCGACAGCAGCGGCGCGACTGCGCCCGACGGCTTCTACCACGTCGAGGTACGGCTCGCGCGGGCCGGACGGACCTTCCGCCTCCCTCGGCAGATCGCGCTCGACACCGTGCCGCCGCGGGCCCGGCTCGTCTCGTACAAGGCGCGGCTACGGCCCGGCCAGAGGGTGCGGGTCGTCTACCGGGTGAGCGAGCCCGCGCACGGCGTCCTGTTCGTGAACGGGAAGCGGGTCGCGGTGACGTATACGAAGAGCAGGAGAGCGAGGCTGCAATGGCAGCCGAAGGGACCGGGGCGCTATCGCCTGCAGCTCGCGGGACTCGACCTCGCCGGGAACCTTGGGCCGCGGACGCCCGTGTTCGTCGTGCGCGTCACTTCCGTCTGAAATGACCGGTCGACCCAATTGAGCTACTTCGAGCTGCGCGCCCTGGGCTCGAAGGCGTACACCTTTGCGTAGCCGACGAGATAGAGGCGCTGTTTGTCCGCCACGACCGGGGAGTACCTCCCGTCCGGGAACGTCCAGACCTGCTTTCCCGTCGCCGCGTCCAGCCCGTACGTGCGTCCCTTGAGCGTCGCGAAGTAGACGACGCCGTCGATCACGGTCGCAGAGCCCGAGATCGGGCCGGCGGCATCGAACGTCCATCTGACGTCGCCCGTCGCCGCGTCGAGCGCGTAGAAGCGGCCGCTGTACGAGCCGACGAGGACGCGCTGCTTCCAGATCGCCGGCGAGCCGTAGACGTAGCCGCCGGTCCCGCGCGCCCACCTGAGCTTCCCGCTCTGGGCACCGAAGGAGTAGACCTTGCCGTCCGTCGCGCCGATGTACACCCGGCCGTAAGCGACGGCGGGCGTCGAGTAGAACGTGCCCTGTGAGCCGAGCCGGAGTTGCGCGGAGGCGCGCCAGATCAGCGTGCCCGTGCGTGCGTTCAGCGCGTACACGTGGTGGTCGTAGGAGCCGACGAACACTCTGCCCGCGGAGTACGTCACCCCTCCCTTGATACGGTCGCCCGTCTTGTAGCGCCAGCGCAGCTTCCCGGTGGCCGCATCGAAGGCGTAGACGTATCCGCGCCAGTCCCCGACATAGACCGTGTCGCCGACGACGAGCGGCGACGATTCGCTTGGTCCGATCTGCTTCCTCCAGCGCACCTGACCCCAGTTGTGCTTCAGGGCCACGAGCTCGCCGTCCCCGATCTTGTTCCCGCCGCAGCCGCTTCGATTGAGCAGCGTGACGTAGACCGTTCCGTGCAGGATCTTCGAGACGGCCGGTGACGACGCCGCACATCGGTGCCCCTCGAACTTCCACGCCCGCTTTCCCGTCCGGGTGTTCAACCCTGCCACGGCGCCGTAGGCGTTGACGATGTACAGCCGTCCGTAGGCGATGGCCGGCGGGAACTCGAGCAGCGTGTCGCCGCCGGAGAGCCAGAGGCGGCGGAAGGGCGGCCGAACCCGGATGCCGTCCGCGAAGCGCGTCCCGCTGGGGGTGTAGCCGAACAGGGGCCACGGAACGATTTTGAGCTCGAGCGGCGTGCGCTTCGCGGGGGCCGCTTGCGTGGTGACGAACTCGACGGATGACGAGCCCCGGACGTTGCGGCTCTGGTGCTTGCGGTAGAGCACGAACGCCCCGACGGCGCCGACGGCGAGGACGACGACGAGCGCCAGCACGAGCACAGCGCGCCTCATCGGCGGTGACGCGGCTCGACGCCCCAGATGTGGGAGTAGCCGTGCAGTAGCAGGCGGCCGCCGTTCCCGGAGACCGGGACGTACTCACCGTGGGGAAACCTGAAGATGATGCGGCCCGTGCGCACGTCCACGCCGACCGTCCTGTTCGCGAAGCTCGCCGCGTACACGACTCCGTCGACGATCCCCGGAGCGCCCGAGATCGCGCCGCCCATCCGGACCGTCCACAGGACGCGTCCGCTGCCTGCCGACAGGCAGTAGAGGACACCGTTGTACGAGCCGAAGATCACCCGGCCGGCCCAGGTGGCCGGCGAGGAGTAGACGTACGAGCCCGTCCCGAACGACCACAACCGCGCGCCGGTCGTCGAGAACGCCGTCACGGAACCGCCGGTGGATGAGGGAACGAACAGCCGCCCGCCGGTCACGGGCGCCGTGCCGTAGACGCGACCGTTGACGCTGCCCCGCCAGCGCAGCCTTCCCGTCCGCGTCGACAAGGCGAGCACGGAGGCACCGTAGTTGCCGAGAAACGCGGTGCCGCCCGCGAGCGAGACGCTGGCCGTGACCTTCGCCCCGGAGGAGTAGGCCCAGCGCACGCGTCGCGTGCGCAGATCGAGGGCGTACACCCGTCCGTTCCAGGCACCGAAGTAGTCCACGTCGTCGCGGACGACCGGCGACGACTCGATCGGCGAGCCGATGTCCTTCACCCAGAGGACGTGCCCGTTTCGGCGATCGAGGACGCGCACATGGCCGCCCATGTCGTGCGCCACGAGCTTGTCCCCCCAGACCGCGAGGGAGGCGGCCATGGTGGCGTGCGTCTCGCGGCGCCAGGCGATCGTGCCGTACCGCATCGAGAAGGCGCGAATCGTTCCCCTGGCCGACCCGATGTAGCCGAAGCCGTCCGACGTGACCGCCGGGAACTCGATCAGGTTCTCGTTCGAGACCATCCAGACGATCCGGAACGGCGGCCGAAGCCGCACGTCCCGTTGGACCTGCGTCCTCGACGGATCGGCTCCGTACATCGTCCACTGAAGGCGGGGCTGGTAGACGCGGAACGTGAAGATGGGGAGGCGGCGGAAATTCGCCCGTCGCGTCCGTGTCGAGTAGCCGCGCGCCTTCACCCTGACGATCACGCTTCGGGGGACGAGCCGCGTCCGCGCCACACCTCGGTGGTCGGCCCGTATCCGCCGGCTGCCGATCCAGACGGTGGCCCCCGGGACGCGGCGTCGGAGGTCGCCGTCGAAGACGACCACCCTCACGGCGACTCCCGGTCGTGGATGCGCATGCGGATGGAAGGCCTCCCGGGCTCGGGCGCCACAGCCGGCGGCCGTCCCGGCGAGCAACGGGAGAGCGACAGCTGCGATCAGGGCTCGCCGCGGTCCGCGGCGAGAGAGGGTGGACGGTCGGCCGGCGACTTTTCGAGCGTAGCGATGCTCCCGGCCGTGCCGCCGCCGGCACCGTCCGCGGCGGCGCACTCGGGCCGCGCGGCGGCCAGGGCGGCCGCGGCGACCGCGAGCGCGCCCCAGGTGATCGGATCCTCGAAGAAGCCCGAGTAGAAGAGGGAGTGGACGACAAGGGTCAGGAAGACGGCGGCCAGGCCGATGCCGAGTGCCCGATTCCGGTTCGTCACGGCGAAGAGCCCTCGGGCGGCGCCGTAGAGGAACGCGAGGTAGGCGAGGATGCCGAGCACGCCGAGCTCCGCCGCGACCGTCAGCGGAGTCGTGTGCGACTTGTTTCTGCTCGCAGCGAGCTTGTGCGCGGCCTCGTCACGGCTCGCCTTCGGCTGGGCGCCGACCCCGACGCCCACGAGCGGATGATTTCGGAAGACCCTCCAGGTGACGGCGACCAGACGCGACCGGTCGCTCGTCGACTTTCGCGCCGAGTCGCCGCGCGCGTGTAGTCCGACGACCGCACCCGCGGCGATGACGATCCCGGCGGAGACGGCGACGACCACGAGGCGCGTCTCTCTCGAGCCCGCGGCGAGTGCCAGCGCAGTCACCACCACGAAGATCGTGACCATGCTCGACTGCGAGTACGAGAACCAGAGCGCGGCGAAGGCGAGTGCGAGCACGGGGGCCGCCACCGCGAGCCTGATTCGTCCGAGCAGGTATGCGGAGACGACGACTGCGGTGCCGAGCGCGAGGTACCGACCGAAGAGGCTCGGGTCCTTGAAGACCGAGCTGACGCGGAAGTACGACGTGAACGCGTTGTCGACCTCGAGGTTCGGTGCATAGAAGAGCCTGTGAGTCGCGCGCTGGAAGAGCCCGATCAGGGCGAAGACCGAGGTCAGCGCGACGAGCGTGACGGCGAGCACCCGGGGCAGCCAGGCCGCGAACGGCGTCCGCGCGACGATCGAAAACATCGCGGCGAACGGGAACAGGAAGAAGACGAGCTCGATGCTTCCCTGCTTCAGGTCGCGCGACCAGAGAAGCGAGAGCCCGCTTAGGGCGATGAAGGCGCCGACCGGCGCGGTGAGCAGCGGGGTGACGGGCCTGGGCTCTGCCAATGCCAGGCGCCAGCAGAATGCGAGCCCCGCGGCGGCGAGCACACCGTAGAGCGGCAACAGCAGAAACGCATGCTGGGAGCCGAGATCGACCGGGATACGGAATGGGGCCGCGAGGAGCAAGACGACCGGCGTCCAGGTGGGCCGACGCACGAGCACCACTGCGAGCGCGATCACGACCGCGGCGATCACGACCAGCCCGGTGAGGATCAGGGGCCGGTGGAGCCGCGAGAGATCCGAACGGGGGATGAGAGCGATCGCAAGCAGCGCCTCTGCGACCGCCAGGACCGCGAGCCCTGCGAGCAGCCGGCCGCGACGGCGGGGCAGGAGGACGAGGAGCGACCCGACCGCGCCGACGACAGCAGCCACTTGAGCGAGGTCTCCATGGGGCATGGAGGACGAAGACTACGGCGGCCGTGATAGGAAAGGCCGCGTGATCGGAGGCTGGGAACGGGTGCTCGTCCTTGCGCCCCACACGGACGACGGCGAGTTCGGCGCCGGTGGGACGATGGCTCGCCTGGTCGAGGCGGGCTCGGAGGTGCGCTACGTGGCCTTCTCGATCGCGACCCGGTCGCTCCCCGACGGGTTCGCTCCCGACACGCTCGCGCGGGAGGTGAAAGAGGCGACCGGCGAGCTCGGCATCACCCCCGAGAACCTCACGGTCCACGACTTCGACGTACGCACGTTCCCCGAGCACCGCCAGGACATCCTCGAGCTGCTCGTCGCGCTCTGGGAGGAGTGGCGCCCCGACGCGGTCTTCCAGCCGAGCCTGCACGACATCCACCAGGACCACCAGGTGATCGCCGCCGAGGGCCTGCGCGCGTTCAAGCGGACGACGATCCTCGGCTACGAGATTCCCTGGAACAACTTCGACTTCGCCTATCAGGCGTACGTCGCGCTCGAGACCGCGCACGTCGAACGGAAGATCGCGGCGCTCTCGAAGTACGCATCGCAGCAGCATCGGCGCTACTCCGACCCCGAGTACATCCGCAACCTTGCGCGGACGCACGGCATCAATGTCAACCGCGATTTCGCCGAGGTATTCGAGGTCTACCGGGTCGTGGCGTAGTGGTGGTGATGCGCACGCGGCGGCTGGGAACGGATGGGCCCGCGGTCTCGGTGGTCGGGCTCGGCTGCAACAACTTCGGCATGCGCGTCGACCTCGAGGGGACTCGCGCAGTGGTTGAGGCGGCTCTCGACGCTGGGGTCACCCTGTTCGACACCGCTGACATCTACGGCAACAAGGGCGGCAGCGAGTCGTTCCTCGGCGAAGTGCTCGCGGGCCGGCGCGCGGATGTCGTCATCGCGACGAAGTTCGGCGGCGACATGGGCGACGGGACCGAGGCGCGCGGCTCCCGCGAGTACATCCGCAAGGCGATCGAGGGCTCCTTGCAGCGGCTGCGCACCGACTACGTCGACCTTTACCAGTACCACACGCCCGATCGCGTGACTCCGTTCGAGGAGACGTTCGGAGCGCTGGACGAGCTCGTCCGCGAGGGCAAGGTCCGGTACGTCGGGCACTCGAACCTCGAGGCAGCCGAGGTGGAGGGGGTCGACGCGCTCGCGCGAGAGCGCGGCTGGACGCGCCCCGTGAGCGCGCAGAACCAGTACTCCCTGCTGCGGCGCGAAGCGGAGGAGGAGCTGCTGCCGGCCTGCGAGCGCCTCGGCCTCGGCGTACTCCCGTACTTCCCACTCGCGAGCGGGCTGTTGACCGGCAAGTACCGGCGGAACGAACAGCATCCCGACGGGACGCGCCTGGCAGGCCGTCACGAGGTCTTCACCGAGGAGACGTTCGACCGGCTCGAGTCGCTCGAGCGGTACGCCGAGGAACGCGGCGTCACCATCCTCGAGGTCGCGGTCGGGTGCCTCCTCGCGCAGCCGCCGGTGAGCTCGGTGATCGCCGGCGCGACGAAGCCGGACCAGGTGCGGGCCAACGTCGAGGCTGCGGGTTGGGAACCGACGCAGGACGACCTCGACGCGCTCCGCCGCGCGCTCCGCTGAGCTGTCTGAGACCGTGCCTGCAGATCGCGACATTCCGGCTGCCGTGATCGACGTCGGCTGGGTGAACGGCCTGGCCGCGATCAGGTCGCTCGGCCGTGCCGGGGTCCGCGTCCTCGCCCTCGACCACCGTCCGGGCGCGCTCGGCTTCCGATCCCGCTACGCGGAGGCGTTCCTCTGTCCCGATCCGGCGCAGGACGAGTCGAGGTTCATCGCGTTCCTGCGCGCGCTCGGACGGGTGGTGGTCGTCCCTACGCACGACGAAGGGCTGAACGCGGTTGCCCGGCACCTCGGCGGCCTGGATGTCCTCGCTCCTTTTCCCGACTGGACGCTGCTCGAACAGGTCCAGGACAAGCGCACGCAGCTCGAGCGGGCCCAGTCGGCCGGCGTCGACGTCCCGCAGACGCGATATCCCGGCTCCGCACAGGAAGCGCGCGCGGCGGCGCAGGAGATCGGATTGCCCGTGCTGGTCAAGCCGGCACATCCCGTCGGTTTCAAGCAGCGCTTCCGCCGCCAGGCCTTCCGGTGCGAGACGCTCGGCGAGACGGAGGACGCATACGCGCGGGCGGAGGAGTTCGCGCCGATGGTGCAGGAGCTCGTCCCGGGCGGAGACGACGCCCTCTACACGGTCGGGAGCTACCTCGACCGCGAAGGGCGGGCGCTCGGTGTCTTCTCGGGCCGCAAGCTGCAACAGACGCCGCCCGGAATCGGGACGTGCCGCGTCGGTGAGGCCGTCTGGGAGCCCGAGGCCGTCGACGCTGCTCTCGCGCTGCTCCGCGCCTTCGGTTACACGGGCATCTCGCAGGTCGAGCTCAAGCTCGACCCCCGCGACCGCAAGTTCAAGTTGATGGAGATCAACCCGCGCCTGTGGCAGTGGCACGGGCTCGCCGCGGCGTGCGGGGTGGACGTGGCCAGAATCGCCTACGACGACCTCGTCGGCGGCGCGCCCGGCGAGGCGAGGATGGACGGCCACCGGCGGCACTGGGCGATCACGCTCCTCCCGGGCGAGCGGCCAGCTCCTCAGCGGCCCCCGTACGTGGAGGCCGTGTTCGCGCGCGACGATCCCAAACCCGGGCTGGTCCATCTCGCCCGCGTCGTGCGGAGCGTGCTCTCGTGATTCCAGCCGATGTCGAACGACGGGCCCGCTGGGTGCTCGACTCGATCGGCGCGACGGAGTTGGGATTCGGCGACGATGTGCCGTATCGCCCGGAGGCGTGGGAAGCGGTCGCGCGGGGCGAGCGGCCGGACGACGACGGTGTCGCGGAGTCGTTCTTCCACCTCGCCCGGGTCGAGGAGCGGGACGCGCGGCACGACGAGCACGGCCGCTTTCGCGCCGCCTGGTCGTCCGTCGCGCCGCTCGACCCGCCGCTCGAACGCCTGCGCGCGAGGCTCGGCCTCGAGCCGCCAAGGTGGCACGGAGCCCGGTTTGCCGTTGCGCTCACTCACGACGTCGACTCGCCCTGGCGCTGGACCCGCATCGGGCTCCGGGGTGCCGCCGCGAGGCTGAAGCGGGACCTGCTCGGGGGCCGGCTCGGCCCCGCGCTGCGCGAGGCGACGGCACTCGCCGCCGCCCCGGTGCACCGGGCCCGCGGCACCGATCCGAACTGGCGCTTCGAGGAGATCGTCGCCGAGGAACGCCGGCAAGGCGCGACCGGCTCCACCTTCTTCATCCTCGCCGGGCATCACGACCCGCACGACGGTGCGGCCCCGGAGAGCTACGACCGGTTGCGCCCCCGGCTGGTCGAGACGCTCCTCGAGACGGGCGCGGAGGTGGGGCTTCACGGGAGCTACACAGCCGCTGACGACGAGGGACGGCTCGCTTCGGAGAAGGCGGCGCTCGAGACGCTTGCCGGTCCGATCCGCGGCCACCGCTACCACTATTTGCGCGCCGACGCGCACCGGAATCTCGGGCCGCTCGCCGACCTCGGCTTCGCGTACGACACGACTCTGGGCTTCCCGGATGCGCTCGGCTTCCGTGCCGGGATTGCGCAGCCCTTCCGCCCCTGGAGCTTCGAGCGCGACAGGCCGCTCGACCTCGTCGAGATCCCGCTGGCCGCGATGGACGCCACGCTCGCCGAGGACCGCTACCTCGGCCTGACCGCGAAGCGAGCCGAGCCCCAGCTCATGCGGCTCCTCGACTGGGCGGCAAGGCACGGTGGGGCTTTCGCCATCCTCTGGCATCCGGACCGCTTCGACCCGCTGACGTCGGGAGGCTGGGACCGTCTGTATTCGCGCGTGCTGGACGGGGTGCGTCAGAGGGGCGGCATCTGTGTTCCGGCTGCCGAGCTGTCGTCGTCCCACTCGACCTGGTCGAAGTAGCGGAGCGCCCGCCGCGTCGGCCGCACGCGGGCCGCAAGCTGTCCGAGCTCCTCGGCGGAGATCTCCCCGAGGGCGTGCTTCACGCCGAGATAGGGGAGGTTCAGATCCTCCTGGTAGACGATCGTGGAGATGCGCGGGTTGATCTCGATCACCTGGTCGCCGACCAGCTGGATGTTGAAGAAGTGCTCGATCCGTAGCTCGGCGACGATGCGCTGCGCGATCTCGAGCAGCCAGTGGTTGTTCTGCGTCTCGAAGTACATCGCGAGACCCGCCCGCATCGACTGCCGTGTCTTCGCATGGCCGAGCAGGATGCGGCCGTCGCGCGCGATCCCGTCGACGGTTCGCTCGGGCCCTTCTGCGAGCTCCATCACGAGCAGCTCGGGCCCTCCCTCGTCGGGGAGGAGCTCGAGCACGTCGGTCAGCCGCATGGCGAGGTTGCCCGGCCGCTCCTCGAGGAGCTGCGCGGCCCTGTCGACGGTCGGGTCGAGGACGCGGAAACCGCGCGACCCCGAGCTGAACACCGGCTTGAAGCAGAGCGCCCGTCCCGGATAGCCCAGTTGCTGCGCCGCTGCGGCCAGCGCGCGTCCGCCCGTCACGCGCCGCCACGCGGGCGCGGGCACGCCGATGTGGTCGAGGAGCGCGTAGGCGTCGGCCTTGTCGTTCGCCCTCCGGATCGTCTCCGGGGACGACACGAGCACGGTCGAGCCGACGAAGCGCTCCCGCGCCTCGGCGAGGCCCAGGAGGTCGAAGGAGGACTGGGGCAGGACCGCGTCGACGTTCTCTCGGCGCACGACCTCGAGCACGGCCTCGGCGAACCCTGGATCGCTCCCCGGCGGCACGACATAGAAGCGGTCGCAGAAGTGCCGGCCGATCGCCTGCGGGGACATGTCGGTGCCGACCAGGCGTACGCCCCGCTCTCCGTTCAGGCGCAGGCCGCGGAGGAGCGCCGCGGTCCCGGGCGCGCCCGAGGCAGTGACGAGGACGGTGATGTCACGCATTCGCCGCGCGATGCTACTGAGGCTGGCGATCGATGCCGGTGTGGACCAGTCGCACGAGGGCCTCCGCATCCCAGTCGAGCCCGAGCGAGGTGGCCAGCGCCGCGCCGTTGGCGACGATGTTGATGAAGGCCACGACCGCCTCGAGCGAGATGTCGCTGCGGAAGGCACCCGACTCGTGCAGGCCCTCGAGCCACGCCTTCACGCGTGCCTGCATCTCCTCTCCGCCCCGCTGCTGGAAGGCCTCCATCAGCCCGGGATCGCCGCGCAGGCGGCGCGTGACCTCGATGTAGACCGCCAGCCAGTCGGGGCTCTCGGTCCGCATGTGGCGGAGGGTCGCGTCGAGCCCCTGCTCCATCAGCATCGTCAGGAGCTCGTGCTGGTCGCGCGCTGCGAGCTCGAAAAAGAGAGCCCACTTGTCGGGGTAGTAGTTGAAGATCGCGCCGCGGGACAGGCCGATCTCCTCTTCGAGTTTCGACACGGTGGCGCCCTCGTAGCCGTATCGGGCGAAGGCTCTCCGGGCCCCGGCCAGGATCTGCTCCCGGCGGGCCTCGAGGTGCTCCTCCGACACCTTGGGCATGCCCTCACTTTACAAAACCGTACGTACGTCTTATTATCTCGCTCCGATGGAGATGCTCAGAAACCGATCGCTCGTCGCGGTCCTGGTCGCGGAGCTCGTCTCGCTCACCGGCTCCGCCATGACCTTCGTCGCGCTCCCGTGGTTCGTGCTCGTCACGACGGGGTCGACGGCCCGGATGGGCTGGGTTCTCGCCGTCGAGCTGATCCCCGTGGGCCTGCTCGGCATCCCGGCCGGCACGCTGATCGCCCGGCTCGGCGCGAAGAGGACGATGAACCTCGCCGATGCCATCAGGGCGCCGCTGATGACGGGCATCCCGATCCTCCACTGGACCGGCCACCTGAGCTTCGGGCTGCTCCTCGGCTTCACGTTCCTGCTCGGCTGCTTCACGGCGCCCTACTACGCGTCCTCGCGATTGATCCTCCCCGAGGTGGTCGGAGACGACGAGCAGCTCGTCGCGCAGGGATCCGCCTTCGTGCAGGCGACAACGCAGCTCACCCAGCTCGGCGGGCCCATCCTCGGCGGCCTGCTGATCGCGTGGATCTCGGCGCCCGCGGTGCTGCTCGTCGACGCCGGGACGTACGTCTTCTCGTTCCTGGTGATCGCGATGTTCGTCCGCGCAGGTGGCCGCGTGCCCGGTGACGAGTCCTCACGCGGTCTCTTTGCCGGGCTGCGCTACGTCGTCCGCGACAGGTTGCTCGGCCCGCTGCTGGCGGCCGCCGCGTTCGTCAACTTCTCGGCGCAGGGGCTCTTCGCGATGATGCCCGTGCTGGTCGTCCGTCGCTTTGACGCGGACGCGAAGATCCTCGGGTTTCTCTTCGCCGGCTTCGGCGCCGGCGCGCTGATCGGGAGCCTCGTCGCCGCCCAGGTCGTCCGGCGGGTAAAGCTGACGAGGCTCGCGGGACTCGCGATTCTCGGCATGGCCGTGCCGTTGTGGCTGCTCGCGATCAACTTGCCCTGGCCGGCGGTGATGGTCGTCCTTGCGGCGTTCGGGCTGTGCGCGCCGCTCGTCAACGCGCCCGTGCTGGCGATCCTGACCGTGCGCGCGCCGGAAGCCCTCCGGCCGAAGGTGATCACCGCCGTGATGACGATCTCGGTCGTGATCGGGCCGCTCGGCTTCCTCGCGGTAGGTCAGGCCCTCCAGCACGTCGGGATGCGCGTTGTGTTCCTGGCGATCGCCGCCGGCTTCAGCGCTGCGGCAGTGGCCTTCTCAGCCGCCGTTCGCCGCGGTGAGGAAGCCGACCCGGCCCCGAGGGCGGCTGCCGGGACGTTCATCGCCCGAGGATAGGCAAGAGCCGGCGCAGCCGTTGCCGCTCCGCCGGGAGGTAGAAGCCGAGCAGGGCGAGGACGATCGGGTAGGCGAGCGTCAGGCCGAGCGCGAGCGCCAGCGGCGCGTGGACGAGCTTCCCGAGCACGGTCAGACCCACGGCCGCCGCGCCCAGCGTCGCGACGCGGCGCCACTGGTACTCGACCGGGAAGACCCGCTGCGCCCGCCAGGCCATCGTGACGAAGAGGACGCTGTACGCGGCAACGGTCGCGACGGCGGCCCCCATGCGCCCGAACGGTGGGATCAGCGCGAGGTTGAGCGCGATGTTGAGGACGGCCGCCAGTCCGGTGACGAGCCAGTTCGAGCGCGTCTGCCGTGAGCGGCCCGTGCCGATCTGGACGACGACGTAGGCCCCGAACGCGGCAACGCCGAAGGCCAGCGGGGCGACGACGTTCTGCGCTGGATAGAACGGCCTCGTCGTGATCAGCCGCACGATCCAGGGAGCGAGCAGGCCGAGGGCGAGCGCAAGCCAGCAGCAGACGTAGACGACGTAGGTGAGGACGAAGCTGTACGTCCGCCCCGCCTCACGGTCGTCCTCGATCGAGTACGCGAACGCAGGCCACGCGAGCCGGAACGCCGTCAGCAGCAGCACGATCGCCGACGCGACGCGCACACCGATGGAGTACAGGCCGACCTCGTGCACGTCGGTCAACTTCACGAGAAAGAAGCGGTCGCTGAAATTAGTAAGCCACAGGGCGACCGCGGACGGGACGAGCGGCAGCCCGAAGCGGTTCATCGCGCGGTAGAGCTTCCGGTCGAACTGGAACCCGAGTGCGTGGCGGCTGTATGCGAGCAGGGCTCCGTAGACGAGCAGGGTGCCGGTGAAGTTCCCGACCAGGACGCCGAGCGGTCCCTTGTCGAACACGACGACGAGCAGCACGGTGGCGGCGATCGTGATCGCGACGTTGGCGAGCGTCGCGACGACGTACGCGCTCGAGCGCTGCTCGACCC
>DASUXI010000154.1:0-2126 GCA_036377995.1 Gaiellaceae bacterium
GCCGGGAGGACGGCCACCAGGATGTAGAGAGAAAGGAGCGCGGACTGCAGCGGCCCCTCGACAGCGCGGTAACGCTGCCACGCACCGATCGCGACCCCGGTCCTGGAGGCCGGATCGCGACTCTCGACCCACGCCTGGCCACGAGCCGCCACCGCGCGCGCTCGCGCTGCTCGCCGCTTCATCCCGCCCGCACGCGGTTCCCGGGTGGAGCCCATACCCTCAGTATGCGGTTGTAGGCACGCGTTGCCCTCGGGACCCCAGCGGATGATCCCCACTTTCGCATCGTTCCGGGTCAGGCGTCAGGGGTCACTCCCGAACAAGCGGCGCCTCTGTGCCGTCCACCGGACTATCTGTGTTAGATGCAGCTATGACGCAGCCGCAGCCGGATCGCACCGACGCCGCAGGCGAAGCGCCGAGGTCGCCGCTCGATCTCGATCAGGAGCGGCGCACGTCGATGGCTGCGGAGCGCACCTGGCTGGCGTGGTGGCGCACTGCGCTGGGCGCCACAGCCGGAGCGCTTGCTGTGGGCCGGTTCGCTCCGAAGCTGCTCGACGTCGCTCCCTGGCCTTACATTCTGCTCGGCTGCGGCTACGCGTCTCTTGCAATCGCGCTCGCGATCGTCGGCGCACAGCGCCAGCGCGAACTGGAGCTTGCGCTGCGAACCGGTGGCCATGCACCGCTGAGGTTCCGCACCGTCGCGCTGTTCACCGTCGGTGGAGTCGCGCTTGCCGTGCTGACTGTCGTGCTCGTGATCGCGCAGAGCTGACGCATGTCGCAGTCCCTTCTCCGCCCGGAGACTCGCCACAGAGGTCAGGCGCCGCCGCCGCGTCGTCGCACTCCTCACGGCCAGCACGAGAACGACAACACAGACGCAGACGTCAGCCCTTGCCGCCAACTGGCCGGTTGCGTCAGCGCACTTCGACGTGAACGACCTCGATCGCGTTGTTGCCGTAGCCGAGCCGGTTCCAGGGTGGGACTTCGGGTTGCACGTTGCCGGCGGCGTCGGTTGCCCTGGCGCGGAGCGTCTGCCTTCCGATGTCGTCTGCCTTCCACTCGAAAGACCAGTCCTGCCATTGGCACGGGCCTTTCGGGGGCTCGAGCTGGGCGGGGTGCCACTCGCCTTCGCCGGTCAGGCTAACGTCGACCTGTGTCACCGGCCCGGTTCCGGACCAGGCCTTGCCGCGCACCGTGTAGGTGCCGACGTTGATGGTCTGGCCAGGGGCGGGGTCGGTGATGCGGGCGCGGACGCGCATCAGCGTGACGGGCTCGTGTGGTCGGTCGGGCCATTGGTAGATGTAGTGGCCGGTTTGGAACTCGCCGCTAAATGGCTCGGTCAGGACGTCGATGCGCTTCAGCCACTTGACGGAGGCGACGGCGTACCAGTGGGGCACGATCAGCCGGAACGGCGCTCCGTGGTCGCGGTTGAGCGGCTCGCCGTTCATCTCGTAGGCGATGAGGATCTCTGCCGCCGGATCGGTCGCGTGGGCGATGGGTAGCGAGCGCTCGAAGGTCAGGTTGTCGCGGTTGATGTCGGTGAGAACTGGGTTGAGGTGGTAGTGGCCGTGGTCGGCGCCTTGAAAGCGGATCTCGACGCCGTCCGCGCTCGGTTCCGCCTGGCCGAGTACTTCGTGCAGGAGCGCGCCGGTCCAGCTGGCGGTCGAGACGGCGTAGTCGCCCCAGGGCTCGCCGACCGGCAGCGGCCGCGTCTCGAGTCGTCCGTTGCCGGCGCATTCGAGCGTGACGGCGCGCTCGACTGCCGGCAGGGCGCGCAGGTCGTCGACGGTGAGTGTGATCGGCCTTTCGACCGCGCCGCCGATCTCGAGGACGCCGTCGTGGGTGGGCACAGCGAAGTTGCTGCGCACGTAGTGGAGCTCGGTCGGGGTGATTTCTCCGGCCAGTGCCTCGGGCGGCGCTTCCGCGTTGTAGGGCGCCTCATTCACCATTCGCAGTGCGGCGCGCGCTCGTTCGAGGTCGTCTGCTACTGCCATCTCTCAGCCTCCTGAATGGACGGCGTGGTCGCCGTGCGGTCGGCCATCAGTAGTCGGGATCCTGGAAGGTCGGGTCGCGGTCTTCGTTGAAGGCGCCGATGCCCTCGATCCGGTCGGGGTGGACGGCGGAGCGCCAGT
>DASUXI010000155.1:0-15411 GCA_036377995.1 Gaiellaceae bacterium
CCATCATCACTCCGATGACGATCCCGAGCGACAGAGCGAACCACGGGGGGCCCCACCGGGGAACGATGATCGCGGAGACGCCCAACGCCAGGCCGACGAGGAGCCCGACCCCGAGCACGACTCCCAAGTGGCGGCGCACGAGCGCAAATGCAGGCCGGATCCTCGGCGCTCCGGGCTGCGAGATCGCAAAGGCGAAGACGGCGTTCAGGTAGAAGCCCGCGGCTGTCACCAGCGCGATTCCCACAACCAGTAGGAGCTCGACCGCCCCGTGCCAGGTGTGGAACTCCTTCCCCTTGAACACGTGCACCTTGAGGTCGAGCAACGCAACCCAGATCCACATCGCCGGGAGTACCTGAATCAGCGTCAGCCGCCAGTTGGAGAACAACAACCGCAGACCCTGGAAGAGCATGACGAACGCGCCGACCGCGAACACGAGCGGCGCGAAGATTCGCCGTGACCGGCTCAGGGTGAGAATGGCGGATTCGACCGCGGCCTCATCGTCCTCCCGGATCGCGCGGACGAGCGCCCGCCCCTGAGCGACAAGGATCCGTCGACGCGGTTCGGAACGATCGCCCTGCCGGGAGTGGTGAGTAGCGCCGACGGTCATTGCTTCGGGCGAGAGCTGTCGCCGCGAGCTCCCTCGGCCTCGCGCCACTTGAACCAAACCGGGGAGAAGACCGCGCAGACAAGCGACAGCGTTACAAGAATGAAGAGGTAGCCGACAAGGGTTAGGACGACGCCGAACGAGCCGAACGCCTTCGCGTTGGCCGTGAGCGTCGCCGACAGGAAAAGCGGCGACGTGGCGGCGGTGCCGCCGAGGACGATAACCGCCAGCAACGCGCCTGGGAGCAATTTGCGCAGGCCGATCATGCGGTGCAGCAGGAAGTGCGGCACTCCGAGCCAGAAGGCCAGGGAGCCGACGAGCCATGCGGGAACGAGCACGACCCACCGGCCCGGGGAGCCGAACTCCGCCTGGCCCACCATGACGAGCGTCAGCGCGCCGGCGAAGACGAAGAAGAAGATCGCATAGAGCCCCTGGTCGGCCGGGGATCCGGCGCTGATGCCCCAGGCACGCGCGTAGACCTCCTGGTAGAGCTGCCCGATTCCGATCCCCCACACGAGAAACGTCACGACCGTCGCCAGCGTTGCGGCCAGCGC
This sequence comes from Gaiellaceae bacterium, assembly GCA_036377995.1. Lineage (GTDB taxonomy): Bacteria > Actinomycetota > Thermoleophilia > Gaiellales > Gaiellaceae > 3-1-20CM-4-69-9. The sequence goes on from DASUXI010000155.1 coordinate 1,159, forward strand.
GTTCGAGGAAGCGCTGCCGAAGGTGTCCTCGACGAGCTTCGCCGTGTCTCCGCTGAGATTGAGATGGTCGACTAGGTGCTGCGCGAAGACGTTCACGTTGCCGCCCGGGGCATAAAGCGCGGCAACGAACACGAGCGCGGCCGGCAGCACTGAAAGCGATGAATAGATTGCGATTGCGCAACCGGAATTGCGGCTGGCTGCGAAGTACGCGCGGAACCACTGGAGTGCAAGCCGGCCGAGCGGTCTGTCGGATCGCTCGCGCAGCCAGCCCAGAACCCGCTGCACGCGTGTGCCGGTGAGCTCGCTCCGACTGGTGGTGAGCGACTCGCCAGCCGTCATCTCTGCGCCTCGCGAAGCATCGACTCGAGGTGGTCGAAGCGCCGCCCCATCTCGTCAAAGCGCTTCTGGACCGCAGCGTCGTCAACTCCCTCCGCAAGCGACCGCTCGCGCGCGGCTCGCGCGATGAACGTGGATGTGATTGCGGCGGTGACGATGGCGACGAAGGCAATGCCCTCGAGCATCACAACCGCGCCGACCAGTCGGCCAGCTACGTGCTCCGGGGTGACGTCGCCGTAGCCGACGGTCGTCACGGTCTGCAAGGCCCACCACATCCCGACCCAGATGCTCGGATACTCGGAGTGGTCGAGCACTCTGATCAGCACGCCGCCGCCGACAACCACGACCGCGGTAGCCGTCACGATCACGCTCGCCGCGATCCGGACCGACGGGGGCTCGCGCAGGAACTTCGACATCCGCCGTTCGATCGGGTTAGGGCGCGGTGCTTTCCCCACCCTCCGCGCGAGCTGATGCTGGCGCACACTCATCATCCCGGCGTCCCGGCGCCTGGCCGCAGCGCGGCTAAGCCGTTTGCGCAGTGGCAGGCGGAATCATCGCCCCCATAAGCCAGAACAACGGCAGGAAGATCCCGAGGATGAACATCACCCAGTGTCCCTTCCTCAGGGTGACAAGGCCGAGCGTGAACAGCAGGACGAAATAGAGCAGCAATCCGAATCCAATCCCCCACCACATCGTTGACCTCCAGTGCTCGCGGTTGCTTGAACCTGCAAGAGCACGATCCCTGAGTGAGGCGCACGCGCCATCGGTTGGCGCGCTGATTCCGCATGCGTAAGAGCCCGCACGCTTCCATGGCTGCGGGTTCTTACGGAGGGACAATCAGGAAGCGGGCCGATGCCCTCGACTCGCCCATCCGAGATCCTCGCACTGAAGCCCTAGGGGTCCGGAAGGAGGACGTGTGGCAACGATTGAGAAGCCGACGAACGGACGGGCGACTGTGCCATTCGCCGCTGCGGGCGCGCCGCGTGAAGCGGCCTACTACGAGGAGGAGGCGCCGCGTGGCGCCGGCTGGGTTGCCTTCTCGGCGATCGTGCTTGGGCTCGTCGGGACCTTCAGCTTCATCGACGGGCTCCTCGCGATCTCGTCCTCGAAGGTCTTTACGGCGAACGCGACCTACGTGTTCAGCGATCTGCATACGTGGGGCTGGATCGTGACGATCCTCGGCGCCCTTGCCATCGTCGCATCGTTCGCATTGTTCGCGGGCAGCGAGCTCGCGCGGTGGTTCGGGATCGCGGTTGCGAGCTTGAATGCCATCGGACAGCTGATGTTCGTGCACGCGAATCCTTGGTGGGCGGTGTGCATGTTCGCCGTCAACATCCTCGTGATCTACGGCCTCGCGGCATACGCAGGCTCGCGTCTGCGCTCCGGCTGAGACATGCAGGAGGACCTACGAATCGCGCCGGAGCCGGTTTCCCGCCGGCTCCGGCGACAACGAAGGGAGTTCTGATGTGTCGATGGCTCGCCTACGCGGGCTCGCCGGTGCGCGTCGACGATCTGCTCTACAAGCCGGAGCACTCGTTGATCGACCAGAGCCTGCACTCACAACTCGGCGCTGAGACGACAAACGGTGACGGGTTCGGCGTCGGTTGGTACGGCGTCGGCGAGACGCCCGGCGTCTTCCACAGCATCGAGCCGGCCTGGAACGACCGCAACCTGCACGAGCTCGCGCAGCACATCGAGTCGCCGCTCGTCTTCGCGCACATCCGCGCGTCGTCGGGGACACCTGTGCAGCAGACGAACTGCCACCCGTTCCGCCACGGGCGGTGGTTGTGGATGCACAACGGGCTGATCCGCGACTTCCACGAAGTCAAGCGCGACCTGGTGCTCGCGGTCGACCCGTCGCTCTATCCGCAGATCGAAGGGTCGAGCGACTCCGAGGTGTTCTTCTTCCTCGCGCTCACGTTCGGGCTCGAGGACGACCCTCCCGCGGCCGTCGCACAGGCGGTTGGGCTGATCGAGGAAATCGGGCACGCGCACGACGTCGAATACCCGATCCAGATGACCGTCGCGACGACCGACGGGGAGAGCATCTGGGCGTTCCGGTACTCGAGCGAACGCGACTCCCGCTCGCTCTTCTACTCGACCGACGTGCCAACCCTGCGCAAGATGCACCCGGAGCTGGAGGTGCTGGAGAACGTGTCTGACGAGTCGCGCCTGATCGTGTCTGAGCCGCTGCGGGATCTCCCCGCCGTCTGGAACCCAGTGCCCGAAGGCTGCTACGGCGTCGTCCAGCCCGGCGCCGACGAGATGCGCGGCTTCAAGCCGCAGTCGCCCGCGCACGCGGTTGCGGTTCCTGTCGGGGTCTGACGCAAGAGATCTGAAAGGAGAAGACGATGGCTGATACACCGACTGACGTCCTGGTCGCCGGCTACCCCGACATCGAGGCGGCGACTAAGGACTTCGAAGCGCTCGTTGCGCTCGTGAAGGAAAAGCACGTCTCGGTCGAGGGTGTGATTCTCGTCACGCACGCCGAGGACGGCACTGTCGGCGTCCGGCAGACGGGAGACCATCTCGGCCGCAAAGGCGCCGGCTGGGGCGGCGGGGTCGGCCTTGCCGTCGGCCTGTTCGCGCCGCCGCTGCTCGCGGCAACGGCGACTGGTGCCGTCGCCGGCGGGCTGATCGGCAAGTTCGTCGATCACCGAGTCGAGACGCAGTTGCACGACAAGCTCGGTGAGAACCTGCCGCCCGGATCGGCCGGCATCATCGCTGTGTTCGAGGACGATCAGCGGCTCGCAGTCGAGCGTGCCCTGCCGAATGCGCTCGCGTTGTCGCTTGTGGAAAGCGACAAGAACGGCATCTCCGCGTTGAAGGAATCGCTCGCAGATGCGATGGGCAAGTTCAGCCCGGACCGCACTGTCTTGCCGATCCCCGATCGGCCATTCGGCGGGACCGCCGGGCGGACGCTCGACGATTCCGTCGCGGACTGGACAATCGTCGCCGGAACGAAGGCGCCCGACGGCGCGCCGAACGTCCTCGTCGTCCTGATCGATGACGCGGGGTTCGGGCAACCGGACACGTTCGGCGGACCGGTGCACACGCCGAACTTGACGCGTCTTCAGAAACAGGGCCTCACATACAACGCCTTCCACGTGACGGCGCTGTGCTCGCCGACCCGTGCGGCGATGCTGACCGGCCGGAACCACCACCGAGTCGGCTTCGGGTCGATCGCCGAGTTCCCGGCGCCGTTTCCGGGCTACACATCGGCGAAGCTGCGCAGCAGCGCGGCGCTCCCGCGGATCCTGCAGGAGAACGGCTATGTCACGGGTGGGTTCGGCAAATGGCACCTCACCCCCGACAACGTTCAGGGAGCGGCCGGACCCTTCGACCGCTGGCCGAACGCGTGGGGCTTCGATCATTTCTGGGGCTTCCTGAGCGGCGCTGCCGGCCAGTACGACCCGATCATCACGGTCGACAACACCGTCGTCGGCGTTCAGCCGGGTAAGGACGGCAAGCCGTACTACTTCCCGGACGACCTCACCGACAAGGCGGTCGAGTGGCTCCACGCGGTTCGCGCACAGGACGGGGACAAGCCGTGGTTCATGTACTACTCGACCGGCTGCGCGCATGCGCCGCACCACGTCGAGAAAGCGTGGGCGGACAAGTACAAGGGCATCTTTGACGATGGCTGGGACGTCTACCGGGAGCGCACGCTTGCGCGACAGAAGAAACTCGGGATCGTCCCCGCAGACACGGAGCTGACGCCTCGACCAGACCTGTTCCCCGCGTGGGACACGCTCGACGAGGCCTCGAAGAAGCTCTACGTCCGGCAGATGGAGGTGTTCGCCGGGTACTCCGAGAACGCCGACTGGAACGTCGGCCGTCTGCTCTACGCGATCGAGGAGATGGACGACCTCGACAACACGCTCGTCTTCTACGTCTGGGGCGACAACGGCTCCAGCATGGAGGGGACGACGACGGGATCGTTCAACGAGACGACCTTCCTCAACGGTGTCGTCCTCGATCCGGAGCACCAGCTCGAGCTGATCGAGCAGTACGGCGGGATCGAAGCGCTCGGCGGCGAGCACACTGCGCCGCACTTTGCGTCGGCCTGGGCGCACGCCGGGAACACCCCGTTCCAGTGGGGGAAGCAGACTGCGAGTCACCTCGGCGGCACGCGCAACCCGATGGTCGTCGCATGGCCGAAGCGGATCGAGGCGAGCCCCGAGGTGCGCACGCAGTTCACGCACTGCATCGACATCGCGCCGACGGTGCTCCAGGCCGCCGAGATCCCCGAACCTAAGACCGTGGACGGGATCGAGCAGGAGCCGATGGACGGCACCAGCTTCCTCTACACGTTCGACGAGGCAAGGGCCGAGGAGCGGCACACGGTGCAGTACTTCGAGGTGCTCGGTTCACGCGCCGTCTACAAGGACGGCTGGTGGGCGGCGAGCAGGCTCGACAAAGCGCCGTGGGACTTCTCGCCGGAGACGCTGAAGCGGTTCGGCCCAGGGTCCGGCTACGACTTCGACCGGGACTCGCCCTGGGAGCTCTACTACCTCCCGGAAGACTTCAGCCAAGCGAAGAACCTCGCAGCTGAGCGTCCCGAGAAGGTGGACGAGCTTCGCGAGCTCTGGTGGAAGGAGGCGGAGCGGAACCGCGTGCTGCCGCTGATGGGCTGGGCAGCGATCTTCTACGGGATCCTGCCACCGCTGCCAACAGTGACCCGATTCGCCTTCGCGGGCGACGTGCAGAACGTCCAGCGCGGAATGATCCCGCGCGTCTACGGACGCTCGTACGCGATCGAGGCCGAGCTCGAGATCCCCGAGAGCGGCGCCGAGGGCGTGATCGTCGCGAACGCCGACTTCATCGGCGGGTTCGCGCTCTGGGTTGACGAGCAGCGTCTCCTGCATCACACGTACTCGTTCCTCGGTGTCGACACGTACAGACAGGTGTCGACGGAACCGCTTCCGGCCGGGAACGTGCTCGTGAAGATGCTGCTCGAGGCCGATGAGGCGAACCCGGGCGCCGGCGGTCGAGTGACGTTGTGGGCCAACGGCGAGCAGATCGGCGAGGGGCGGGTGGAGAAGACGGTCCCGATCGCCTTCTCGACGTACGCCGGAATGGACATCGGCCGTGACAACGGCCTCGTTGTCGATCTCGACTACGAGAAGAAGGCGCCGTACCCGTTCTCCGGCACGGTCAAGCAAGTCGTCTTCGACCTGAAGCCCGTGACCTCGCACGACGACGAGCAGGCGCTCCACGAACACGCAAGCATCCACGCCGTCGCACAGGGCGTCGGCGCGTAGGAGGAAGGAGGACGTAATGGCAATTGGGCCAGTACAGCTGCTGGTGATCGGGTTCGAGCATCCCGATTTCCATGGCCAGATCATCGAGGAGCTCGAGAAGCTCCGCGAAAGCGACAGCGTTCGCGTGATCGACGCGCTCGCCGTCTACAAGGACGCCGAGGGCGAGCTCGAGGTCAGGCACCTGAGCAACCTCACGCATGAGGAGGCGGTCGAGCTCGGGAGCAAGGTCGCGGCTCTCATCGGCCTCGGGATCGAGGGCGAGGAGGGCTTCGCGGCCGGCGCGGAGCTCGGCGCCGAGAAGGTCGAGGAGGAAGGGCTCGAGGTGTTCTCGGACGAGCTCGCGTGGGACGTACTCGAGGAGATCCCGAACGACACGGCCGCGGCACTCGTGCTGATCGAGCACCACTGGGCGGTGCCGCTACGCGACGCGATCGCGAGCGCGGGTGGATTCCGCATCGCCGACGGGATCATCAGCCCGCTCGACCTCGTCCAGATCGGCCTGATGAAGAAGGAGGAGGCTGAGAAGCTCCACGCCGCGGAGAAGAAGGGTGCGCCCGTCGCGGCGTGATCTCCGGTGACCCTGAAACACGACGAAACGGAGGTGTGACATGTTGGGACCCAGTCGTCGAGTGGCCCGGCGCACATCGAGGCGCGTTGCCCGACGCCGCCTCTAGCCACGCCGATTCCGCGGCCTCCCGCCGGCCCGACGTGGCCGGCGGGAGGCCGCCTGCATTCCATCTGCTCGCGAAGCCAACGGGCGCTGTGTGCAACCTCGACTGCGCCTACTGCTTCTTCCTCTCGAAAGAGATGCTCTATCCGGGCAGCCGGTTCCGCATGGCTGACGACCTGCTCGAGCTGTACGTCCGGCAGCTGATCGAAGCGCACGCGCAGACGCCGGAGGTGCAAATCGCGTGGCAGGGCGGGGAGCCGACGCTCATGGGGGTCGACTTCTTCCGCCGCTCGGTCGAGCTCGTCGAACGTCACCTCGCGCCGGGTCAGCGTGCCGCCTATTCGATCCAGACAAACGGGACGCTCGTCGACGAGGAGTGGGCGGCGTTCTTTCGGGAGCACGATTTCCTGGTTGGGATCTCGATCGACGGACCGCGTGAGCTACACGATGTCTATCGCGTGAACAAGGGCGGGACTGGTTCGTTCGACCAGGTGATGCGCGGGCTCGCGCACCTGCGCGAGCACGGTGTGGAATGGAATGCTTTGACGACGATCCATGCCGCCAATGGCGATTGCGGGCTCGAGGTGTATCGCTTCCTTCGCGACGAGTGCGGCGCGCGTTTCGTTCAGTTAATTCCGATCATCGAACGCGTCGCCGAAGCGAGTGAGGACGGGACGGTTCCCTGGACGTCGTGGCGCGATCGGCCGCTGTACGTTCAGAAGGGGGATCGGGTGACTGGCCGTTCGGTGACGCCGGAGCAGTACGGGCGTTTTCTGATCGATGTCTTCGAGGAGTGGGTGCGCCGCGACGTGGGCGAGGTCTACGTCCAGATGTTCGACGTCGCGCTCGCGAACTGGGTGGGTGAGCCGCCTGGGCTGTGCATCCACTCGGAGATGTGCGGGCTCGCGCTCGCGCTCGAGCACACCGGCGATCTCTACTGCTGCGATCACTTCGTCGAGCCGGCGTACCGGCTCGGAAACATCCGCGAGACGCACATGCTCGAGCTCGTCTCCTCGCCGCGGCAGCGGCAGTTTGGCCTCGACAAGCGCGAGCGGCTTCCGCGCTACTGCCTCGACTGCGACGTCCGCTTCGCCTGTCACGGCGGCTGTCCGAAGGACCGCTTCATCGAGACACCCGAGGGCGGGCCCGGTCTGAACTACCTGTGCGCGGGCTACAAGGGCTTCTTCGACCACGTCGACCGGCCGATGCGGTTCATGTCCGAGCGACTCCGCCAGAACGGTGCGCCGGCCGAGATCATGCGGCTCTACGCGGCCGATGACGCGCGCCGCGGGCGAAACGACCCGTGCACCTGCGGCTCGGGGCGGAAATGGAAGCACTGCCACGGGCAGTCGATCCAGTGAGGACCCGCCGGAGTTGGATGGCTCTCTGCTTCGCGCTCGGGTCGACGTGCTTTCTCGTCGGCCCGTTCCCCGGCTACGCGCAGCTGGTCGGCGACTCGGCCGACGCCGTCACGTTCTTCGTCGGCTCGATCCTGTTCACGACCGGCGGTGCGCTCCAGAGTTGGCTTGCCTGGCCCCAACGGCGCTTGTCCAGCGGCGGCCGTGCCGCGTGGTGGGCCGCGATCGTTCAATCAGCCGGCACCCTTTTCTTCAACGTCACCACCTACCAGGCCCTGCACACGGCGGCGACAAATCCGGAGTACAACAGGCTCGTCTGGCGGCCCGATTGGCGCGGATCGATCTGCTTCCTCGTTTCAGGTGCGATCGCCTACCGTGCCTCGCCGCGAGGTCGGTGGCATGGATGGTTGCCGATGCGCGGCGATGCGGGATGGTGGCAGCCGGTGGCAAACCTGCTCGGCTGCGTCTTCTTCGGAATCTCGGCCGTCGCCGGCTACGTCGTCCCCTCGACCGGCTCGATGCTCGACCAGGCCGCAGCCAACTCGAACACCTCGCTGGGCGCGGCCTGCTTCCTCGCCTGCGCGGTCGGCTCGCTGCGCATCGAAGAATCATGGAAGAGGCCCGATGGTGAGTCAGTGCTGCTGCTGCGGACGGCGCCCACCGCGGCGCTGCGAGAGACTCGACTGGTGGCGCCACGAAGACGCCTAACAATTAGCGCCGATCGCCGACGTGGCGGCGGACGACCCGAGGAGGAGCTCCAATGACACTCACCCACCCGAAAGCGCCGGCGGCCACGAACAGTGAGCTTTCCGTCCTCCCCATCTTCGAGCTCGAGGACGCTCACGTCCCTCGCCACGAAATCCCAGTCGGCGGAATGCCACCGGACATCGCCTATCAGATCATCCACGACGAGCTGATGCTCGACGGCAATGCGCGGATGAACCTGGCGACGTTCGTGACGACGTGGATGGAGCCGCACGCGGAGAAGTTGATGGCCGAGTGCTTCGACAAGAACATGATCGACAAGGACGAATATCCGCAGACCGCGGAGCTCGAGATGCGTTGCGTCAATATGCTCAGCCGGCTCTGGCACGCGCCGGACGCCGAGCAGGCGACGGGATGCTCGACGACCGGATCCAGCGAGGCGGCGATGCTCGGGGGGCTTGCGCTCAAGCGGCGCTGGCAGAAGCGACGCGCGGCCGAGGGCAAGCCGACCGACAGGCCGAATCTCGTCATGGGCATCAACGTTCAGGTGTGCTGGGAGAAGTTCGCGAACTACTGGGACGTCGAGATGCGGCTCGTTCCGATGGAGGGCGAGCGCTTCAACCTCTCCGCCGAGGAAGCGGTGAAGCGCTGTGACGAGAACACGATCGGCGTCGTCGCCATTCTCGGCTCGACCTTCGATGGGTCGTACGAGCCCATTGCAGAGATCTGCGCGGCGCTCGACGACCTGCAGGCTCGCACAGGCCTGGACGTCCCCGTCCACGTCGACGGCGCATCTGGAGGGTTCGTGGCGCCGTTCGTCGATCCGGAGCTCGCATGGGACTTCCGGCTTGCTCGCGTGGCGTCGATCAACACCTCGGGCCACAAGTACGGGCTCGTCTATCCGGGAGTCGGCTGGATCGTCTGGCGGGACGCGGATGCGCTGCCTGAGGATCTGATCTTCTGGGTCAACTACCTCGGCGACAACATGCCGACGTTCGCGCTCAACTTCTCGCGCCCGGGCTCGCAGGTAGTCGCGCAGTACTACAACTTGTTGCGCCTGGGCTTCGACGGCTACCGCCGCGTGCAGGCCTACGCACGTGACGTGGCGACGAGCCTCTCGACCCGAATCGAGGCACTTGGCCCGTTCGAGCTACTGACGAAAGGCGATGAGCTTCCCGTGTTCGCGTTCACGCTGAACGGCGACGTCGAAAACTTCACAGTGTTCGACGTGTCGAACGCGCTTCGCGCGCGCGGCTGGCAGGTGCCTGCGTACACATTTCCCGAGAGCCGAACCGACCTTGCCGCATTGCGTGTGGTCGTGCGCCAGGGGTTCGGCCACGACATGGCGGATCTGCTCGTCGCGGATTTCGAGCGCGTGCTTCCACAGCTCCAGGCTCAGCCGACCCCGGTTCACGACGCTACGACCGCCGCCGGCTTTCATCATTAGCAGGAGTGTGCTGGGGCCCGCGCAGCGCTAGACGGTGCTAGGCGCCGCCTCGGCGGGATCACCGCTCCGATGATCCAAAGGAGCGGTAGAAAGGTGCACGCGTGCACGCGCGCGGTCGAGCATGCCGGTGGTGAGATCGACTGCGATCAGCGTCCCGAACGGCCCGATCCGCTGCTCTATCAGGGGGTCGCTCGCCTTCGCGCGTCGGCATAGAGCAAGCGCTCACCAAGCGTCAGCTCGTAGACGGAGGCGAGCTTGCCGTAGCGGCGCAGAATGCGGCCGAGGGATGTCTGGGCTGCCGTGCTAGTTGTCATCTTCGTGCTGGCGCGTGTGGCACTTGGGATGGAGCCTTACTCGTAGTGAGGCCGCGGCGCACGCGCGCCTCTGGCGGATGAGTGCTCTACCTGATCGCCCGCACGGCAAGGTGGAGAAACGAGAAAGCCATGCCGCCGATACTCCCAGCCCTCGCCCCACGAAGCGGCAACACGAATATTGGCGCCCTTCACGCCGCGGCGGCGACGTCTTCCGGAGTCAGGCCGAGGTCCTCCGGTGTCAGGCCGAGCCCTGGCCCGAGTGCGCAAAAGAGCAGGTAGAGCGCTTCCTTGGCGGTGAGATCGTAATCGCCTCCGGAAGAATGAGCGATTCCTCCGGGCCTGCGCTGCATCAAGCGGAAGCGAGGCTCGGACCCCGGGCCGGGCCCAGGCTCGAGAATGAGGGTGCCGCGGCGAAAGGGGAAGGTCAACAGATCGAGTGCCTCCGGAGCCTTCAGACTGATGAGAGCCTCTGCCGGGGCGTGGATCTCGGCTTCTGCAGTGGCCACGCTGCCTGTCATCGCGTCCTCCTCTCTCATCCCCTGCTCCTGTACCCCTGACGAATCGGGGCGTGACGCTCACGAACCCGATGATCCAGGTCAGGGAACATTCGTGAACATCTGGCGCAGCCGAGCAGAAACCCGAATCGCGCCGCCGGCGCAACCGTGTGCGGGCGCGCTCGTCCGGTGGGCGTGTCGCAGCGGCAACAGGACTAGATCGGGCCCCGCCTGTACGCGCTTGTCCAGGCCGGCGACCCGGAGGCGATCGACGTCTACCTGGCTGAGGAGGACGCCCAGCGAGCGCTCGAGGACTGTCTTCGGGACGAGCCGGGTTGGAGCGAGGGATGAGCCGGGTTGGAGCGGCTTGCTGCGAGTCGAGGAGATCGAGCCGCCAGATCATCCCGTTGTGTCGCTGAACTAGAACGACCGTGACTTTTCGGGGCCGGGCGGTGCCAGCGATGCTACCGCGCTCATCAGTAGAAGTTGGCACTCCGAAGCGTTGGTTCCGCCGATGCGAGGCGTTCTTGGGGGTGATACCCCACCACTGAAAGGGGGTGGAACACCATGAAACGACCAGCACCGAAAGCGGAAGGCGCAACGAGGCGAGTCCGGGTTGCTGCAGCCCTTCTGATTAGCGGGCTGGTCGCAGGGCCGATGGGGACGCACATCTACTGGCTGCTGGGCGGTGCCTGGGGTCTCGGGGGTACAGACTCGTCGACGGGGATCCGCCTCGTGGCCGCCATGGTTGTCCTGCTGATCGTCGGCGCGGTGTTGGTTGTACTGGCGCGGGTCGGGTTGTGGCAGCAGAGGTTCGTGTCCGACCGCGTGATTCGGTTTCTCGCCTGGGCGTTAGGGGGGTTCTTCCTGGTTCATGGGCTGTTGAGCTTCGCCGAGGGTTGGGCCGCCGGGACCGTGGACGAATGGTGGCTGTACGGCCCGGGCGGGCTCGTGATCGGACTGCTCGCGCTTGCCGTCGCAGGCTCGGGCGGAGCCCGGCCGCACTTGCACCGGCCGCACCGAACGCTGCCGTCGCACTGAAAGGGCGCGGCGGGACCGAGACTCTCCGCCGCCGCTCACGAGGGAGGTGGAAACAGTGGGTTTGGTTGATCTTGGCGACGAGACGTATGTCAGCGTGACGACGTTCAAACGTGACGGGACTCCGGTCTCGACACCAGTCTGGGCCGCTCGTGACGATGGCCGGCTGCTCATTCACAGTGCCGCCAACAGCTGGAAGGTCAAGCGGATCGTTCGCCACGAAGCACGAAGCTCTTGCGGCGGGTCTCGTCGTCGGAGAGATCATTGCTGAACGATGAGCTCCACAGCCGGTGGGTGGCCGCTCGCGGCCGGCTTGCGCAGCGATCACGACAGGTGGTGCGGCTCTGTACTGCTGCCAGATGCGGGAATGCCGCGACCTTGCGAAGTAGGCAGAGAGATAGGACTCGATCCCGAGACCTCCGGCCTGACCCGACGGCAGCGCGCCGCGCGGACGAGCGGAGGTGGCCGGAACGGCCGGGTCGCGGCCGAGCTCGCCTTGCGCGATTTGGCCCCCGAGGAGCAGGCCGTGTCCTGCGCCTGAACCTGCGACGTTGCCTGGCGGATCAACGAGTGTTCGCCACGAGGAGGCGATCCGAATAGCGGCAGCTGTAGCGGAGGACGTCGTTGTCTCCGACGGCCCAGAGGTCGGAGCGGCCTGCTGGGACGATCGCCCACCATTCGTCGGTCCGCGATCTGGATCGCTTGTCAACGAGACGGCGCATGCGTGAAGATCCGGAGCGATGAATGCCACCACCGCTCCGGGCGAGCCACGGGAAGGCACAGGGGAACGATCGACGGCCCCGGAGCGTGCGGGTCTCGTCCTCGTCTCGTTGATCCTCGTCGCTGCGGTCGCGAACCTCAACCTGTCGGTCGCGAACGTCGCGTTGCCGGATATCGGCAAGGCGTTCGACTCCTCGCAGACGATGCTCGACCTCGTCGCCGTCGGCTATTCGCTTGGCCTGGCCTGCTCGGTGCTCTACTTCGGGGCGGTCGGCGACCGCTACGGGCGCAAGCTGCTGCTCGTGCTCGGCATGCTGCTCTCGATTCCGGCGTGTCTTCTCGCCGCCTATGCGCCCACGGACTGGGTGCTCTTCGGGGCGCGCGTGCTCGGCGGCCTCTCGGCCGGAATGGCGTTCCCGACCACACTGGCGCTCATTACCGCGCTCTGGTCGGGGCCGGGGCGGACGAAGTCGATCGCGCTCTGGTCGGCCCTTGGCGGCGGTATCGCCGCGCTGGGCCCGCTTGTCTCGGGCGCCTTGCTCGAGCACTTCTGGTGGGGCTCGGTCTTCCTGGTCACGCTTCCCTTGGTCGCGGTGGCCCTGCTCATGGCCATCGTCTTCGTGCCCAGCCACGTGAACGAGACCACCGACACGGTCGACCACCTGGGCGGAGCTCTCTCCGTACTCGTGGTGGGGTCGTTGATCCTCGGCATCAATTTCGCGCCGGTGCCGAACCAAGGGACGCTCACGTTCGTGCTCTTCGCGATCGCCGCGGCGACGCTGGTCGGCTTCTACCTGCGCGAGCGCCGGACACGGTTTCCGCTGTACGACCTGCAGGTAGCGGCCCGGCGCACGTTCTGGGTGGCGGCCTGCGCAGGGATCATCGTCTTCGGCTCACTCATGGGCGCCGCCTTCGTGAGCCAGCAGTACCTGCAGAACGTGCTCGGCTACTCGCCGCTGGAGGCCGGCGCCGCCATCCTGCCGGCGATCGTCTGCATGGTGCTCGTCGCCCCACGCTCGGCCAAACTCGTCGAGACACGCGGGTCGCGCTTCACGCTGCTCAGCGGCTACGTGGCCCTGCTACTCGCCTTCGGCTCGATGCTCCTGCTCTGGAAGGAGGACTCCTCCTACTGGAAGATCGCCATTGCGTACGCGTTCGTCGGTTTCGGCGTCGGCCTCGCCGGCACGCCGGCTTCGCGCTCGCTCACGGGCTCAGTCCCGGTACAACGAGTAGGCATGGCCTCGGGAACGGCCGACCTCCAGCGCGATCTGGGCGGCGCGATCATGCAGTCGATCTTCGGCGCGCTGCTCACCGCCGGGTACGCAGCGGCTGCCTCCGCCGCCGTCGCGGCTTCGGGCAAGGACATCTCCAGCAGTATCGAGGGGGAGCTGACGAAGTCGTTCGCGGGCGCTCAGGCGGTCGCCAAGCAGTATCCGCAGTACGCAAACCAGATCACAGCCGGCGCCAAGGGAGCATTCTTGCACGGCGACCAGTGGGCCTACCTGGCCGGGCTGATCGCGGTCCTGCTCGGCGCCGCCCTCGTCTTCTTCCTCTTCCCAAAAAAGGACGAGGAGCAGGAACTCCTCCTCGGCTATCACGTCGAAGACACGCCTCCCCCCGAGATGCCACCCGAGGCGCACGGTGCCCCGGCAGGAGCCTCGCCGCGATCACGATCAACAGCTTCGTCGGCTGACCGAATCGACTAGCTGCAGCAGCAGTTGATCTGGGCTCACCGCGAGGAGAACCTCGATCTGGAGTCCGACGTGGGGAGGCTTATCCCGTTGTGTTCGCCCCGCCCGGCTCCTCTCGAGCGGCGCGGAACGCTCGGCGGGCAGCCTGAACGCTGTCGTAGTAGCGATCGGCCCCGATCTTGCCGGTGACGCCGAAGCGGTCGAGCTCGTTGCGGA
>DASUXI010000156.1:0-3795 GCA_036377995.1 Gaiellaceae bacterium
GCGCTGCTCGATCTCCGAGCGCAGCTCGTCCAGCGTGTCGAACTCGGAAGCGGACCGAGCGAGGTCGTCGTCGAGATCGGGAAGCACCTTCTCCTTGATCTCCTTCATGGACGCCCGGATCTCCGAGGCGTCGACCGCGCCGTCGACCGGGATCGCCTTCGTCTCGCCCACGCTCATGCCGACGAGCTGCTCCTCGACGTCGGGAGCGAGCCGGCCGCCGCCGAGCTCCACGACGTAGTCGTCCTGCCCCTCGCCTCCCACGACGAGGTCGACGACGACCGTGTCGCCGAGCTGCGCCGGGCGACCGTCGACGGGAGCGAGCTCCGCAACGGTCGAGCGGAGCACGTCGAGCTCGTGGTCGACGACGCCCTCCGGAATCTCTGCCTCCGCATACGGAACCTGGAGCCCCGACCAGTCGGCGACCTCCGGCTTCGGGAGGACCGGCACCGTCGCGGTGAAGCGCCACCCCTGGGCGTCGGAATCGGGGAGCTCGTACGAAAGCTCGGGCTGATCGGCAGGCCGGATGCGAGCCTCCGCGACCGCGTTTCCGTACCAGCCGGCGATGTGGCTCTCGATCGCCTCCGTGTAGAGGCGCTCCTTGCCGATTCGCGAGACCAGCACGGGCATCGGCACCTTGCCCTTGCGGAAACCCGGGATCTTGACCGTCTCGGCGAGGTCGGAAGCGGCATGCTCGACTGCGTGGTGCACGTCGGCACTCGGCACGTCGACCGTGAGCCGGACCTTGTTGTCCGGCAGCTCTTCGACCTGGGCGCTCACCGAGCCATTAGACCAAACGGTCCCAGGGCTTCGCACACGTGCCTGTGCGCGTCGGTACATGGATAGCCTCAGGCGATGCAGCTCTACGTGATCGCCCGGCACGGCGAATCGACGCTCAACTTCGAGAATCGAATCAACGGCGACCCGGACGTCCCCGTCTCACTGACGGACAAAGGACGCGCCGAATCCGCCTTGCTCGGCCAGCAGATCGCCCACCTCCCGGTGGAGTTGTGCGTGCACACGAAGTTCGCCCGCACGGCCGAGACGGCGGCGATCGCGCTCAAGGGACGCGAGGTCCCGGTGGACACCGAGCCGTTGCTCGACGACATCGTCGTGGGCAACCTGGAGGGTTCGACTCTCGAGGAGTACCGGGCCTGGAAGCACGCCCACCGCCGCAGCGACGCGTTTCCCGGAGGAGAGTCGCTGGACGACGCCGCACGCCGCTACGCCCGCGCTTATCGCATGCTGCTCGAGCGCCCGGAGCGATCGATCCTCGTCGTGACGCACGAGATTCCACTCCGCTACGCCATCAACGCGGCCGACGGGTCGGACGATCTCGATGGCCCGACCCACCAGCTTGCCAACGCGACCCCGTACGTCTTCGACGAGGCCGCCCTCGCTCGAGCCGTCGCACAGATCGAGCGGCTGACGTCAGCTTGAGTAGGATCGGGCGGAGGGGTCGCGCGGGCGAAAGGAAGAGCCATGAACCTGATCGAGCGCATCGACGAGGCGCGCAAGCGCAGGAGCGTCCTCGACCATCCGTTCTACCGGCGCTGGGAGCGCGGTGACCTCTCCCGCGACGAGCTCGCCGTCTACGCGGGCGAGTACCGGCACGCGGTCGTCGCGCTCGCAGATGCCGCCACCGTGGCCGGCGATCCTGCCCACGCGGCCGAGGAAGCCGCCCATGTCGACCTGTGGGACGACTTCGCCGCGGCGCTCGACGCGCCGCTCGATCGCGAGCCGAACACCGAGACCAGCGCCTGCGCTTCGGCGTGGCGCGTAGACGACGCGTTGGCCGCCCGAGCCGTGCTGTACGCAGTCGAGTCCGGTCAGCCGGCGGTCTCGCGGACGAAGCTCGAAGGCCTGGTCGAGCACTACGGGTTCGAGCGTGCGACCCCTGCGACGGCCTATTTCGAGCTCCATTCCGAGCGCGACCATGAGCACGCCGAAGCGTCGAGGGCGGTGCTCTCGACTGCACCTGCCGAGGAGACCGACCGCCTCGTTCGTGCCGCGGAGGCCGCGCTCGAAGGTAACTGGCGCCTGCTCGACGGGGTCGAAGCCGGCACCTGACGGAGTGCGGGCGAGAGGACTCGAACCTCTAAGGAGCGTGAGCCCCACCGGGACCTAAACCCGGCGCGTTTGCCAGTTCCGCCACGCCCGCGCGCGCCTCCAGAGTAGTCCCTCGACGGGAGGACCTGCTCATCCGAGGCTAGACCGCTTCGCCTTCCGCACGTACGATCCCGTTCGGCCAGAACGTGAAACTCGCGGCACCCCTCGTCCTGCTCATCCTTGCGACTACGGCAGTCGCTGCGACAGCGTCCGGCCGCATCTCGCTGAGCCCGACGGCGAGCAAGTGCGGCGGCCAGCTCTGGCGCTTGAAGACGTTCAGCGATCCGCAGCGGAACTCGGTCGCCCTGATCCCCGCGGCAACGACGATCGAGGCGATCGGCCAACGGCCGTATCCGCGCCCGGTGCCACGCAGGCGGCGGACGCCCTTCCAGCACCAGGACTGGGAGGTCGTGGCCCAGATAACCGCGTTCAGGCTCGATGCCGGCGGCATCAGGCTCGTCCTCTACGACGCGAACTCCTTCATGAACGCCGTCATTCCGATTCCCAGCTGCCTCTCGTCCAAGACTCGAGCCAAGGGCGCGATCCTGAGTGCGTGGAGGGCCCTCTCTCTCGGCTGCGCCCAGGCGGACGGCTCCTGGCAGCCCCTCGGCGCGATCGCCTACGTCTCGGGAGTTGGCTTCTGGAGCCAGAGGATCGGCCGGCGCGGCGCGGCGCGGAACGGCGCCGAGCTACACCCGGTGACCGGGCTCCGCGTCGTCGCCGGCTGCAGCAAGCGTGCCAACGGCTAGGTCCGGGTCGCGCGTCACGGGGCTCGGCGCCGGAAGCCAGAACCAGAAGGTCGACCCGGCGTTCTCCTCGCTCTCGAAACCGACCTCGCCACCGTGGGCCTCGACGATCTGGCGCGCCAGCACGAGGCCCAGCCCCGTGCCGGCGATCCCCCGCTCGCTTCCCATGTCGCCGCGGAAGAACTTCGTGAAGATCTGGGCCTGGTGATCCTCCGGGATCCCGAGGCCGTGATCGCGGACCCAGACCCAGGCCTCCTCCCCGAGAAGAGCCGCCCGCACCCGGACGTCGCCGCCCTCGGGTGAGTACTTGATCGCGTTCGAGAGGAGGTTCCCGACCACCTGCGCGAGCCGATCGGGGTCGCCCTTGACGAAGAGCGTCTCGTCGGTCGGCTGGAAGTGGATCTCGTGCGCCTCGCTCTGGGCCGAGTAGAGCGTCGTCTGCAGCGTCAGCAGATTGTTGAGGTCGATCTCCTGGACACGCAGCTCGAGGTTTTGCTGCTCGACGCGCTCGAGGTCGAGCAGGTCGTTCAGGAGAGACGCCAGCCGCCGTGCTTCCCCGCGGATCACCTCGAGGTAGCGGGTCGTGTCGGCGGCGTCGAGGTCTCGCTCCAGCATCAGCGCGGAGAAGCCGAGGATGCTGGCAAGCGGGGTACGGAGCTCATGGGAGACGCTGCTCACGAGCTCGCTTTTCACACGCTCGCTCTCGGCGAGCGTCTTGTTGCGCTCCTCGAGATCGGCGAGCGTGCTCTCGAGCGACGCCGCCATCGTGTTGAAGGCGCGCTCGAGCTGGCCGACCTCGCCTGGCCCGTCGGTGCGGAGCCGTCCCGAGAGGTCGCCGCCCGCGATCCGCGAGGCCGCGTCGGCCGTGAGCCGCACCGGCCTCGCCACGGCCCGGTTGATGTAGACCGCGCCGAAGAGGATCAGGAGCAGCGCGGTCCCGAGA
>DASUXI010000157.1:0-2529 GCA_036377995.1 Gaiellaceae bacterium
GCACCTCACTCCCTGGCTCGTCGCCCTGATCGCGTTCGCAGCGATTCTTCTGGCAGGAATCGGCGGCTACGCGATAGCCGGCGGCTTCGCGAGCGAGTCCTCGCCAGGACAGAAGGTGTCCGACGGTGTGATGAACGCCTATGCGACCGGAGACCCAACGTCGATCGCGGCGACCTACGACCCAGCCGTCAAGGTTGTTCTGATCTGGGACAACGCGGAGCACATCGTCGCAGCAAATGCCAAGGAGCTCACCGGCGTCATCAAGGATTCGATCGCCGTCGGCGACACGCTCAAGCAGATCGGCCCCATCTCTACCTACAAGGCCAAGGATGGCGACCTCTACGTCTCGTCCATGACCGAGTTGACGAGCCCCAGCCATCCGGATGGGATCCCGATCGTCGGTTTCTACCGCGTCCACAACGGCAAGGTCATCCGGCAAATCGGCATAGACGCCGAGCACTACTAGGCCCCGGCGCTCGCGCGGCGAGGTCATCTCGCCAGTCATTGGATCCCTGACGGCGGGCGAGACCTGACGCCACGGCTGGAGTCGCCTTCGCCCGTCCGCCGGAATCGAGGGCGCCGTCGGGCAGGAACCATTTCGGGAACCTCCCGGGAATGCTGTTCGAGATTCGCACCGCACGGAGTAGGCTCAAGTGGGAGCCAGGCAGGTAGGGGCTCCAGGTGTACGGGTGCCCAAAGTCCACCGCTATGGGGGAGAGGGCACGCGGTGGGCTGCTCTGCCTGGCTCCCCCTTGACCCGAACTGAATAACACGTACTGGCGTCGGTTGTCAGCCCCTTGCGAGCCGATCGCACAAAGTCTGCTTCGACCGGCAAGGACACCGCTGCCGCGGGGGCCGTGGGGCACAGTTCGGCGCCGGCACGGCTGAGGTCCTTCAGACAACGCCGGGGCGAAACCACACCGGGACCACACGGGCAGCGCATTTAGCGGCCTGTACGGCAGGGACGGCATTGGAGCAATGCGGTCTCGGGCTTGCTCTGGGCGGGCGTCCGAAAAAGGTTCATAAGCGTTTTGTGCTGCAATCCACCAGACGTGGAATCCCGTAAGAACCCTGAAGACATGGGCCTCTCCGTTGCGTTGCCCGGCGCCCTTCCCTACGGCGCCCGTCGTGAGCCGTCCGGGCAGGACGCGCTCGAGCGTGCCCGGGCCGCCAGCGACGGTGATCTGATCCGTCGGGTTGCGCGGCGTGACGCGAACGCCTTCGAGGTCCTCTATCACCGGTACGCGCGGCCCGTCTTCGGCCTGGCGCTCCGCCGCCTGGGAGACCGCATGCGCGCGGAGGACGCCGTCCAGGAGACGTTCGCAGCAGTCTGGCGCTCCGCTCGCACCTACAAGCCGGACCGCGGACCGGGAGCCCCGTGGCTGTACGCCGTGGCCCGCAACGCGATCGTCGACCGCTCACGGCACCGCACCGACCTCCCGGCCGAGGTGCCCGACTCGCCGACGGGAGAGCTGGGCCCGCACGAGCGCGCCGAGGCCTCGTACGTCTCGTGGCGGGTGCACCGGACGCTCGAGGAACTGCCCGAGAACGAGCGCGACGTGATCGAGCTCGCCTATTACGGTGGGTTGTCGCAGAGCGAGGTGGCCGACTTCCTCGGCATCCCGCTCGGAACCGTGAAGACGCGCACGCGCAGCGGCCTCGCCCGTCTAGCCGATCTGCTCGAAGGAGAATTCGAATGACACTGCCACCGGATTTCGACGAGCTCGTCGACCGCGACGTTGCGCCGGAGGAGCGCGCTCGCCTTTATCGCGCGCACCAGCTGCTCGTCCAGGCCGGGCCTCCACCCGAGCTCTCGCCGGAGCTCGATGAGGTGCCGTGGCCGGAGGACGCGCTCACTCCGCTCTGGGGTCGGCCGAAGAGGACCGGCTTCCGCCGGCCGATTGTCCTGGCGGCCGCCCTCGCCAGCGCCCTCGTCGTCGGTCTCCTGCTCGGCCAGGCGACGAGCTCCAACAAGAGCTCGATCAACGCGTGGCAGACGATCCGGCTGGGCGGCACGGCGCTCGCGAGCAGCGCCTCCGGGACGCTCGAGCTCGCGAAGCGCGACTCGCAGGGCAACTACGAGATGGTGCTGCGGGTGAAAGGACTGCCGAGGCTGTCCGGCGGCGGCTACTACACCCTCGACCTCACGAAGAACGGCAAAGCGGTCGTGCCCTGCGGGACGTTCAACGTCCGGGGTGAGACCGTCGTCCGCATGAACGCGGCGTACGACCTGGCCCACTTCGACAAGAACGGCTGGGTCGTGACCCGGGAGACGCCCGGGCACTTCCAGCACGACCGGGTCGTGCTCCAGCCCGCCTAGGGCGCGACGCGGTTCGCGGCGACGAAGGCCGCGTGCGTGACAGGCATCTTCGCCGCGAAGAACTGCTCGACCGCGTCGGCGTAGCGGCGGATCTCTCGCTGCGCGGTCTCGGCGGCGCGCAGCGAGACGAAGTTCATGAGCGCCCGCGCGTTCACCGTCCAGAAGAACTCCGTATACGCGCCGACGGGCATCACCGAGCGGGCAAGCTC
>DASUXI010000158.1:0-5165 GCA_036377995.1 Gaiellaceae bacterium
GTCGACCGGCGTCACCGGCCGGGCGGCCACTGGCTGGATGCGTATCCCTTCGTGCGCCTTCACCAGCCCTCCGCGTACTACGGCGTCGAATCGCGGCCGCTCGGGAACGACCGCATCGACGAGCACGGGCCGAACGCTGGGTTCTACGAGCGTGCGAGTGCGGATGAGATCTGTGACTACTACTCGCGCGTGCTCGACGAGCACTTACTGCCGACGGGCAGGGTGCGGTTCTTCGGCATGAGCGAGTACCGCGGCGGAGACGGGGACGGCCACCTCGTCGTCTCGCTGCTCGACGGTTCAGAGACCGTCATAAAGGCGCGGCGCAGACTCGTGGACGCGAGCTACGTCCAGTCGGAGATCCCGTCGCGTCACGTTCCCGGATTCACGGTCGAGCCGGGCGTCAGGCTCTTCCCGCCCAACGACCTTGTCGATCTCGACGAGCCTGCGGATCGCTTCACGGTGATCGGGGCCGGGAAGACGGCGATCGATACCTGCGTGTGGCTGCTCGAGGCGGGAGTCGATCCCGATTGCATCCGCTGGATACGGGGGCGCGATCCGTGGCAGTTCGACCGCAATTTCACTCAGCCGCTCGATCTGGTCGGGTCGTACATGCGACTCCAGGCACGCTGGGTCGAGGCGGCGGGGACGGCGGAGGACGGCCGTGACTTCGCGCGACGGCTCGAGGACGCTGCGTTGTTCGTGCGGATCGACCCCTCGGTCGAGCCGCTGGTGTTTCGCGGCGCCACCGTCAGCCCGGGCGAGATCGACGCTCTCCGCACGATCGAGCACGTCGTGCGGGCGAGGCGGGTTCGGTGCATCGGCCGGACGAGCATCACGACCGAAGCGGGCGACATTCCGGGCGGTCGGCAGGAGGTCTACGTCGACTGCACGGCCGCGGGTGTTCGCCACACCGTTCCGCGGCCGGTGTTCGAGCCGGGTCGCATCACGATCCAGTACGTGGCGGTGGGTTTCCTGCCCTGGGGCGCCGCCACCATCGGATTCGTCGAGTCGACCGGAGTCCCCGACCAGGAGAAGAACCGGCTCTGTCCGCCCGTCGTCTTCTCCGGCGACGCGGCGGATCTGGCGCGGCTGGCCTACGCCGCGATGCTTGGCCAGGTGGGGCGTGTCCGCGACGAGGCGGTCGGACCATGGAACGCTGCGTCGAGGCTGAACCCCGCCCGAGCTGCACTCGACCACATCGACGAAACGGACGTCGCCGAGTCGCTGGCATTCATGTTCGAACACACGCGGTCAGCGCTGAAGAACCTCGAGCGCGCGGCGGCCGTGGGCAACGGCGATCGCTGACACCCGACCTCGAAAACCGCGTCGCGGTGCGCCGCGTACATCTCTCCATGAGACACCGACTGATCTTCTTCGCGCTTCCACTCGTACCGATCGTGCTCGCCGGCTGCGGCAAGGGCAAGTACTAGGACTCCCCCACTACACGTACGATCCCCTCGTGGCGACGACGGACGCGCTTCTCTCGCTGGACGACGTGCGCCGCGCACGCGAGCGCATCGCCGGCCGCCTGCACCGGACGCCGCTCCTGAGCTCCGCGACACTCTCGGACCAGATCGGTGCCGACGTCCGCTTCAAGGCCGAGCTGTTCCAGCGCACGGGATCGTTCAAGCCGCGGGGCGTCCTCAACAAGCTCGCGACTCTGAGCGAGGACGAAAAGCGACGCGGGGTGATCTCGATCTCGGCCGGCAACCACGCGCAGGCACTCGCGTATGGGTCCGCCGTCGAGGGAATCGACGCGCTGGTTGTGATGTGGAAGACCGCCAGCCAGATGAAGATCGACGCCGCGCGCGGATACGGCGCGACGATCGACACGGAGGCGCCCGACATCCCCAGCGCGTTCGAGCGGCTCGACGAGCTCGTGGAGTCGACCGGCCGGACGCTCGTCCATCCCTACGACGACCCGCTCGTGATGGCCGGCCAGGGCACCGTCGGACTCGAGATCTTCGAGGACTCGCCCGCGCCGCCCGACGTGGTGCTCGTCCAGGTCGGCGGCGGCGGGCTCGTCTCTGGCATCGCAACCGCCGTCAAGGGACTGAGCCCGGACACGCGGGTGGTCGCGGTCGAGCCTGAACGCTCGCCGGCGCTGAACGCGAGCCTGAAGGCCGGGGAGCCGGTCACGGTCGAGGCGAAGTCGATCGCGGACGGTCTCAACGGCCCCTATGCGGGGGCCAACTGCGTCAGGGTCTGCCTCGATCTCGGGGTCGAGTCGATACTGGTCTCGGAGCAGGCCCTGGAGGAGGCTTTCCGCTTCATGTACGGCCGGATGAAGCTCGCCTGCGAAGTCGCCGGGGCGGCGACGGCGGCCGCTCTGATGTCAGGCGCCGTTGAGATAGACCCCGGCCAGACGGTGGCAGCTGTCGTCTCGGGAGGCAACGTCGCAGCCCGTACCGCCGCTGCTATCCTGGCTCCGGATGAAGCCTGACATTCACCCCGACTACGTCCTTGCGACCGTGACGTGCTCCTGCGGGAACACGTTCCAGACGCGTTCCACGAAGCCCGAGCTTCACGTCGAGATCTGCTCGAACTGCCATCCGTTCTACACGGGTAAGCAGAAGCTGGTCGACACGGGCGGACGCGTCGAGCGCTTCCAGCGCCGGCTCGAGAAGGCCGGCGGCGCCCGCCGCGGCTGAGAGAACCTAAATGACTACGGTCGGGGGACAGGCGGTCCTCGAGGGCGTGATGATGCGCGGCCCGTCGAACTGGGCGGTCGCCGTCCGCAAGCCCGACGGGGACATCGCCCAGGTCCACCAGCCGATCTCCTCACCGATGGCCCGCCACTGGAGCTTCCGGCTGCCGGTCGTGCGCGGCGTGGTCGCACTCGGAGAGTCCCTGGCGATCGGCTTCCGGGCGCTGGCGATCTCGGCCAACTACCAGGCGCAGGCCGAGGGGAAGGACGGCGAAGAGGTTCAGACGGAACTGACGCGCGCGCAGCTCTTCTTTGCCTTCGCAGTCGCGATCGGCTTCGCGGTCCTCCTCTTCAAGGTCTCTCCGGCCCTGCTGACAGACTGGATCGGGATCAAGCGCACCGGCTGGTTCGTGATCGTCGAGGGCGCCATCCGCGTCACCATCTTCGTCCTCTACCTGTGGCTGATCTCCCTGTTCCCGGATCTCCGGCGCGTCTTCGAGTATCACGCTGCCGAGCACAAGGCGATCAACGCGTACGAGGCCGGAGAGGAGCTCGAGCCCGAGGTCGTGCAGCGCCACAGTCTGATCCACCCCCGCTGCGGCACGGCGTTTCTCCTCTGGGTGATGGTGATCGCGATCTTCGTCTTCGCATTCTTCGGCCGCCCGGCCTGGTACTGGCTGATCGCGACCCGCATCCTCCTCCTGCCCGTGATCGCCGGGATCGCCTACGAGCTGATCAGGTTCGCCGGCAAGCACCAGCGGAACCGCGTCCTGATGACGATCCTGGCCCCGGGTCTCTGGCTCCAGAGGCTCACGACCCGGGAGCCTTCGCTCGACCAGCTCGAGGTCTCGATCCGCGCGCTCAAGGAGGTGCTCTCGCTCGAGGGCACCGACCCGGCCGCGCGCAAGGTCGAGGTCATGGCCTAGCTCGGTGCCGAGAGTCGAACGCACGTCGGCGGCGATCTGGGAGGGCAACGTTGCCCGCGGCGGCGGCGCGATCACCGCGTCCAGCGGCGCCTTCCGCGCCCTGCCCTACTCACTCGCCACACGCATCGGCAACCCCGAGGGCAAGACGAGCCCCGAGGAGCTGCTCGCCGCCGCGCACGCGGCCTGCTTCGCGATGTCGCTCGCGGGCGAGCTGGCTGGGAACGGCAGCGCCGCCGAGAAGGTCGAGGTGACCGCGCTCGTGACGCTCGACCAGGTCGAGGACGGCTCGCACCGGATCGTCTCCTCGCGGATCGACGCTCGCGCGCGTGTAACAGGAGTGAGCGCAGGGGATCTCCAGGCAACGGCGGAGGCGGCGAGCAAGGGCTGCCCGCTTTCGGCCCTGATCGAGGCCACTGCTGCCGTGACGGTGAATGCGACACTCGAGGGAGGAACCGATGGCGACTGAGCGCAAGGCGGAAGTGACCTGGCACGGAGATCTGATGAGCGGCAGCGGCACGGTCGACTCTGTGACGAGCGGCGCTGTCGGCGGGCTCGACGTCAGCTGGCCGTCGCGCGCCGAGGAGCCGAACGGCCTCACGAGCCCCGAGGAGCTGATCGCCGCCGCTCATGCGACCTGCTTCTCGATGGCGCTCTCGCACGGCCTCGCCCAGGGCGGCCACGCACCGGAGCAGCTCGACACCTCCGCGACGGTCACGTTCCAGCCGGGAGAAGGCATCACCAAGATCGCCCTCGAGGTCGACGGTCGCGTGCCCGGCATGGACGATGCTGCCTTCGCCGAGGCCGCTCAGCAGGCGAAGGACAACTGCCCCGTCTCGAAGGCGCTCACGGGCGTCCCCGAAATCACCCTGAGCGCACGCCTGCAGAGCTGAGTGGCCTTACCGGCCCCGCTCGGTGGCGCCTGACCCGCGATCACACGGCGCGCTGCGGCGTCCTCGGTCGCGCTCGGGCTGACGAGCCCGCACGCTCCCTGCGTCCTTGCCGCGCTTGATGCTCGCGCCCCAGGCATCCACCACCGAGACCGGCAAGACCACTAGATTGGCACCGGCGATGGCCGGCGGTGTCGAACAGCTCGTCGAGGAGCTCGAGCGCTCCTATCACGAGGCGCAGGAGCGCATGTCGGACCCTGCCGTCTATAACGACCACCGGCAGGCCGCGGAGGCAGGGCGGAAGCTGAAGGAGCTCGAGGGCCCGAACCGCGTCGCCGTGGAGTGGCGGCAGGTCACGGCCGACCTCGAGGCGGCGCGGGGCGACGGTGACCTGCGCGAGCTCATCCCCGAGCTCGAGGAGCGGGCGCGCGCGCTGGAGGAGGAGCTTCGGATCGCCCTCGCCCCGACCGATCCCGCCGACAGCAAGGACGTGATCGTCGAGATCCGGCAAGGAGTCGGCGGCGTGGAGGCCGCCCTCTGGGCCGGGGACCTGTACCGCGCACTCACGCGCTACGCCGAGCGGCGCGGCTTCGACGTCGAGGAGCTCGGCTCGAGCCCGAACGAGGCGGGCGGATACAAGGAGGCGACGTTCGCGATCAAGGGAGAGGGCGCGTTCTCGGTCTTCAAGTGGGAGGGGGGCACGCA
>DASUXI010000159.1:0-7301 GCA_036377995.1 Gaiellaceae bacterium
ACCTGAACTCCCGCGCCGACGGAAGCGGGACTCCGACCTACGCGAACCTGCTCGCCGCGGGATTCCACGACGCGTGGACGGAGGCACGGCCGAACGACATCGGGTTGACCTGCTGCCACGGAGAAGACCTGCGACCGGTCGGCGGGCCGTTCTACAGCCGTATCGACTACGTCCTCACGCGGAACGGCTTCCGCGGGGTGGCGGCGGGCATCGTCGGCGAGGAGGAAAGAGACCGGGTCGGCGGGCTCTGGCCATCCGATCACGCCGGCGTCTGGGCACGTCTTCGGCTTCCGTGATCCGCGTACGCCAATAGAGGGTGAAGATCCGGTGACGACTTGCCGACAACAATCGGGAACGACCGGACGTCTCATTACCGTAGGAACGGACGCGATGACCCTGAAACGCCCGCACAAGCACAACGCGATAACGATTCACGCGATCCGGCAGCGCGCCGGCGTTCCGTACCACGTCGAGCGCAAGGTCTGCTCCAACTGCCGCCGGCTGCTGGACGAGAAGACGCTTCGACGCGCTGCCGCCTGACGGGCCGAGCGCCTGCCGTCGCCGTAGAGTGCCGCCCGTGGGCGGCTACCACTTCAGCACCGAGCTTCGGGTGCGCTTTGCCGAGACCGACGCTCAGGGAGTGGTGCACAACTCGAACTACCTGATCTGGTTCGAGATCGCCCGGGTCGCCTACCTCGAGACGTTCACCGGCGGCTATCCGGCGCTCCGGGCCCAGGGGATCGAGTCCTTCGTGCTGGAGTCGCACGTTCGCTACCGCCAGCCGGCGCGCTTCGACGACCGGCTGACCGTTCACGCACGGATCGGCGAGCTCCGCGGCGCCCGCTTCCGCTTCGACTACCGGATCGAGCGAGCCGGCGACCTCATCGCCGAGGGCTGGACGTCACACGCGTGCGTCGACTCGGACACACTTCGCCCGACGCGAATCCCACGGGCGCTCGCCGACGCGATTCGGGAGGCCGAGGGGACTAGGGCCGAGGCGTAGTCCCCGGCTTCGGGGGCTTCGGCGTCGTCGTGGTCGTCGTAGTGGTCGTGGTCGTCGTGTCGGTCGTCGTGGTCGATCCCGGCTTCGGCTTGGTTCCCACCCGGACGAGCGTCGGCTCTGCGCGGTACGACGAATAGAAGGTGGTGTCGTAGAGGAGCTTCCCGGACGCGTCGTAGACCTTGCGGCGCACGCTCGTCGAGCGCGAGGGCTCGCCGGTCTGCTCAACGACCTTCTGCCCCTTGAACATCGTCGGATCGGGCACGCCCTTCGTGCCCGCCGGGCCCGTGACCACCAGGGGCCGGGTCTCCGTCTCGACGCGCCGGTGCGTTGGCGTTCCGTAGAGCGCCACGGTGAGCGAGGACGAGCCGACCCAGGTCCGCAGCAGGAGCCAGCCGCCCGTGTCGTTTCGGAACTTGAGGTCGACGTCCGGGTAGTTCACCGTCGCATCGCGCCCCTGCGGATAATGGCTGATGTAGAGCGCGTGATTCGTGCGCTCGACGATCGGGAGCCCCGCCTCGTAGGCGGCGTTGAAGACGGTGGTCGAGACCTGGCAGACGCCGCCTCCGAGCCCGGTCGTGACCTCGCCGTTGATGATCACCGGCGCCTCCAGGAACCCCTTGCTCGCGCTCCGGTCACCTGTCGTCCCGTTGAAGGAGAACGTCTGCCCCGGCGCGATCAGATGCCGGTCGACGAGGTGGGCCACGAGCTGGACGTTGTGGATCCGATTCGGCTCGCCGCCGTAGAAGGTCTGGTAGCTCGCGACGAGCCCCGAGATCTTCATCGCCGTCGCCTCGGCGGTCGAGCGAGCCGCGTCGACGGTCTCGACGACGAGCTTCGCCGACCGAAGCTGCGGTTCCGTCACGAGCGCCGCCTGGAGCAAGGCCGTCGCGCTCCGCGGAACGTCGAGCGCATAGCCGGCCTGCGCCGGGATGACCCGAATCCGATTCGACGTGATCGCCCAGTCGGCGTCGCTCGGCTTCCTTTCGACCCGCTTCGAGAGGGCGGTGAACCAGCGTGTCGCTCCGTCGCCGCCAATCCCGAGGGAGCGGCGGCCGTCGGCAGGGAGCCGGAGAAGCTGGGCGATGCGCGCCGGTCGAAGATTCCAGCGTGTCTGCTGGAGGGTGAGCTGCAGACGCGCCGACAGGGCAGTCCGAACCTGCGCGTTCGCGACAACGAGGTCATTGGCGGTGACTCTCGGCTTGTCGACGTGGACGGGGAGGTCGACCGGGTTTCTCTGCAGACCGGCAAGGGCACGGACGATCGTCGCGGCCGCCGCCTCACGGTCGAGGACGCGCCCGGTCCGCGCTGCGATGACCCGGGGCGTCAACCCGTGCAGCGTGATCGCCGCGTCCCGGTGAGGGCGGTCGACCGCCGAACCGATCTCGTCGATCGTGCGCTGGAGCGCTTGCGCATACACCTCGGTGGCCGGAGCCACGTCCGCGCCGAAGAAGCGCAGGTCGAGGCGCCGAAAGCCGCGAAGAGGGCCGAACCCCTCGCCCCTGCGGCGGACGGCGGCGACTGCAGCTCCCCAGTCCACGCGCACGCCGAGGAGGCGCGGCTCGAGCTGCCAGGTCCGCGCGCCGACGCGGAAGGTCACTGGAACGGACGCGAGCGCGGCCGCCTTCCGCTCGAGGATGGCTCGCGCCTCCCTCGAGGTCTTCCCGCCCACGTCCACCCCCGCTATCTGGACGCTGTCTGCGAGACGGTTCGGAGAGCCGGCGAAGGCAAGGCCGAGGGCAATCGCGGCCAGCGACGCGAGCAGCACGCCGATGGCGATCCTCCGGAACAGGACGCGTCGCTCCGCAGGCGTCCGCGGTCGGCGCCGCGAGCGGTCCAGCCAGGATCTGCGCCGAGCAGGCAAGGCGAAGAAGTCTAACCTCGCCCCAAGTCGGCTCGTCCCGCCCGCGCCGGGGCGGCGATCCCGGCTCAGAAGGTGAAGAGCTCGATGCCGCCGCTGACGTTCAAGCCGACCCCGGTGATGTACGCGGCGAGGTCGGAGCAAAGAAATGCGATCGCGTTGGCGATGTCCTGCGGCTCGCCGGGGCGCCGCATCGCCGTCCGGCGAACCATCCGCTCGTTCAACTCGGGGTTGCCGAAGTTGAACGCCTCCGTGCCGATGATCCCGGGGACGATCGCGTTGCAGGTGATCCCGTGGCGCGCCCCCTCGAGAGCGAGGGTCCGTGTCAGGCCGAGGAGGCCGGCCTTGGTCGTCGAGTAGCTGGCCTGCCCGAACCCGCCCAGCGTGCCCGCGACCGAGGCCATGTTCACGATCCGCCCCCAGCCGCGCTCCTTCATGTGCGGCCAGACCGCCTGCGCGCAGTTGAAAGCTCCGGTCAGGTTGACGCGCAGGTCCCGCTCCCAGAGCTCACTCTGCTGGTCCGGCAGCTGCCCGATGTGGTCCAGCGTCCCGGCGTTGTTGACGAGGATGTCGACCGACCCCAGCTCTTCGACGACATGCGCGACCGTCTCGTCCACCTGGGCGCGATCCGTGACGTCGCACTTGACCGCTCCGGAGCGGCGACCGAGAGCGGCGATCTCCTTCGCGGTCGCCTCCGAGAACACGAGCCCCTGCGCGCGCGCGGCCTGGGCCAGCGGCCCGTAACGCTCCGCCTCAGCACCCGAATCGGACTCGACCTGGATGTCGGCGATCACGACGTCGGCGCCGGCGCGCGCAAGCGTCAGCGCGTCCGCCCGGCCGAGCCCACGTGAGCCGCCGGTGACGAGCGCGACGCGCCCGGAGAGGTCGATCTCGAGCGCCACGCTATCCGCGCGGCATCAACAGTTCTCTGGCGATGACGAGGCGCTGGATCTGGGAGGTGCCCTCGTAGATCTGGAAGAGCTTGGCGTCGCGCATCAGCTTCTCGACCGGGTACTCCTTCATGTACCCGTAGCCGCCGAGGACCTGCACCGCATCGGTCGTCACCTCCATGCAGATGTCGGCCGAGAAACGCTTGGCGTAGGACGACTGGAGCGTCGCCCGCGAGCCCTGGTCGATCATCCATGCCGCCTGCCAGCAGAGAAGGCGAGCGGCCTCGATCTTCGTCGCCATGTCGGCGATGAGGAAGTTGATCCCCTGGTTCATCGCGATCGGCATGCCGAACTGGACGCGCTCCTTGGAGTATTCGGCGGCGTATTCGAACGCCGCCCGCGCCACACCCACCGCTCCGATCGCGGTCCCCGGGCGCGTGAAGTCGAGCGTCTTCATGGCGATCTTGAACCCTTCGCCCTCCTCGCCGAGCCGGTTCGCTGCAGGGACACGCACGTCCTGGAACGAGAGTGCGGACGTGTCCGTCGAGCGCTGACCCATCTTGTCGAGGTGCTCGTCGATCGTGACCCCGGGCGCGTCGGCGGAGACGATGAACGCGGTGAGACCGCGATGGCCCTTGTCCTTGTCGGTCGACGCGAAGACGGTGAACCACGCCGCGTGGCCCGCGTTCGTGATGAACATCTTCGAGCCGTTGAGGATGTAGTCGCTCCCGTCTGGGATGGCGGTCGTCTGAATCCCGGACACGTCTGAGCCTGCGTTCGGCTCGGTGAGCGCGAACGACGTCAGCAGCGCTTCGTCGACGAGCGGAGCGAGCCACTCGCGCTTCTGCTCGTCGGTGCCTGCGATGACGACCGGGCCGTGGCCGAGGCCGTTGGCGACGATCGCCGTTCCGATCCCCGAGCAGCCCCAGCAGAGCTCCTCGCCGATGAGCATGCCCTCGAACGCGCCGAGCTCGAGGCCGCCGTAGGCCTCGGGGACGTGCACGTTCATCAGCCCGAGCTCGTGGGCCTTCGCGATCAGATCGGCGGGATGGGTCGAGCGCTCGTCGTACTCGCGCTCCTTCGGGCGGATCTCCCGCTCCGCGAAGTCGTGCGCGAGCTCCCGGAGCGCCCGCTGCTCGTCGGTGAGGCCGAAGGAAACCCCTCCCGCGACTCGCTCTTCGACGGCTGCCATACCTCGTAGCGTACCTTGATTGACTGGTCAGTCAAATTGTCTTCGCCGCAGCTTTGCGGTTGGATTGGCGGGTGAGCGAGACCCTCGCGCCGACCGGCGCTCCTCCCCCGCTCGTCCGCCGCTCGTACCGCTGGGTCGCCCTGCCCCTCCTCGCCTTCGCCTTTTTCGCCCTCACCGCAGGGTTCCTGGCCGCGCACGACCAGAGGTCGAAGGGCTACTTCCGCCTCTTCTTCGAGGATCCGATCCACCTGAAGGCGGGCTTCGCCAGCGTGGCCGCGGCGCTCGCGTGCTTCCAGGTCTTCTCCGCTGCGTGGATCTACGGCAAGGTGCCGTGGCGCAAGCCGGCCTGGATCAATCCCGCACATCGCTGGTCGGGGCGTCTCGCCTTCGCCTTCACGCTGCCGGTCGCCTACCACTGCATCTTCAAGCTCGGCTTCCAGCATCCGGACAACCGCGTGCTCACGCACTCGCTCCTGGGGTGCGCGGTCTACGGCGGCTATGCCGCCAAGGTCACGATCGTCAGGCTGCGGAGATTCCCGGTGCCCGTGCTCCCGGTGGCCGGCGGCCTCCTGTTCGCCACGCTGATCGGCGTCTGGTACACGAGCGCGCTGTGGCTCTACACGAAGGAGATCCCCTCGGGCGCGAACCCGGTAGCGGGGAAGGCCGTGTTCGCGAGCGCGGGTTGCGGAAGCTGCCACACGCTCAGGGCCGCGAAGTCCACCGGGCAGGTCGGCCCGAGCCTCGACGACCTGCGGCCGACCTACACGCAGGTACTCGCGAAGGTCACCGACGGAGGC
This sequence comes from Gaiellaceae bacterium, assembly GCA_036377995.1. Classification (GTDB taxonomy): domain Bacteria; phylum Actinomycetota; class Thermoleophilia; order Gaiellales; family Gaiellaceae; genus 3-1-20CM-4-69-9. Next base: position 5,741 of record DASUXI010000159.1, read on the forward strand.
GGCGGCATGCCCGCGTTCGCGAAGCGTCTGAGCGCCGATCAGATCCGCGACGTCGCGGCATTCGTCGCGACGCGGGCCGGCTCACCCTGATGGGCGCGACCGTAGACTAGGCCCACATGGACTTCGAGCTCAGCGACGAGCAGCGACTGCTCCAGGACACGGTCCGGCAGTTCGTGGACGACCGCATCCTGCCGGGTGCCGTCGACAACGACATCAACCACCGGCTCGACCTCGACGCGATCGAGGGCATGGCGGAGCTCGGCATTCTCGGCATCGTCGTCCCGGAGGAGTACGGCGGCGCCGGCCTCGACTTCGTGTGCGAGGCGCTCGCCTGCGAGGAGATCGAGCGTGGAGAGGCCGCCTTCAGGACGCTGATCTCGGTGCACGTCGGCCTCAACTCCCTGTCGCTCCTCAAGTACGCGTCGGAAGAGCAGAAGCAGCGCTGGCTCGTCCCGCAGGCGCGCGGCGAGACGCTCGCGTGCTTCGGGCTGACGGAGCCGGCGGCCGGCTCGGATGTCGCTGCGATGAAGACGACGGCGCGTCGAGAGGGCGACGTCTACGTCCTCAACGGCTCGAAGAACTGGATCTCCTACGCAAACGTCGCCGACCACGCCCTCGTCTTCGCGAAGACCGACCCGGCCGCGAAGCACAAGGGCATCTCGGCTTTCGTCCTCGAGCGCGGGATGCGCGGGTTCACGACCGCGGACACCGAGAACAAGCTCGGCATCTGGGCGGGCTCGACCGGTGAGCTCTTCTTCGAGAACGTCGAGGTGCCGGCGGAGAACCTGATCGGGGAGGAGGGCCAGGGCTTCGAGATCTCCATGTACGGCCTCGACCAGGGACGGTTCACCGTTGCCGCGGGAGGCTGCGGCGTCGTGCGGGCCTGCCTCGAGCGGTCGGTCGAGTACGCGCGGGAGCGGGAGACGTTCGGGCAGCCAATCGCCAAGTATCAGTTCGTCCAGGACATGATCGCTGAGATGGTGCTCGGCTACGAGACGTCCAAGCTGCTCGTCATGCAGGCGGCGTGGATGAAGGACCAGGGCCTTCGCAACACCAGGGAGACGTCACTCGCCAAGTGGCATGCGACCGAGTCGGCGTTCCGGGCCGCCCATCTCGCGATCCAGGTTCACGGTGCCTATGGCTACTCGGCGGAGTACGGCATCGAGCGGTACTTCCGCAATGCGCGCGCGCCCATCATCTACGAGGGCACGACGCAGATCCACAAGATGCTGCAGGCGGAGCACGCGCTCGGCCTGCGCAGCCTCAACGGTCGGGGCGGCGAGGTCTCGCCGCTCTGCTCGTGGGCGCCCGCGCTCGCTCCGGTGCAGCGCGGCGCCGTTCCCACGACGGCGTCTTAGACGCTCAGAATCCGGCGGGCTCGGGTGGTGGCAGCGGGCTTTGCGGGAGCCCGGGACGAGGGCCGCCCTCGTTGTACTCACTGGGCGCCACGTCGTTCGGCGTGTCGGGATAGAAGACCGAGGCGAGCGCCTGGATCTGCCGCCGCCCGACGCCGAGCTCGAACTGCCCGCCGCCGTACATCGCGATCCCGTTCGCCTCGCAG
>DASUXI010000160.1:0-4617 GCA_036377995.1 Gaiellaceae bacterium
ACGGGGAGCCCGGCGAGGAGGCGTTCCTCGTCCTCGACGGCGAGTGCATCCTCATCGCCGAGGGCGAGGAGCGTCCCCTTCACAAGTGGGACTTCGTCTTCTGCCCGCCGTGGACCGAGCACGTGATCGTGGGCGCCGGGACGAGGCCTGCGCTCGTCCTCGCGGCCGGTGTCCGGAAGGAGGGCATCGTGTATCCCGTCAACGAGACAGCGCTCGAGCACGGCGCCGGGGTCGAGCGGGAGACGCGCGAGCCCGTCGAGGCGTACTCGCCCCTCTGGAAGCTGCACGACGGGCCTGCGCCCGAGCTCGACTAGGACGAGACCAGCGTCAGCGGCTTCACGATCGAGCCGCGCTCGAGCGAGAGCACCGTCTCGGCGATCCGAGTCAGCTCCAACGCGGCGGGCGAGTCGTGGTCGCGCACGAGCAGAGGCTCTCCGGCGTCGCCGCATTCTCGCAGCGCCGCGTCGAGCGGGACACGCCCGAGCAAGGGCACGCCGAGCTCCTCGGCGAGACGATCGCCGCCGCCCGAGCCGAACACCTCACCGGCCATGTTCTCGACCACGCCGATGAGGCGCATGCCGGTCTTCTGCGCCATCACACCCGCACGCGATGCCACCTCGTGCGCGGCCGGCTGGGGGGTGGTGACGACGAGCGTCTCCGCGCGCGGCAGCAGCTGGCCGAGCGAGATGGCGACGTCGCCGGTGCCGGGCGGCATGTCGACCACCAGCACGTCGAGCGAGCCCCAGTGCACGTCGGAGAGGAATTGCTCCAGCGCGCGGTGCAGCATCGGGCCGCGCCACATCACCGGCTGGTTGTCCTCGAGGAAGAAGCCGATCGACATCAGCTTCAGGTCGTGGTTCACCGGCGGCACGATCATCTTGTCCACGAGCACCGGCTTCTGCTGGATGCCGAGGATGTGCGGGATCGAGTGGCCGTACACGTCGGCGTCGAGCACGCCGACCGACTTGCCGAGCCGACTGAACGCGACCGCGAGATTCGCGGTCACCGTCGACTTCCCGACGCCGCCCTTGCCGCTGCAGACGGCGATCACGCGGGTCGACGCGTCCAGGGAGAGCCCCTTCGTGCGTTCCTGAACGCCCCCGCGCAGCTTCGTCGTCAGGGCCTGTCGTTCCTCGGGCGTCATGACGTCGAACCCGAGCGCGACGCGCACCACTCCCGGAACGTCGCGGAGGACGTCGGTGACCTGTTCCTTGAAGGAGTCGCGCAGCGGGCATCCCGCAACGGTCAGCGCGATCGTCACCCGCACGTCGCCGCCCTCGATCTCGACGGAGCGAACCATGTCGAGCTCGGTCACCGGCCGCCGCAACTCGGGGTCGATGACCCGTTCGAGCGCAGCCAGGATCTCGTCGCGGTTCGGCTCCATCCCCGACACCTAACGTAGCAATATGGCTTCGTGACCTGGGTGTCACTGGTCTGGCGTAACCTCCTGCGGCGGCCGGCCCGGACCGCGCTGACGGCTGCCGGAGTCGCGCTCGGGGTCGGCCTGATCGTCGCGTTGCTCTCGCTCTCGACCGGCGTCAAGAAGACCGCGGACGAGCTGATCCACGTCGGGCGCGCGGACTTCGGGCTCTTTCAGGCCGACGTCTCCGACTTCAGCCGCTCGCTGCTTCCGGAGAGCATCGCCGAGAGTGTCGGCCGGGTCGCGGGCGTCGCGAAGACGGCGAAGCTGAAGCTGTTCGCGAGCAGCGTCAAAGGCCAGGAGGCCTTCTTCGTCTTCGGGCTCGACCCGAGCGAATTCGTCTCACGGCGCCTCGTGCTTGTTTCCGGACGGAGGCCAAGCGGGAACGAGGCGCTCGTCGGAGACGAATTCCGCCTTCGCACCCGCCGCGCGATCGAGGTCGCTGCCGGCCAGCGCTTCCCGATCGTCGGCACGTTCCACAGCGGCGACACGTTCGAGGACGCCGGTGTCGTCCTCCCGCTGAAGACCGTCGAGCGCCTCGCGCACCGCCCCGGCGAGATCACAACGGTCGCGGTCACGGTCGCGCCCGGCCTGCGCGCGCGTACGGTCGCCCAGCGCGTCGAGCGCCGTTTTCCGGGGACGGTCGCCGTCTACGAACCGGGGCAGGCGATCAAGGTCGACACCTCGAGCCGGCTCATCGTCGACACCGGCTGGATCATCTCGCTCCTCGCGCTGATCGTCGGCGGCATCGGGGTCGCGAACACGATGGCGATGTCCGTCGTCGAGCGCGTGCGCGAGATCGGGATCCTGCGCGCCGTCGGCTGGCGGGCCTGGAGAATCGCCGTGCTGATCGTGAGCGAGGCGCTCGCGATCTCGCTGCTCGCGCTCGGGGTCGGCCTCGGCCTCGGCGTCCTCGCCGCGGAAGAGTTCAGCAAGCACACGAGCACGTCCGGCCTGGTCGAGCCGGACTTCACGGCCGGCGTGTTCGCGTGGGGGCTCGCGTTCGCGCTCGGAGTAGCGTTGATCGGCGCGGCCTATCCCACGTTGCGCGCGATCAGGCTGACACCGATCGAGGCTCTGCGGCGAGAGTGATCTTGCCGTCGAACAGGCGGAAGATCCGGTCCGCGGAGGCGGCGACACGGTCGTCGTTCGTCACGAGCAGGACGGTCATGCCGCGCTCGGTGCGGGCTCGTTCGACCAGCGCCAGCACCTGAGCCCCTGTCTCGGAGTCCAGCGAGCCCGTGGGCTCGTCCGCGAGCAGCAGGCGCGGCTCGTTCGCGAGCGCCCGCGCGATCGCGACGCGCTGGCGCTCTCCTCCCGACAGCGTCGCAGGGAAAGACCGCTCGCGGCTCTCGAGCCCCGCCTCGTGGAGGAGCGAGCGCGCGCGAGCCTGGCGCTCGCTCCGGGAGCGCCCGCGCCCCAGCATCGGCACCTGGACGTTCTCCAGCGCCGTCAGCGTCGGAATCAGGTTGTGGAACTGGAAGACGAACCCGACCGTGGCTGCCCGGTATTCGGCAACGTCGGTCCCGTCGAGGACCTCGCCGTCGACGAAGATCGAGCCCGCGTCGGGACGGTCGAGCGTCCCGATCAGATTCAGGAGCGTGCTCTTCCCGCTTCCCGAGGGCCCCGTGAGAGACGCGAACTCCCCGGGCTCGAGCCGGAGTGAGACGCCGTCGAGTGCGCGTACACGGCCGTCCTCGAACGACTTGCTCACCCGGTCGACGACGACCTCGGCGCCGCTCAACGCGGCGTGACCCGGTAATTGAGCTTGATCGTGTGACCGCGGGCCGTGACGAGCGCCTGAAAGGTCAGCTGTTGGCCCCGCGACGAAGGCGGAAACTCGATCTCCTGGCCCTTCTTCTCGCGCCAGGTGCCGGTGAAGCTGTAGACGCGCCCGTTGTCGACCTTCCCCACCGGCACGCCGGCGAACAGAAACCGCATCGTCACCCGTGCCCGAATGGGCTTGCCCTGCAGGTCGGTCGCGCGGATCGTGATCACCCAGGCGGTGTTCACCTTCGGCGTGTGCGTCGGCGCATGGAGGGTCGCCTTGAACGGGACGAGGGCTGCAACCAGCACCTCGAGGCCACCGAGCATGGGTCAATCCTAGTGGTGGCTAGAGCGCGTCGAGCGCTCGGGCCGCCGGGGCGAGCGGCATCGGCCGGGCGAGAACGGGCTCGAACAGGTCGCCGTGCTCCCGGATCCGCTCGAGCGCGACGCCCATGGTGAAATCGCAGGGTCGCACACCTGTGGTCAGCTCCTCCCAGTGGAGCGGCGTCGACACGGGTGCGCCCGGCTTGGGCCGCACCGAGTAGACCGATGCGATCGTCTTGCCCCAACCGTTCTGCCGGTGGTCGACGAGCACGCCCGAGCGCTTCTTCTTCAGCCACTCGGTCGTGACCTTGCCCGGATGCCTCTGTTCCAGCAGGCGTGACGCGCCTTCCGCGAATGCGTACGTCTGCTCGAAAGTCGAGCGGCGCGTGATGGGCGCGACGACATGGATGCCGTCGGCCCCGCTGGTCTTGACGTAGCCCGGCAGCCCGAGCTGGTCGAGCAGCTCGCGAATCAGATGCGCGACGTCGATCGCCAGCTCGAACCCGCCGTCGGGTGGATCGAGGTCGAAGAGGACGAAGTCGGGACGTTGAGGCTTGTCGACGCGCGAATACCACGCGTTCATGTCGATGCAGTTGTTCTGGACCATGAACAGCAGTGCCTCCGTCGTGTTCACGAGCGCGAAGTCGACGAGACGCGAGTCGCCCTCGCGCGGCCAGGTGCGAAACTGGCGCGTCGGGATCCAGCTCGGAATGTGCTTGGGCGCCTGCTTCTGAAAGAACACCTCGCCCGTGATGCCGTGCGGATAGCGCTTCATCGTGAAGGGACGGTTGCGCAGGTGGGGAATCAGCGTCGGCCCGACATCGCGGTAGTAGTCGAACAGCTCCCCCTTCGTGACGCCATCGTCCGGGAAGAGGACGCGATCCGCGGAGCTCAGGTTGACGGTCTTCGCTTCGGCCATGCTCGGCAGGCCGCAGCCTACGCGGACAGAGCAGCCGCGAGCCGGTGGCACCCCTCGGGCGTTCCCGCGGCAACGACGCGCGATCGCCCCTCCAGGTCGAGAGGCGCATCTGCGAACGGTGGCGCGTCCGGGAGGTCGATGGCGAGGCCGCGCTCGCGAACGAGAAGCTGCGCGGCAGCGATGTCGA
>DASUXI010000161.1:0-2757 GCA_036377995.1 Gaiellaceae bacterium
GCCAGTCCGCCGACCTGGAAGTAGCGCGTGTGCATCCGCGTCCCGGTGACGAGCTCGAACAGGTCGAGGATGCGGTCGCGCTCGCGGAAGCAGTACCAGAACATCGAAATAGCTCCGAGCTCGAGGGCGGCCGTCCCCAGCCAGACGAGATGGGAGTGGATCCGGTTGAGCTCCGCGAGCAGCATGCGCATCCAGGTCGCGCGAGGCGGGACCTCGATGCCGAGTAGCTTCTCCGCCGCGAGGACGAAGACGAGCTCGTTGTTCTGGAAGGAGACGTAGTCGATCCGCGGCGCGTAGGTGATCGCCTTCCACCAGCTCTTCTGCTCCATGTTCTTCTCGAAGCCCGTGTGCAGGTATCCCACGACCGCCGCCAGCCCGACGACCTCCTCGCCGTTCAGGTCGACGATGAGGCGCAGCACGCCGTGCGTCGAAGGATGGTTCGGCCCGAAGTTGACGCGGAGGACGTCCTCCGACGCGCTCAGCTCGTCCGAGACTTCGAGCACCGACGGGATGCGCGACGGGATGCGCGTGCCGTCGTAGATTCGCGGCCGTCCGGGAGCGATAGCCACCGTGCTCCTACTCCTCCCCCGAGAACCGGACCGGCTCGCCGCCGATCGGGTAGTCCTTGCGCAGCGGATGGCCCTCCCAGTCGTCGTCGAGGAGAATGCGGCTGAGGTTCGGGTGCCCGTCGAACGGGATTCCCATCAGGTCCCACGCTTCACGTTCGTGCCAGTCGGCCGTCGGCCACACGGGCACGACGCTCGGGACGGCCTCGGCGTCGTCGACCCAGACCTGGAGACGGACCCGCTCCGCGCCCCGCCGGACCGCGAGCAGGTGGTAGCTGACGGAGAAACGGCGTGGCTTCGGCCTGGGCATGCGCTGCAGCCCTCGAGTGGAAGGCGCGTTCAGGTCCCGGCCGCCGGCCGTGCCGAGGTAGCCCGACACCCCGCCGCGTCCCCAGCCGAGGTAGTCGGTCGCGGTCACGTCGGAGAGGAAGTCGAAGCCGAGGTCGTCGCGGAGATGCCTCGCCGCCTCGACGAGCCGAGGCGTGTCGACGACGATCGTCGTCTCGCCGTGCTCCTCGCGAACTTCGACCAGACCGGGAACGCCCCTCAGGCTCAGGAGGCGACTCCCCGGATCTCGTACGCGGGCGGCACGCCGGCCATCACCTTCTCGTGGAGGCGGATGATGCCCTCCATCAGCGCCTCGGGGCGCGGGGGGCAGCCTGGCACATGGATGTCGACGGCAACGATCTTGTCCACGCCCTGAAGGGTCGTGTAGTTGTTGAACATCCCGCCCGAGCTGGCGCAGGCGCCCATGGCGATCACCCATTTCGGCTCGAGCATCTGGTCGTACACCTGCCGGAGCGGCGCTGCCATCTTGTGCACGACGCGGCCCGAGACAATGAGCAGGTCGGCCTGCCGCGGCGAGGACCTGAACGCCTCCATCCCGAATCGCGCGATGTCGTAGCGCGAGGAGACGATCGACATCATCTCGATGGCGCAGCACGCAAGACCGAAGGTGTCCGGCCACATCGACTTCGTCTGCGCCCAGGCGATCCCCTTCTGGAGCGTCGTGAGCCCGACCGCCCGCTCCATGGAGGCGACCTCTCGCTCGAACACGCCGGGCCCTTTCGTCGGCCACAAGAGGCGCTCCGACTGCAGGCCGTGGTCTCGCAGCCGCTCGCCGTTCTCTATTGCCACTCCAGCGCGCCCTTCCGCCAGACGTAGACATAGGCGACGACCAGGATGGCGATGAAGAAGAGGAACTCGAGGAAGCCGAACCAGGCGAGCTGGTGGAGGATGACCGCGAGCGGGTAGAGAAAGACGATCTCGATGTCGAAGACGATGAACAGCATGGCCGTGAGGTAGAAGCTGACCGTGAACCGGTGCGTCTGCGGCGGTCCAGCCGAGACGCCCGACTCGAAGGGGAGTTCCCGTGCGCGCATCCGGCGGTGCGGCCGCGTCGCGAAGACGAACGAGAACCACATCATGGACGCAGGAATGGCCAGCGCGAACACGCCGTAGATCAGGAACGACAACCAGTTGTCGAGCACGCGTCCTCCCTTGGAGCGACGGGGAACCTAACAGGTCCCGGGAGCCCGCACGAAGGCTCGCAAAAACCGCTCAACCGTGCCTGAGTCGTGTGTTACAAAGTCGTACCCGTTCGGGGGTTCTGCCAGAGCCGGGGGCGTTGCTACGATGCGCCCACGATGGAGATTCAGGAGCGAGTCGCCCCGCTCATGTCCGTGACGGAGGCGGCGGCGGTGAAGATCAGGCAGCTGATGGCCGAGGAGGACGACGTCAGCGTTCTGCGCGTCGCCATCCAGGGTGGCGGCTGCTCCGGCTTCCAGTACGGGCTCGGGTTCGACCGCGGTGCGGCCGAGGGCGACCTCGAGTTCGAGCTGCACGGCGTCCAGGTCGTGGTCGATCCGTTCAGCGCGCCCTATCTTCAGGGAGCCGAGATCGACTACGTCGACTCCATCCAGGCTTCGGGCTTCGCGATCAACAACCCGAACGCCAGCTCCTCGTGCGGCTGTGGCCACTCCTTCCAGGTGGAAGAGGGCGACGCCGACGCGACCGTCGGCGGCTGCGGCTCCGGCTGCTCCGCCTGACAAAGCACCTTTAGCATCCGCGATGTGAGCGGGCCGCTCCGCGTCGCCGTCGTCGGCTCCGGCCCTGCCGGCTTCTATGCCGCCGCCTCGCTGCTCGACGCCGAGGATGCCCAGGTCGAAGTGGACATGCTCGAGCGCCTGCC
>DASUXI010000162.1:0-15115 GCA_036377995.1 Gaiellaceae bacterium
TACCTGCTCAAGGACGCCGGCGACCTCGACCTCCCCAACGCGATCCGGCGCGTTCTCGCCGGCGAGACCGTGATCGATCCACGGGCCGCCGCCTCGCTGATCGACTCGACGAGGTCGGACGCCGGACAGCCGAAGCTGAGCGCCCAGGAGCTCAATGTGCTCCGCCTCGTCGCAGAGGGGCTCACGAACCCGGAGATCGGATCCCGCCTGTTCCTGAGCCGCCACACGGTCAAGGAGTACGTCAGTCACGCCATGCACAAGCTCGAGGCGACCAACAGGATCGAGGCCGTCCGCAAGGCGACCTCGCTCGGCCTGATCGAGGGTGTCGTCGCACACGCTCCGCCGCCGGAGCCGCCCGAGGCGAAGACGCTCGTCTACAACGAATCGGGTGATCCGATCGAGAGCTCCGAGCTCAGGGTCACGCCGCTGAAGCTCGACCGACTGCAGATAGAGCGCGGGCCCTAGGCCCATTCAGTCGCGGTAGCGGATTCCGCGGGAAGCGCGCTTGGGCCCGACCGCCGCGTTCGCACCGAGGCCCTTGCTCCCGATTCGCGCCCGCACTCGGGCGAGCATCGGCGCGCTCGGCAGGGCCCCGGCGGGGAGGACGAAGCTCGAGAACACGAGCGCAACAAGGGCGACGGCTCCGAAGAGAAACCAGAGGCGCCACGAGCTCCCTCCCCTTGCCAGAGACGTGGACGCTCTCGCCGGAGCTGCGACTGCTCGCTCCGCCTGCGGGAGCGTCTTTACGGGGGAGGGCCTCGACCTGACGCGCCGGGGCGAGCGCACGATGACATGCGCCGGTTTCGCCCGAGCCTCGGACACCGTCTCGCCGAGGACAGCGCCTGCAGGGGCGACTGCAGTCGTCCGCTTGCTCGGAAGCGAGGGCGTGGTGGGCTCTTCCGGCTGCGCGTCGGGGGCAGAGGCCGACGCGGAATTCGCAGAGCCCGCGGGTTGGCTCGGAACAGCGGTCGGTTCAGGAACTACGGGTGACGACGCGGGTTGCACCGCATCGGGCACGTCGCTCGTCTCGGTGGTGGCGGGCGGCGTCGTCTCGGCACCGGGAGCGACAACCGGGGCCTGCTGACACGGGTCGATCTCAGGATCGTCCCCGGACACCTCTTCGCCGGGTCCCGCCGGCGGCTGATACTGCCCCTCGCCGGCCTGATACTGCGGGCCCGGTTCAGCCGTTTGGGTGCAGCTCGGCGGTGCCGGTTGCGTCGGCGGCTCGGGAACAACCGGCGCCGAAGGTTCCTCGACGATGGGAATGCCAGAAGTGCACGTGTCGATCCAGCAGCAGTTCCACGATGAGCTCTGGCAGGCATCCGGCGGACATAACGGCGAAGTATCAGGGATATTCTCCGCGCAATTCCAACCGTCTCTTTTGATATCAGGCGAGCGGCCTGCCGCCGCGGTCGCGACGCCGTTCCCACTCTGCCCTCCGGCCATCTCGTGACCGCGCGCCGGACTGGTCTGATACTGCGACCACGGCGCCTGATACTGCCGACCTCGAACGTGTGCGCGGTGCCGCGGAATCGCCTTCTTCGTGGAACGAGCGGACGCAGCGGCCCGAACCGGCTCCGGTGGCACGGCCGGTGCGCTCGCCGCCGGCGCGGCGGGCTCGGCCGGTGGGGCGGCCTCGGCCGGGGGAGCGGGCTGGGGCGGGGCGGCCGCCGGGGCCTCGTTTGCAGGCGTTTCCACGGGTCTGACGGCGTCGTCGGCCGGTGCGGCATCAGGCGCCGGAGGCGCGTCGGCGGGCGCTGCCGGTTGAGTGTCCGGGGGCCCTTCTTCAGGCACATCCGCAACGACCTGGACGGAGAGGTCGGCGGTGCCGCTCGATGGAGGCGGAGGTTGCGGGAGCGAATCGCCCGCATGCGCGGGAACCGCGAGGCCGAGGACGCCGAGACCGAGCGCGGAGAGCACGGCGAGCCCGCGGAGACCGCGCACTCGCCGACTCCTCTCCCCCAGCTCCTTGCGTTTCTCCACAGAGCCTCCGCGCAAACCGAAAATAGACGTCCACAAGACATCTACCCAAACCCGTGCTCGCCGATCCATTGATTTGAAAATGTCGAAGAAAATCCCTACAGTCCATTGGACTGCAATGCAGATCGCCGCGGCGGCACGACCAGGTACGTCAACCGGAGAACACGACGAGCTCGCCGCGCGCGCACGCCTGATCGAGGCGTACATCCCACTCGTCGAATCACTTGCGCGCCCCTATGCGCGACGCGGCGAGCGCCTCGAAGACCTGGTTCAGGTCGGCTCGATCGGGCTGATCAAGGCCGTCGACCGGTTCGAGCCTGAACGGGGGGTCGAGCTCGGAGCCTTCGCGGTGCCGAACATCCTCGGCGAGATCAAGCGCCACCTGCGCGACCGCACAGGGCCGATCCGGGTACCGCGGCGCCACCAGGAGGCCGGGGCGCGGTTAAGAGCGGCGCGGCACCAGCTCGGCTCGCGCCTCCAGCGCGCACCAACCAGTGCCGAACTGGCGGCGGCGGCCGAGCTCGACGTCCGGGAGCTCGCCGAGGCCGTGCGAGCCGAGGGCGCCCGCGAGCCAGTCCCGCTCGAGGACGCAGCGTCGGCGGTCAGTCCGGACGACGTCTTCCGTGCCAGCGACGACCGCCTCACCCTCTCGACAGGGATGCGGCGCCTCCATCGACGCGAGCGGCAGGCGCTGCGCTGCCGCTTCTTCGCCGACATGAGCCAGCACGAGATTGCGGGCCGACTCGGCATCTCCCAGACGCAGGCATCGCGGCTGATCGCCTCCGGCCTGGGCAAGCTGCGCGCGAATCTGGAGGGAAAGCAGGATTTTGTGGTCGGTCCGGAGCTAAACTCGGAACATGGCAACTCCGGACGCCGTCGAGGAGGCGCCGCGCGAGACCGGCGCACCCAAGTCCCGTCAGCGAGCCTCGAGTCATAGCGGCCGTCTCCTGCTGCGCATGCCGGCGAGCCTCCACGAGGAGCTCGCCCGTGCATCTGATCGCGACGGCGTCAGCCTGAACCAGTTCATCACGAGCGCGCTGGCCGGCGCGGTGGGTTGGAGGCGAGAGGACGGCGGGCCGGCGACGGCCGCCCGGCCGAACAGGAACCGCTCCCGGCGGCTGGCCTTCCTGCTCGCCGCAAACCTCGTGCTCGTCGCCGCGGCCGCCGTGGCCGCGATCGCGTTCCTGATCGCCGCCTGGCTCAGCTGACGCGGCGGCGCCAGAAGCCCGGGCGAGCCTGAAGGCCCGCGGAGGGCTCTTCGCCCAGCGAACGGGCGGCGACGACGAAGTCGTCGGCGTGCAGGGTCATCAGCTCTTCGCGCTCGAGCTCGGCCAGCTCGGCACCCTGCACCCCGGCGAGCCGCAGCGCCTGGGCGTTCAGCGCCTGCTCGAACAGGGTGCGCGAGAAACGGGCGTTGCCAAAGCCCTCGCCGCGAGCCGCTCCGCCGAGAATCTGACGCAACACGTCGGCCCCCCCGACGTCGAGCGAGTACTCGTATTCCCCGGCGAGCTTCTCCGTGATCTCCACGAGCTCGCCGGTCGAGTAGTCCGGGAAGGTGATCTCGCGTGAGAACCGCGAGCGGAGGCCCGGGTTCGACTGGAGGAAGTGGTGCATCAGGCGCGGATAGCCCGCGACGATCACGACGAGCCGGTGGCGGTAGTCCTCCATCCGCTTGAGCAGGGTCTCGACCGCCTCCGGCCCGAAGTCCAGCCGCTCGTCGGCCGGCGCGAGGGAGTAGGCCTCGTCGATGAAGAGCACGCCGTCGAGCGCGCGGCGGATGACCCGGTCGGTCTTGATCGCGGTGAGGCCGACGTACTGGCCGACCAGGTCCGCGCGGTCGGTCTCGACGAGGTGGCCGCGCTTGAGGAGACCCATCGCCCTGTACATCTCGGCGAGGAGCCTGGCCACCGTCGTCTTGCCGGTACCGGGATTGCCGAGGAAGACCAGGTGCTGAGAGGTCGCCACCTCCGGCAGCCCGTGCCGCTGGCGCTCTGCCTGCACCTGGAGGAAGGCGACGAGCGCGCGCACCTGTTGCTTGACGGTCTCCAGCCCGGTGAGCGCGTCGAGCTCGGCCTGGAGCTCGGGGAGGGTGCGGGCCGGCTCCGGCCGCCGCAACTGGTCGGAGATCCACTCGGCCGGATCGCCGGCGCCGGTTGTCTGGGACAGGCGCTCGCCGAGCACGCGGAGACCGCGGGCAACGTCGTCGAGGGGGTTCCTGGTCATCGGTGCATTGTGCCCTGGCCTACCCCTTCTGAGGCTCGAGCCCGCGCGGGGTGATGCCGATTCGTTAACCTGGTTAACGAAATGTCCATCCTGACCCTCGACACCACCGCCGTCGCGAACCGACTGCGCCCGGTGCTCCTGAAGCTCAACCGGGAGCTCCGGCGCGAGATCCACTCCCTGGGTGTGACCGGCGGCCAGGTGTCGCTCCTCGTCCAGATCAAGTACCGGCCGGGGATCGGGGTCCGCGAGCTCGCCCGCCTCGAGCGCATGTCCGTGCCGGGGATGTCGAAGTTCGTCGCGCGTCTGGAGTCAGCGGGCCTCGTCGAGCGGGCGCCCGTCGCAGGTGACCAGCGCCGCGTTGGGCTGACCCTCACTCCTGCGGGGCACAAGGTGCTGCGCTCGGTGAAGTCCCGGCGAACCGCCTGGCTATCGTCGCGGCTCGGCGAGCTCGATCCGGAAGAGGTCGAGGCGATCGATGCGGCGATCGAGCCTCTCACCCGCCTGCTGGAGAAGGACGGCGAATGACGGCCGCGATCCTCCGAGCCGGCGCACGCACTTTTTCGAGCGTCCGCAAGCACCGCAACTACCGGCTCTTCTTCACCGGCCAGGTGATCTCCAACACCGGCACGTGGATGCAGCGCGTCGCACAGGCGTGGCTCGTCCTCTCGCTGACGCACTCGGCGTTCGCCGTCGGGATCCTCGCCCTCTGTCAGTTCATGCCGTTCACCCTCTTCAGCCTCGTCGCCGGCGTGATTGTCGACAGGCTCGACTCCTGGCGGACGGTGATCGGAACCCAGGTCACGCAGATGCTGCTCGCCTCGACCATCGCCGCGATAGCGCTTGCCGGAGTCGCGCAGGCCTGGCACGTGTACGTGATCGCCGCGCTGATGGGGCTCGTGCAGGTGCTCGACGCGCCGTCACGCCAGTCGCTGACCTTCAGGATGGTCGGACCGACGGAGCTGCCGAATGCGATCAGTCTCAACTCCGGTGTCTTCAACGGCGCGCGGATCTTCGGACCGGCCGTCGCAGGCGTGCTGATCGCAGCCGCGGGCGCAGGCGTCTGCTTCGCCGTCAACGCCGCCAGCTACGTCGCCGTGATCGCGGGGCTCCTGCTGATGAGGCCCGGTGAATTCTTCGCGACCGGACGGCGCGCGCGGCCGCGCATCGTCGACGGCCTCAAGGAAGGATTCCGCTTCGCGCGCAGCGACGAGCGGATCTGGCTGATCCTCGTCCTCGTCTTCGTCATGTCGACGTTCTGCCTGAATTTCAACGTCCTGCTGCCCGTGCTCGCGAAGCAGACGCTGCACGCCGGTCCACAGACATTCGGCGTCTTGTCGGCAGCCTTCGGTGTCGGCGCGTTGATCGGAGCCCTCGTGTCGGCACACGTCAGCCGTGCGACCGTGGGCACGACCGCGCTCGGCAGCGGCGGGTTCGCCCTGTGCGAGCTCCTGATCAGCCCGCTGCGCTCGACCGTCGTCGTGATCGTGCTGCTGTTCGTCGCCGGGGTGTGCTTCACGACGTGGTCGTCGAACTCGAACTCGTTGGTACAGCTCGCGTCGCCAGACCATCTCCGCGGGCGCCTGATCGGGATCTACTTCTTCGCTTTCGCCGGGACCGGGACGGCGGGGGGAATCCTGTCCGGCTGGCTCACCGCCGCGGGTGGGACCGAGCTCTCGTTCGCCGTCGCCGGCCTCGCCGGCATGTCGATCTCGTTCCTCGTCTGGCTGCGTGCACGCTCGACGGACGTCATCGGCGCGCGGCCGGCCGAAGAACGGCTCGCCGCCTAGCTCCTCAGAGCGGCCGACTCCGCACGGTGCCGGTAGGCGAACGGATGCCGGTAGACCTCGACGGCCTCGTCCTTTCCGACCGGAATCGCGACCTCCTCGTTCGTGAGGTCGTCGTGGGCGAAGACGACGAGGGACTGCTCACGCCGGTTCCAGATCAGGGCGACCTCGATCCCCCCGGCGCGCCGCGTGGCAAGGTCGACGAGATTCCGCATACGCATACGATCGCGCAGCCCGCGCCGCCGGGCACTGGACAAGGGGCGAGCCGCATCTAGACCCAGGTCGAGATGCGCTCCGGGCCGAGCGTCGGATAATTCGACCATGCCGCTTCACGTCCGAATCACCACGCCCGAGTTGCTCCCGAACCTGGTCGCCTCGTTTCTGCGCGCCGAGTGCGTCGCGCAGGCGGTCGAGCGCGACCGCCTGGTCGTGGTCCATCCGAGTGCGGACGATTCCCGCCAGGCACACGAGGAGGTCGCCTTCTTCGTGCGCGCCTGGCAGCTCGACCATCCCGGCGTCGGCGTCGAGCTGACGGAGTGAGTCAGCCCCTAACGGAGTGAGTCAGCCCGCGGCGGCCTCGAGCAGCGGAGCCTCGAGCAGCCCTCTCCGATAGGCGACGTGGACAGCCTCCGTCCGCGTCGAGACACCGAGCTTGCGGTAGATGTTCGTCAGGTGGAACTTGACGGTCTGCTCGGCCAGCCAGTGCCGCTTTGCGATCTGCTTGTTCGAGAGACCCTCGCCGAGCGCGCGCAGGATCGAGACCTCGCGGTCGCTGAGGCCGGCGTCCTTCGCCGTCTCGCTCTCGGCCTCGACGGGCTCACCGAAGGTCTGATGCGTCACGGTGCCGCTCAAAGCCTGTCGGAGGATGGACGGCAGGTCGCGCGAGTCGACGTGCTTCCGCACGAATGCGACCGCGCCGCGGTTGAAGGCCGACCGGATAACGTCGGGAGCGTCCACGCCCGACAACACGACGGCCTTGACTCCGGGATGGCGCTGCCGGAGCAGCTCCAGGCACGTCAGCCCGTCCATCCCGGGCATACGCAGATCGAGCAGGACGAGATCGGGTTGAGTTCGTGCGACGAGCGGGAGCACCTGCGGCCCCCGGGTCGTCACGGCCACGATCTCGAATTCATCCTGTGCTTGAGCGAGCGCGAGTCGCACGCCTTCGAGCATGAGCTCGTGGTCGTCCGCCACGAGTACCTTCAGCCGCCGCATAGCTGTCTCCCCCTCGTAGTGCCGCAGTTCGATTACCTCGAATGGTGCGCCGATGGGAAGACAGTCTCCATCCCTCGATCGAGCCATTCGCGACTGAACTACACCAACGGCTAGGCGACACTGGAGTTTGTCCTGCCGGGCGCGATAAAGTCACTCTCGGAGATGCTTTTGGTGCTTCTCGATGCGGCTGTGGGGATCCTCCTCCTCACCACGATCGGGCTTGCCGCCGCGAGCCGTCGCCGCGTGAGATCGCAGCGCCTGCGCGTTCTGGGCTTCGCTCTCGTCGCGGTCCCGCTGCCGCTGGCGGTCGCCCTGCACCTGACTCTCCGGCTACCGGGGACAGCCGACCAGGCGGCGTTCCTGGCCGGTGTCGCGGCGTTCGCGCTCGGCGCAGCACTTGTCCTCCGGGCGGACGAGGGCGACGACTGGGGCGAGGAACACGAAGACGACTCACCACCCTGGTGGCCCGCATTCGAGAGAGAGTTCCGTGTTTACGCGCGGACGTCTCCTCCACGGCGCAGGAGCAAGGTCGGCACATGACGCCTCACGGCTTCGGGTTGGCGTTGATGGCTTGCTCGGCGCTCCTCGCGCTCTGGATCATCGCCCGCTACAGCGCCTTCGGGCCGAGGACGGTCATGTGGGCCGCCATCCACGCCGTCGTCGCGTTCGTCCTGCTCCGGTTCGTGCCGATCGCGTTGAACAGCCTCGGGAACAGCCGGCTTCCTGGAGTCGAGTACGTCGAGATCTTCGCCGTCGCGCTCCCGCTCCTCGTGTACGGCTTCCTCAGCAGCGGCTGGGTCGCGCGAGCGGCGATCGGGCTCTTGCGCAGGTAGCGTCGCCCGCTAGTAGACGAGCGGCACGAGCCGGTACCGGACCGAGGCGCGATACCGCGCATAGGCCGAGTCCCGCACGAGCAGCCGCTCTTCCTCGGAGATCCGAAGAAGCTGGAAGGCGGTGCTGATGATCAGGAGCGCCACGTTCGCGGGCGCCGGGTTCTCGAGCACGTATCCCACGTAGCTCACGAGGTACCCGGTGTAGGCAGGATGGCGAACGAGCCTGTAAGGCCCGTGCGTCTTCACGCCACGGTTGGCCGCCACGAGCCCGAACGACCGTCCGAGCGTCGCGAGGCTGACGAGGGCGAGCAGAACGCCGGCGAGCTGCAGGAGCTCGCAGAAGAGGTGCGGAAGCCCTCCCGCATGCGGCCGCGCGAGCAGCATGGCGAAGCTCCCGATCGGCGCGGCAACCCACGCCAGCGGCCTGAGGCTGAGCTGGTCGGGCGTCCGGCGCAGGAGGAAGAGGACCGCCGCCCAGCCTTCGAGGAACGTCGTGCCGAGCCCGGACGGCTTGCCGGTCGACCGCCAGTGGGCGAAGTTCGCCCAGGCGAAGAAGACGAAGAGGAAGACGAGCGCCGCGCGCGAGAGGAGGCTTCCGAGGCGGCGGAGCCTGCGACGACCCAGCAGGCGACTCGCGACGTCAGAGGAGCCCATGCGAGCCGAGAAACGCCGGCGCGAGAATGAGCACGAACATCACCGGCAGGATGAAGATCGCCATCGGAAGCAGCATCTTCACCGGAGCCTTCTGCGCGCGCTCCTCCGCATGGGTCTGCCGTCGATGGCGGAGATCGCTCGCCTGCGAGCGCAGGATCCCGCTGAGCGGCGAGCCGAGCTGATCGGAGGTCAGGACGGCGTTCGCGAAGGCGATCGTCTCGTCGCTTCCGACCCGATCGGCGAAGTTCCGGATCGCGGTCCTGCGCGACTCGCCTACGCGCAGCTCGGTCAAGACGCGACGCATCTCCTCGGCCAACGGTCCGTCATGCGCTTCGGCGAGATAGTTCACAGCGGCGTCGAAGCTCATGCCCGCCTCGATCACGAGCGCGAGCTGGTCGACGAAGTGCGGCAGCTCCTGGTCGATCCGCTCGGCGCGTCGCGTCGCCGCCTTGCTCAGGAAGAAGCCCGGGAAGAGGATGCCCGCGGCCCCGAAGACGAGGCCGAGCAGGATCCTGCCGGCGCCGTGCGCGAGCGTGAAGCCGGCGAAGAGCCCCACGACTGTGAGCACGACCCGTCCGGCCATGAACAACTCCGCGGTGAGCCTGCGCGAGACTCCCGCGCGAAGCAGCGCCACGTCGATGTCGTGATCCGTCTGTCTCTTCCAAAGCCTCCTGTGGATGCCGGCGAGGAACGTGGCAGCCGGAGCGACGAAGAGCGACTTCCGGTCCCGCTCGGTGGTTGCGAGGGTATCGCCGGTCGAGCGGATGCGTTGAAGCGCTAGCCGGCGATCCTTCTCGACAACCGCGCGAGCCCGGGTGACCTGGAAGCCGGCGACGGCGAGCAGCCCGATTCCGGCGATGAGGAGCATCAACATGGTCAATACCTCACGTTCACGATTCGCTTGAGGAGGAAGGCACCGATCGACATCGACACGAGACAGAAGCCGATCAGCACGTGCCCGGTCGACGTCTTGTAGAACGGAGCCATGTAGCGCGGGCTGATCAGCGTCATCAGGAACGCGAGCCCGAATGGCAGACAGATGAGAACAGTCGCGGACATACGGCCCATCGAGGTCAGGGCGCGCACCTTCCTCGCATGCCGCTGGCGTTCGCGGACGGTCTCCGACAGCGTGTCGAACAGCGTCGCCAGCGAGCCTCCGGCTTGCGACTGGACGTTGATCGCCGTCGCGACGTACTCGAGGTCCTCCGACCCGATCCGCTCGCACATCGCTGTGATCGCTTCGTCCAGCGGCCGTCCCAGGCGCTCCTCGCCGAGGACACGCGTGAGCTCCACCGACGCCGGCGGGCTGCCGTCGTCTGCGACGGCGCGCAATGCGGTGCGCAGGCCGTGCCCGGCGCGAAGGGTCGACGCGACCGTCGCCAGGACATCGGGCAACTGCCGGTCGAACGCCTTGGCGCGACGCCCGGCGGCGATCCATAGACCGACGAACGGCAGGAAGAGGCCGGCTAGCAGCAACAGGATCCCGAGCCCTGCGCCGGCGCCCGTCGCAGTGCCGAGGATCACGAGCAGGAGGGCCGAGAAGACTGCGAGATAGGGCAAGTGGCCGATCCGAAGCTTCGATCCGGCGCGTTCGACCGTGCGGGTCAAACGCGCCGAGCCGGGCAGGTCGGCCATGGCGTTCTCGGTCCAGGCCACAAGCGTCTCGAGCCGCCCCGACTGCGTGCGCTTCTCCTTCTCACCGTCGGGCCGGGCCGTGTGCGGACTGAGCAGGCGCCTGATCTGAGGCGCGCGCCGCCGCCGGATCGCCGTGGCCCCGGCGACGGCGAGGAGTAGAGCGGCCAGCACGACGGCAATGGCCGCCGTGAGCGGCCGATGCGCGAGTGACGCGGGGATCAGGCTGGAGCCGAGACTGCTGCTCCCCGGCACGCGCAGGCGCATGGCTGCCTCGGCAGACCCGGCGCGCACGGTGAGATCGAGAGAGTCTCCGGGCCGTGCACGTGTGAGGTACGAGAGCTGCCACGTGCGGTCGAGCTCCTGGCCGAGAGCCGCATAGATAGAGGAGAGCTGGGTGACGTCCTGAGCCTCGAAGAGCCGCCCACCGGTCGACCCGGCGAGCGCGGCGAGCGTCGCTCGATCGGCCCTCGTCCCGGCGGAGATCGCGTAGACGACGACGTTTCCGCGTTGGGCGGCCAGGATCGCATCGCGAAGCGATGCTCGCGAACCGACGTCGTGACCGTCGGTGAGGAGCACGAGGATGCGCGTTCCGGCCGACATACGCTGGAGTCGGCGAACGGACGAGACGACGGCGTCGTAGAGCGACGTGCCCGGCTGCACGTCCGGGGCGAGCGCGGCAAGCGTGTTCGCGACGTCCGTCTTCGACTCGCCGCCACGGGTGAGCGCCAGGGCCTCGTGCCCGAACGCAACGAGCCCTGTAGTGACGGCGCGCCGCTCCTGCGCGAGGAACTCGCGTGCCGCCTGCTTCGCCTCGCGCAGAGGACGTCCCTGCATCGACTCGGAGTTGTCGACGGCCAGCATGAGCCCCTGCGCGGCGCCGAGCTGCCGCGCCTTCAGGAAATCCGCTCCGGCCCCGTTCTCGAGGACCGACAGCCGCTCACCCTGGGGGGCGAGCGCGGTCACCCGCACGAGTGGGAACGCCGAGAAGTCGACGTGCCGGATCTTCACCGGGGACGAGGCCCCGGCTGCGGCCGGGAGCGCGAGGCCGGCCGAAGCCAGAATGATGAGGACGGCGCGTTTCACGCTGCCCCCAGCCAGGTCGACGAGGCCAACTCGACGCCGTTCGCCTTGACCTTCCCGAGAAACCCGGGCCTGAGACCGGTCGACTCCAGCGGGCCGAGCAGGCTCGACTCTCCGAAGGCGTGGCCGTCGGCCGCGCGCGCAACGAACAGGTCTTGCAGGGTGATGACGTCTCCCTCCATCCCCGCGATCTCGGTGATCTGGACGACTCGCCTGGAGCCGTCGATGAGCCGCGAGATGTGGACGAGGAGATCGAAGCCGCCGGCGATCTGCTCACGGATCGCCTTGACCGGCAGCTCGACTCCAGCCATCAAAACGAGCATCTCGAGCCGATGAAGCGCGTCACGGGCGGAGTTCGCGTGCACCGTCGTCAGCGACCCGTCGTGGCCGGTGTTCATCGCCTGGAGCATGTCGAGCGTCTCCCCGCCGCGCACCTCGCCGACGATGATCCGGTCGGGCCGCATGCGCAGCGCGTTCCGGACGAGATCCCGGATCCGCACCTCGCCCTCGCCCTCGACGTTCGGGGGCCGAGACTCGAGCGAGACGACGTGGCGCTGCTGGAGCCGTAGCTCCGCGGCATCCTCCACGGTCACGATGCGCTCTGCGGTCGGAACGTATCCCGAGACCGCGTTCAGGAGCGTCGTCTTCCCGGTGCCCGTGCCGCCCGAGATGAGAACGTTGAGCTTCCCTTCCACGCACTGCGCGAGAAACTCGGCCGCGTTCTCGGTCAGCGTCCCGAGCCCGATGAGATCCTCCAGCGAAAGTGCGTTCCGGGCGAACTTCCGGATCGTGAGGGACGGGCCTCGCAGGGACAGCGGCGAGATGATCGCGTTCACACGGCTGCCGTCGGGCAGGCGCGCATCGACCATCGGCGACGACTCGTCGATGCGCCGGCCGACCTGCGACACGATGCGATCGATGATGCGGAGAAGGTGAGCGTCGTCCAAGAAGGACGCCTCGGTCTCCTCGATCATCCCGGCGCGCTCGACGTAGAGCTGGTCGTAGCCGTTGACCATGATCTCCGTCACGGACGAGTCGTGGAGGAACGGCTCCAGCGGGCCGTAACCCAGGATGTCGTCGGCGATCTGCCGCTCGAGCCGCGCGCGCTCGGCCGGGCTGAACGGTGCTTCTTCCGCGTTGAGTTGCTCGGCCACGAGCCGGCGCACCCGCGGCTCGAGCTCATCGGAGCCTTCGAGGTTCAGGAAGGCTGCACCGAGCCGTGCGATGCACGCGCGGTGGATCTTCGTCTTAAGCTCCGCCTGCGGGTCCCGTGCCCTCGCCCTCAGCGAGCCCCGGTCGACCTGCAAGCGCTCCGCGAGCATGGCCCCGTCGGTGTGACGCGAGAAGCCGTTTCCGTCGATGCCGGTCATCGTCTGCCTCCCAGTGCAAATCGCCGCTTGTGAGTGACTGCCGCCGCAGCCGCCGTGGCGGTCTCGGTGAAGAGCTCGCCTGCGAGCTTCGAGACGGCTCGAGCGAAGCGGCCGTCACCGTTCGCGAGAACAGCCGGCGTGGCCCGGTTGATCGCAGCGGGCACCTCCGGGTCGTCCGGCAGCTCGTAGCTGATCTCCGCCTCGAGGGCATCCTCGATCCCTTGACGCCCGACTCCGCCCGGAGATCCGAGACGGTTCGCCACGATCGAGACCCGATCGCGCGAGAAGCCGAGGCGGTCGAGCGTCTCGAGGCCGAGGCGGACGTTCTTGAGCGAGGTGATCTCGGGGTTGCAGACGAGCAGCAGCCGGTCGGTCCGATCGAGCGCGGCAAGCACTGCGCCGTCGAAGAGCGGGCCCGTGTCGATGACGACCGCGCCGTACGTGCTGCGGGCGGCGTCGATCACGGCGCCGAGCTCGGCCTGGCCGAGGATCTGCGCCTCTTCGGGCCGCTTCGGCGCCGCGAGCAGGGAGAGCGAGGTCTTCGGCTCCGTGCAGACGAACGCGGACAGCTTCTCGGCGTCGATCTCTCCGCTCGACGCCGCGAGATCCGCGATCGTCGCGCGGGGGGGCACCGCAAGCGCGAGCGCCGCATCCCCGAACTGCAGGTCGAGGTCGACCAGGAGCGTGTTCACACCGGCACGCGCGGACGCCACGGCAATGTTCGTCGCGAGGACGGTCTTGCCGCTCCCGCCCTTCGGCGAGAAGACCGTGACGACTTTGCCGGCGCCCGTCTCGCCGTTCGTGCGCGACGCCTTGCGCAGGGCGAAGAGAAGCGTCTCGACCGGTTGCGGGAGCACGATCACGTCGGCGGCGCCGATCTCGAAGCCGGCGTCGACGATCCCGTTCGGCTCCCCGTAGGCGGCGAGGATCAGTGGGGCGTCGGACAGCGACCTCAGGTCATGGATGTCTCCGGCCAGCTCCTTCGACGACGACGAGGCGACGACATGGAGCGCGACGTCCACGAACGAGGGAAGCCGCAGGCCGTCGGCGTTGCTCACCGGCCGAACCATCGTGACGGCGGGCTGATCGCCGAGCTCGGGCGCAAGCTCCTCCGCAGCGGGGCCGCTGAGTAGCACCCGGAGGCTCGATGCACGGCCGTTACGGTGCATCGATGCTCTCCTGGAAGTTCGCCGCTGCGACCTGCCTCTGGGCGGCCGGCGGCAGCCCGGTATAGAGGAACGAGAAGATCGTCGCGATGGTGGGGCTGCTGTTCTGAGGCCGATTCGTCGGACGCAGCACCAAGAACCACGTGCCCTGCTTCATCGCCCAGGCCATCGTCTGCGTCTGCCGGTCCGTCATGATCAGGCTGACCGTCTCCGTGTTTGCACCACCGACGGACGCCGTCTTCGATCCATCCGCAGCCTTCAGGACGAGCAGGTTGCGCAGAACGACGCGCGAGGCGGCGCGGGCGAGATCGTTCACGTGATATTTCGTCGTCGCGACGACGTCTACCCGGTCACCGTCAGACAGAGTTCCGGCGAGCACCTGACTCGAATCGCCCGGGACCGCGACGACGCGCTCGTTGCCGGAGAACTTCGCGAAGATCCCGCCCTGCGAGATCGGCGTGAACTGGCGCAGGGTGATCTGCTGCCCCTTGTAGATCACGCCGCCGGCAACGAGCGACGTCAGGGGACCTGCGCTGGTCACCGATCCGGGGACGACCGCGCGCCGGGGAACGGTCTGCGTCGTCAGGTAGCCACCGCCCGCGATCGACGGCCCGTCGGTGCCGGCGGGAATGTCGCGCGCGGCGACGAGCACCTTGACCAGGCCCGCCCCGTGCGTGACGCTGTTTCGATAGCTGATCACGTAGATCCCGATCAGGATCGCCGCGAGTGTGGCGAGCCCCAACGGGAGCGCGAGGTTGCGAAGTCTGGATTTCGTCACGGGAAGCTTCCTTTCGGTCCTATTGGACGAGTGAGATGACGTGGACGCCGAAGTCGTCGCCGGCCGTGATGGGCAGGCCCGCAGGGAGATCCGAGGTGGTGTAGGTCACGAAGTGGCCCTCGAGCTTCCTTCCCTGGGGGCCCCAGTCGATGACGCGGGTGATCACGAACGAGGCCCACCCGACGATGTGGAAGAAGTAGTTCGGCCCGGAGTTGGCGACCGTGTCGAAGACCGGAAAGAAGAGTGGGACTCCGAGCCGGTCGGTGAAGCCCTGCTTGATGGGGCCGACCGTCTCGCCGGTCTTGACGCCGTACCACTGGTTGGACGGAAGGGCATCCGGGTAGCCGTTCTCGATCCAGTCCTTGAGCTGGCTGCCGCCGATCCCGGCCGACGAGCC
>DASUXI010000163.1:0-8222 GCA_036377995.1 Gaiellaceae bacterium
GCTGCGCTCGTCGGTGCGTTTCGTCGGGCTTGTTCTCGCGATCGTTCCCTGGTTCGCGGGGTTCCTGCCGGTTCTCGTCGACGGCCGGCGCCGGTCCCTGCCGGACTTCCTCGCCAGGACGCTTGTCGTCTACGAGCCCGACGAGGGCGAGGCCGGCCCGCAGCTCCCCGCCGCCCCGGTCGTCGACGTCGCCCAGGCAGTCGACCGGTCGCAGGAACCGTGGCGAAGGTCGGAGCAGACGTTCCGCGTATAGCTGCCGGACCGGCAACGAGAGCCCTCTGGAGCGACGTCGGAGGGTCGCGGATGTACGCGGTCGCCCTCGGCCAGGGGCCTCCGGTAGTGCTCGTGCACGGCTACGGCCTCTCGGGCACGTACATGCTTCCCCTCGCCCGCGTTCTCGCGGGGTGGTGCTCGGCGTTCGTCCCGGACCTTCCCGGACAGGGACAGAGCGAGCCCTTGCGCAGACGGGTGTCGATCGGGGCGATCGCCGACGCGCTCGGCGGCTGGGTCGACGCGGCCGGTCTGACTCGGCCGATCTTCGTCGCCAACTCGCTGGGGTGTCAGATCGTCACGGAGCTGGCCGTACGCCGACCGAAGGACGTCGGGCCGATGGTCCTCGTTGGCCCGACGATCGATCCCTCTCGCCGCGACGCACCTCACCAGCTGTTCGACGCGCTTCGCGACTCGGCACGTGAGCCGTTCGCCCTGCTGGCGCGTGCCGCACGGGACGATGCGTCCGTGGGCATCCGGGGTCTGCTCTCGACCGCGCGCCTGGCGCTCGCCGATCGGATCGAGGAGCGGCTGCCTCTGATCGGGCAGCCCACCGTGGTCGTGCGGGGCGAGGAGGACGGGTTCGTGGGACCGGAGTGGGTCGAGCGCGTGGTCGACCTACTACCGCGCGGCCGGCTCGTCGTCGTTCCCAGCGAGCCCCACGCCGTCCACTACACGCGTCCGGATCTGATCGCCCGGATAGTCGACGAGCTCCTCCTCGAGGAAGGCGAGCATCCGGGCGGCTAGCTCCTGGGGCTCCTCCAGCATCGGGACGTGCCCGCAACGAAGAGGCACGAGACGGGCATCCGGCAGCAGCCGCAGCCATTCCTCTGCGATCCACGCCGGAACGAGGTGGTCGCGCTCGCCCCAGACGAGCAGCGTCGGAGCACGAACGGTCGACAGCTCCTCACGCAGATCGCGCCTCGAGACGTACGCAATGCCGTGGGCGACTGCGAGCGGCCCGGTGCGTAGCGCGTCGGCGGCAACCATCGGCAGCCGCGTGCGGATGCGGTACAGCGCGCCGAGCAGCGGCAGGGCACGGCCCGGCATGCTTCGACGGCACGGAATGCCGGCCGGCGCCACGAGAACGAGGCGTCGCGCCCGCTCCCCGTAGCGGGCCGCGACTTCGGCCACGACCAGACCGCCGAGCGAGTGGCCCGCGAGGTCGACCCGGTCCAGACTGGCCGCGTCGAGCCAGCGGCAGAGCCAGGTGCTCAGCTCCTCGGCCCGGACAGCGCCCTGGAGCCGGGGCAGGTCGACGACGTGGACCCGGCGGCGCGCCGCGAGGTCCTGGAAGAGCGGAGACCACCACCGCCACGAGCCCGCGAGCCCGTGCACGAGCACGAGCGGCTCCCCTTCTCCCGTCACCCTATACGGCACCCGGCGGCCGTCGACCTCGACCGCTAGCGGCTCCATGTGCCCTGTTTGGCTCACGTCTTTCTCCCGTCGCTCCGGTCAAGCGTGGGCCGACGCTCCCCACAGCGTCGCACGCAGAGCGGCCGCCCCGACCATCAGCCGACCGATCAGGTGGGGGGCGCCGTGATGGCTCAGTGGCCGGCCAGCTGCTGGCACGCCTGCGACTGACCGAACGCTTGCTTCCACTCGTTCTCGCCTCCGAGTGACTGGAGCTTCTTCGAGGTGGAGGAGAAGTCGTCGCGCATCCCGGTCAGCGCAGCAGTGACGGCCGAGACCGCAGCGGGGACGTCGTTCGCGCTCGTGACGCCCGAGATTGCGTCCCGGATCTTGGCGACGTTGCCCTTCAGGCTCTCCGACAGCTGCTGGACGGCGGCCTTCGCTTGTGCCGCGGCCGGTGTCGGCGGCTTCCCGAGCGCCTGGAGCTCGCCTTTCAGCTTCGCGTTGGCACTCGAGACGGCGTCGGCGGCGCTCTGCACGCTCGCCTTCGACAGGCTCCCCTGCTTGAGCGAGCTGCCCGCCGCCTTGACGTTGTCCTGCCAGGTGACGAGCGATCCACAGAGGCCGTCAGCCCAGGAGGCAGTCGCCGACGCGCTGGTCGACGTGGTCGTCTTGCCGCCGGAGCCGCAACCCGTGAGCACTCCGACGAGAACGAGAACGACGGCCAGGCCCAAAGCTGCAGGCGCTGCCGCCTGAATCCGGCGGCTGCCGCTCATCGCCGTGTGCAGTAACAGGTCCGGCTGCCGATCCTCCGCCCACACGACGCACAGCGGCGCCGATCTTCAGCACGAACCCGCAAGAGTCCCTTCCAGACTCCGAGGCGGACCATCGCTACGCCCACACCAGTCGTCACGAGCATCACCAGGAAGAAGTTGAGCATCGGTGTCATGCCGCCAGTCTCACGTGCGCGCACCCCGGGTCGCATCGCCCGAAGGGGATGAACCGGTCAGTCGCCGGCAGAGGAGGGTTCGGTCACGGCCTCTTGCATCGGCCTGTTCGGATGGCCCGCGAAACGTTTTCAACCCAACCGGGCGATGCGGCAGCGCGATCGCGGCGGGAGTCTGCAGGCAAAGGGACGACTCGTTACGAGGCCAACAGAACGGAGGCAGAGATGCCATTCAGACGACGGCGACCACTGGCGCGAGCGGCAGTGATCGGCGGTGCTGGCTACTACGCCGGCAAGAGGGCGCAGGAGGCCCGCGAAGCCGACTACGAGCGTGATGCGCGCATCGCCGAGCTCGAACAGCAGGGAGCGACACAGCAGCGACCCGCGGCACCTGAGAGCGCCGGCTCGAACGACATGATCGTCCAGCTCGAGAAGCTGGGCCGGCTGAAGGAGCAAGGCATCCTGACCGATGCAGAGTTCGAGGAGCAGAAGCGGAAGCTCCTCGCGGCTTCCTGAGCAGACGCCCAGGGTTATCCATCCATGGCCGAGAGGCGTGGCGCCTGTCCGGGCGCGCACCTCCCGGTCGTCTCTTCCTCGCGTTTCGTCCTTTCCGGATGACATGGGTCCGCCAAACGCGTCGGAGAATTGACTCGAGCCATGACGAAGGCAACGGTCGAGCCCGCGTACGGCGAGTCGCCCACCTGGGGCGTGGGACGGCCGCGCATCCATTTCCTGCGCCTACTGCTCGCCTGGGCCGTGTCCGCGCTCGCGCTGTTGATCGCGGCCTGGGCCGTCCCCGGGGCGAACGTGAGCAACTTCCGGTCGGCGCTCATTGCTGCGGCCGTGATCGCCGTGCTGAACGCGGTCCTGCCGCCGCTCGTGGCCGCGGTGCGCATGCCGTTCGTGGCGTTGCTGGGGTTCCTCGTCGTCCTCGTTCTCGACGCGGTCATGCTGCTCATTGCCGACAAGGTCACCGGCGGCGACCTCTCCGTCGACTCGTTCTGGTCGGCCCTCGGCGTCGCGCTGGTCGCGGCCGCTCTCGGCGTCCTGATCGATGTCGTACTCGGCACGAACGACGACGACACGTACACGTTCAGAGTGACCCAGCGCATCGCTCGCCGCTCCGGTGAGCGCGAGGAGACGAGCGTGCCCGGCCTCGTCTTCCTCGAGATCGACGGGCTCGCGCTTCCGGTACTGCAGCGGGCGATGCGGAACGGCAGCGCACCGACGATGGCCCGTTGGCTCGGGCAGGGCTCCCACCGGCTCGCCGAATGGGAGACCGACCTCTCCTCGCAGACGGGCGCCAGCCAGGCGGGCATCCTGCTCGGATCGAACGAGGACATCCCGGCTTTCCGTTGGGTGGAGAAAGAGACGGCGAGCATCATGGTGTGCTCGGCACCGGCCGACTGCGCCGAGATCGAGCGGCGACATCTGTGCGGCCGGGGGCTGCTCGCCGAGGGCGGTGCTAGCCGCGGCAATCTGCTCTCGGGAGAGGCCGACCACGTCATCCTCACGGCCAGCCGGAGCGCGGCCGAGAAGCACGCGAATCCGGGCTACCGAGCCTTCTTCGCCAACGGCTTCAACGTACTCCGCTCGCTCGTCCTGTTCGGCTGGGAGGTCGTCCTCGAGCTCTCGGCCGCTGCGAGGGAGAGGCGTCGCGACGTCCTTCCCCGCGGCCACCGTGGCGGGATCTACCCGTTCCTGCGCGCGGCCATGTGCGTGGTCGTCCGCGACCTCATCGTCTATGGCGTCCTCACGGACATGATGAAAGGACGGCCCGTGATCTACGCGACCTTCTCGAGCTACGACGAGGTAGCGCACCACTCCGGGCTCGAGCGTGCCGACACGATGGAGGCGTTGCGCAAGCTCGACCAGCAATTCGGCCGCATCGAGCGGGCACGGAGTTACGCTGCACGGCCGTACGAGATCGTCGTGCTCTCGGACCACGGGCAGACACAGGGCGCCACGTTCAAGCAACGAAATGGCTACGGCCTCGACGAGCTCGTGCAGCGCTCGGTCGACCGCGCCGAGGTGAGCAGCGTGCGGGCGGGCGACGAGAACGAGAGCGCGGTCGGCCGCGCCGTCGACGAGGCCGCGGGGAGGAAGGTGGCGACAAAGCCGGCGAAGAAGGACGTCAGCGGCCGGGACCTCGTCGTGCTCGCCTCGGGCAACCTCGGGCTGATCTACCTGCTGGAGGAGCGCCGCAGGCTCACCTTGGAAGAGATCGAGTCGCGACATCCCCGGCTGCTGCCGGCGCTGCGGTCGCACCCGCACCTCGGCTGGCTGCTGGTCCGGTCGCAAGGCGACGGGCCGGTCGTGTTGGGACCGCGCGGCAAGCGGTACCTCGAGACCGGTCGCCTCGACGGCGAGGATCCCCTGGCCGGGTTCTCGCCCACCGCCGCGCAGCACCTCGCGCGCGCGGACGGATTCGCGCATGTCGCCGACATCATGGTCGGCAGCTTCTACGACTCGACGCTCGACGAGGGGTGCGCGTTCGAGGAGCTGATCTCCTTCCACGGCGGGATCGGCGGCCCGCAAACGCGGCCGTTCGTGCTCTATCCCAGCGAGCTTCCGCCTCCGCGCGGACCGATCGTCGGAGCCGCGGCCGTCAACGCGCTCCTGCTCGGGTGGCGGTCCGAGCTTCAGGGCGGCTTGCGAACGCCGGCACGGGCGCCGCACGAAGAGGTGGTCGTGGCCGCAACCGGCGCACCAGTCGGTTGAGGACGGCCTCGGCGGCACCTCTCCCAACCTGCCCGTCCGATAACCGCGAAAGGCGTGTCCAATGAGAGGGGGCGGCGGGTGTGCCGCCCCCCTTCTCGGTCAGGCGACTCTTGTGAGCGCCGCTGGTGCCCAGGTCCCGTCGAGGAGCTCGGGCTTCGGGTAATACAGGCGGGCGCAGAGGTTGAAGCTGCCTTTCGGTGCGGGCAGCCAGTTGGAGGTGCCGCTAGAGGGCTCGTCGTGCTGGATGTGGATGTCGAGCGAGCCGTCGGTGTTGAACTCGAGGTGGTTGCGGTCCCCAATCGCGAAACGGTCGAGCTCGTTCGCGACCTGGAAGCCCTCGTCGTCGTAGAGAGTGAGCGACCAGAACGCATGCACCGGCGGAAGCTCGTCCGCCTCCAGGTGCCAGACGTAGCGGTTGGCGCCATCAAACGGCTGTCCGGCTACATCGACGTAGATGAGGGGGTAGATCGCGTCCTCGGGCAGGTTGGCCCCGAGGCCGATCAGCTCGACGCAGGCCCGGCGGAGGTAGTCGGTGCCGTAGGTGCCCATGCCGTTGGTAAGCAGCTGCCAGCCGTTCGCCGGAACCCCGATCCGATGCTGGAACTCCGTCACCTTCTGCTGGGCGGCCGGCACCGCCTGCTCGAAGGCTTTCCGCGCCACGACGTCGACGTCGGTCAAGTCGAACGGTTCGCCGGCGTGGAAGCCGATCCGTGCCAGCCGGTCGAGGATGGGGTAGTCCATCGCGTGCGGGCCGTGCTCGCGGAGCAGCTCGGCGGCGTAGCCGAAGAAACCGCCCGCGTCGAGTGCGAACACCTGGCGCAGCGGCGGCGTCTCGTCGTCAATACTCGGATCGACGACGCCAGTCACCTCCGACGGCTCGCCCGGCCAGACAGACAGCGGCGTGATCCGCAGACCGGCCTGGAACTCGTGCACCTGCTCGTAGGTCTCCACGCTCGCCTGGGTGCGCCCGACAATCCAAACCCATGAGCTCGGCGCGTTGTAGCGGCGCACTCCCTCCGGGAGCTCACCGGTGAAGCCGGGACCGACGATCGCGAAATCGGCGGCCTCGCCGCCGGTCGTGCGGGTGCCGGGCGAGGTGAAGACCTCGCCGAACATGTCGTACATCGGCAGGAGGTAGTAGTCACCCTTCGCCGCCGGCACCGACACGATCCGTGGCTCCTTCCGCAGGTCGAGCCAGGCGATGGAGTAGAGGGTGTCGAAGTTCGGCCGGACCACATCCCTGAACTCGGCCGGGGGGAAGGCAGGGATATTTACGAACACGTCCGCAGGCCCCCGGCCGACCCGCTCACCGACGTGCTCGACATTGGTCATCTGACGCCGCGTCAGATCCATCAGGACGAGCGGATACAGATACGTGTATCCCTCGATCGCGATCTCCTGCGCAGTCGCCGCGTCCAAGGTGACGGCTCGCTCGGTCACAGTACTCATGTCACTCTCCTCTCGATCTGTGTTCTGACCCCCGCCGGGACTCTTAGCGGAGGCGCCGGCTCGAAAAGTCACGCAGTCCGGACTTCGGCACGGACAGCGTCACCAGGTCGTTCTCGAAGCTCGAGACTGCGTCGCCGGGAACCGTGATCTCGCGCCGCCACCACAGATGGCCGCGTTCGACGAGCAGATGTGTGACGCGGTCGCGCTCGTCGAGCACAAGGCCCGCCACCTGCCCCACATGGTGTCGGTCGGACGAGTAAACCGGGCTCGCGTGGCGGAGCTCGATCTCACCTCTCGGGACGCGGTCATAGAAGACGCCGACACCCAGGTCGACGTCGCGCACGCTCAGGCCGAAGTCGGAGGGGTCGTACAGCTGCGCCGGGTACATGTCCTCGACGCCGACGTCCCACTTCGGGTCCTCCTCAGGCTGCTGGCCGGGCAGCAGGTACGCGAACTCATGGACCGGCTCGAGTTTCTCGAGTAGATCTTCCGTGCAGCGAAGGGAGACCTGCCCACTGCGGCTCGCGTCCAGCTCGACAAGCTCCAGCGGCACGAGCCGTGCTGCCTCGGGCCGTTTGTGGGGCCGAACGACGAGATGGGTCACGCGACGGCCGCGGGAGTCGATCACTACGTCGGCCAACTCGCGCAGCGCGTCATCGGCGCACCGCACCGGCCTGCCGAGCTCGAGCCTCATCGGTAGCGCGGCTTGCCGTGTGCGCGGTCGTACGCGTAACCCCAGAGGAGCATTGCTCCGATCCCGGCCGCAAGGCAGATGCCCAGTAGCTGAAGCCAGAACTTCGTTCCCAGGTGCCCGTCCATGTCGCTCCTTCGGTGGGCCTGGAGGGGCCCGAGCCGACCTCAGTGTTCAGCTTCTCTCGGAGGTGGACATCGCCCCGAGTGGATGAAAAGCGACTCGTCAGGTCTCGCGAGGCGGGCCGACGGCAGGCTCGGGCGCTCGCCGCCCCTGCCGCCGCCATGTGAACGTTGCCGCCAGTCCGAGCAGGAGCGTGGGCACCGTGGTCAGGAACCGGTACACGAGCACGGCTGCGACGACCCCTGCGTTCTTGCCGCCGAACCCGACGAGCGTCCCCGTCAGGCCGAGCTCGATCACCCCGATTCCGCCCGGGGTGATCGGAACAGCGGCGATGATGCGTATGAATGCCCAGGCCGCGAACGCCTCGACGAGGCTCACCTGGGACGGGCCTACGCCCATGGCGCGCAGGGACACGGCGAGCACGAGGAAGACCGTCAGGTTCCCGGCCAGCGTCGCGAGGGTGAGCAGGTGCCAGCGCCGCTCGAGGAAGTCGCCGGCCTCCGCACGGAAGCGCTCGAAGCTCGCGCCGCTCCAGGACACGGGGCCGCGGCGCACCTTCCGGAGCGACCAGTTCACGAAGCGGGCGGCCACGTCGCCCAGGTCCCGGGCGAGCCGGTCGCTCACGAGGATCAGCACGAAGCCGGCCATGACGACGCCGAGCACGGCAAC
>DASUXI010000164.1:0-16440 GCA_036377995.1 Gaiellaceae bacterium
CGCGGCCCGCAACCAGTTCGCGCGCTATACGGCCGATCTCGTCCGGCAGGTGCCGACCATCCGGGAGTACATCGTCGGCAACGAGCCGAATCTCAACCGCTACTGGATGCCTCAGTTCGGGCCGAACGGCGAGGACGTGGCCGCGCCGGCGTACGTCCAGCTGCTCGCCCGCACCTACGACGCGATCAAGGCGGTCGACAAAGGCGTGTTCGTGCTCGGGGGATCGGTATCACCGCGCGGGATCGACCGGCCCGGGACTGGACGCGACACGCATTCACCGACCGCGTTCATCACGGACATGGGCATCGCCTACCGCGCGATGAACCGCAACCGCCCGATCATGGACGGCCTTTCGTTCCATCCCTACGGCGAGAACTCGAGCACGCCGCCCACGGTCACCCATTCCAACGGCACCTCGATCGGGCTCGCCGACTATCCGAAGCTCGTCGGCCTCCTGTCCAACGCGTTCGACGGGACGGCGCAGCTCGGCGCCAAGCTCCCGATCGTCTACGACGAGTACGGCGTCGACTCCCAGATCCCCGCCTCGAAGCGCCGCTTCTACTCCGGCACGGAGCTCTCCAAGCCCGTCTCCGAGGACGTGCAGGCCTCCTACTACCGGCAGGCCCTCCAGATGGCCGCGTGCCAGCCGACAGTGCGCGGCTTCCTGATCTTCCACGTCACCGACGAGACCGACTTCGGGCGGTGGCAGTCGGGCCTCTACTTCCCGGACGGCACGCCGAAGTCGAGCCGCGCCGTCGTGAAGCAGACGATGAGCGACATCCGCAACGGCGCGATCACCTGCGAGGCGGCCGAGCCTCCGTTCCTCGGGCCGGGCGGCGGCTGGTCGGTCGCGACGCCGAAGGAGGTCGCCGCGGCCGAGCGAGCCGAGCGCGGCAGTGCCGGCGGCTGGGTCCTGGTCGGCGCCCCCGAGTAGCATCAGCGAGATGGAAGGCCAGTACGTCGCCTACGGCTTCTTCCGGGTCGACCCGGCCTGGAGGCGGCTGCCGGTCGAGGAGCGCGCCGCCGGCAAGGACGCGTTCGCGGACGTCGTCGAGGACTGGTCGACGCGCATGGCCTCCCTGCGCGCGTACACCGTCACGGGAGTCAGACCCGACGCGGACTTCTTCCTCTGGAAGATCACGGACCGCTACGACGACCTCGGCGAGCTCGGCGCAGCGCTCAACGGCACGCCGCTCGCCGCCTGGCTCGAGACGCCGTACTCGTATCTCGCGACCACGAAGGCGTCTGAGTACACGAAGGCCCGGCGTGCGAGGCGGGTGATCCCGAAGGGCTCGCCGTACCTCGTCGTGTATCCCTTCGTCAAGGTTCGCCCCTGGTACTCGCTCACGCCGGAGGACCGCCAGCGGGCGATGAACGAGCACATGCGCGTCGGCGCCGAGTTCGCGACGATCCACAACCACACCACGTACTCCTTCGGCATCGACGACCAGGAGTTCATGACCGCGTTCGAGTGCGACGAGCCCTCGGACTTCATGCACCTGATGCTGACGCTGCGGGAAAGCGAGGCTTCGCGCTACACCGAGCGCGACACTCCGATCTTCGTCGGTCGCCACGTCGACATCCGGGAAGCGCTCGACGCCCTCGACGGCGCGGGCGCCCGAGTGGGCGCGCCTAGCAGCGCCTAGGACACTCGCGGCCGCAGGTTGCTCCAGCGCTTGAGGTGCTGGAGACCGATCGCCGCGGGCAGCAGCGGCAGCCAGAGGTTGAAGATCCGGTAGGCGCAAACCGCGAGGACCGCCTTGGCCAGGGGGATCCCCGTCCAGGCGAGCGCGAAGGAGACGAGCACCTCGACCGCGCCCGCCCCGCCGAGCGGCAGCGTCCTGCGGGTGAGCGCGTAACCGGTCGCGTAGCCGATCACGAGTGCCGCCAGGTCCGGAGCGTCGTGGAAGGCATGGAGGCAGGCCCAGAGGCAGCCGATGTCGCCCACCCAGTAAGCGGTCGCGCCGAGGAACGCTCGGCTCCGCCGGCGGTCCAGGAAAGCCAGCCGCTTGATCATGTGCACGGCCTCGAGGATCTGAGCGAGCGCGGATCGCCATCCCCACTCCTCACGCACCCGATGCCGCAGGGCGACCGCCGCGATTGCGGCGAGGAACCCGATCGGGACGGCGATCGCCCACGGAAGCGTGAAGCCGAGGCTCGGGTGCGACGTTCCTCGCGCCAGCAGGACGGCGGCCGCCAGCGCGGCGGCGGGAGCCAGGATGACGTACTCGAGCACTCCGAGGCCCAGCACCCGGACGCGGGCCTGCCGCGGATCGAGGCCCGCCGCCTCGAGTGCGTGCCGGTCGACGGCGAATCCGCCGCGGATGACGAAGGCGCCGAAGCCGGCGGCGACCATGGCGCCGCATCGTGCGAACCCGAGGCGCGGCCCGCCTTCCATGCGGGCGACCTCCCGATAGGCGAAGACGTAGCCCAGGTACGCCAGCACCTCGAGGCCGAACGCAACCGGCAGCCACACCGGGTCAAACCTGCCCAGCTCCTCGAAAACCCTGGCGAATCCCGCAGCCCAGGCCGTCCCTACCGCCGCGCCGAGCGCGAGCGCACCGCCTATGCCCACGAGCAGCAGCTGCTGCGCGGGATCGCGTTCCAGATGTGGCACCGGCCGCAGGAGTCGCTTGAGGTCCATCGTCACTCGAAATCGGCCGCGGGCGGGTCGAGGACGACCCCCGAGCGGTTACATCCGATAGCTGTGCCTGTCTCTCCAGACTCGAAACATCGCGTATCCCGCCCCGGCGAGGACGCCGATGAAACCAAGCTCCTCGTAGCCCGACCAGCCGCGCCAGAAATAGAGGCCCACGACGGCGACGAGGAGCAGCGCTCCGCCGTAGAACACCACGCGCTCTCGTACTGACCACGACTCGATCTCGCCGCGCCGCTCGCGCCAGACCAGGTAGATGAAGAACGCGATCGCGAGGAAGAACGCGATCCTCAGGAGCATCCCGATCGCGACCAGCGCGGTGTAGAGGTTGAGCAGGATGATGACGAGCACGATCAGGCCGATGATCAGGAAGCCGCGGAGCGTCGGCCTGTCCGACAGCCACTTGCCCATCAGGCGGTCATGTAGGCGCGGACGGCGAGCACGGCGGCTATCAGGGTAGCTGCGGCGAACCACACGAGACGCCGACGAGGATCGGGTGGCGCATAGAAGAACGGCCATGCGACCGCGAGCACGGCGAGGCTCCCGTACATGTAGTGCTCGCGGCGATCGGCGTGCCGGTGGTCACCGAGGAGCAAGAGGCCCAGGGCGGCCTGGGCGACGATCAGGGTCTGGGCGAGCGCGAGGGCATGCGAGACGAGCCTTCCCCCGCTCCCGCGGCGCCGATACGCGATGAGCGCGAGGACTGCCGCAGCGACGCATGCCGCCATGACCAGAAATGCGTTCAGGTGGTGCACCGTTAGCATCGCGAGCGCACCCTACAGAGAGGATCCCCGTGATCGAGGAAGGCAAGCCGGCTCCGGACTTCGAGCTCGAGACCGACGACGGCGCGACCGTGAAGCTGTCCGACCTGCGTGGCAAGCCGGTCGTCCTCTACTTCTATCCGAAGGACGACACGCCGGGCTGCACGACCGAAGCGTGCGAGTTTCGCGACGCTTACGACGTGTTTCGCGACCGCGGGATCGAAGTGCTGGGGGTCAGCCCGGACGACGCCGCATCGCACGAGAAGTTCAAGACGAAATACGACCTGCCGTTCACCCTCCTCGCCGATCCCGATCACGCCGTCGCGGAGAAGTACGGCGTCTGGGGCGAGCGCAACTTTGCGGGCAAGAACTACATGGGGATCAACCGGTCGACGTTCATCATCGACCGCGACGGGAACGTCGCGCACGCGATGATGGGGATCAAGCCCGCAGGACACGCGGCCCGCGTGCTCGAGTCGATGTCGTAAGGAGAGCTCGGCTCTTCTAACCGGAGGGGGAGGTCCACACCGAGAACGGCGAGGATCTGTCGCCGGCCCCGTAGGGACGCACCGCGCCGACGTACGACAGGGCGTAACGTGCCTCGAACAGGCTCGAGATCTTCACGACGTCGCCCGTCTGCGGCGCCTGGATGAACGAGCCGTTGCCGACGTACATGCCCTCGTGCTGGGGCACCCCGGCGGAGTTCGCGTGGAAGAAGACGAGATCCCCGGGCTCCAGCTGGTCGCGGGAGACACGGCGACCCTCGTAGAACTGGTAGCCGGTGTAATGCCCGAGCCTGATCCCGAGCTGGCCCCACACGTACATCGTCAGGCCCGAGCAGTCGAAGCCGGACGGTGACGCGCCGGCCCAGACGTACGGCACCCCGAGGAAGCGGTACGCAATCGCGACTGCCTGTCCGCCGAGCGTGTTCGTCGGGATGTCGGGCGTCACGAATGCCGGGACGCCCGCCATCGAGGCCTGAGCTGCGGGGAGCTGAGGCAGCCCGAGCACGGTTGCAGCCGTGCTCGTCGCGCCAAGCGGATGCGCCGCACGCGCCAGCCCGACGAGGATCTGGGTCCCGGGCGCAAGACCGAGGGAGGGATCGGACACGTAGGCGCGCAGGCCGACGAGACCCGAGCCCGACCGCCCGGGCGACACGGCCTCCTGGAGGGCGACGACGTAGCTGCCGCCGCCGAGCGGGATCAAGGCGTTCGACCGGATCAGGTAGCCGGTGCCGTCGACGGTGAGGCCGTCGACCACGGCACCCGTGAGACCGCGCGCCGGAACGACGAGGCGGCGGACGGTGACTCGCCCGTTGAACATGCTGATGTCGCGCAGGTCGACCCTGGCAGCGGTAACGCGGGCCGAGCCGATCCGAAGGACCGAGCCGTCGGCCGGATACGCGTACGCCCCGGCACCCGCCTTCCCTACCAGCGTCCCGTCAGGAGAGCGAACCTCGGCGAGCCCGAGCGTCCCCGCCCGTGCCGGCGCGACGAACGCCAGCAGCACTACCGCCACCCCGACTCCCCGTCGCAGCATCGAGGGGCGGAGTCTAATCGCAGGCCGTCTCCGCCACGCCCGCTGTAAACGCTGGCGTAGCCTCCCGAGGATGCACCGGCTCACGAAGGCGCAGGCCCGGCGGATCGCCGTGCGAGCGCAACTGCTGGATGCACCCCGGCCGACCCGACTGCTGGAGGTCGTGCAGAAACTGACCCTGCTTCAGATCGACCCGACCGCGGCCGTCGCGCCGAGCGCCGACCTCGTCGCCTGGAGCCGCCTCGGCTCGACATACCGGCCCGCCCACCTCCAGCAGGCTCTCGAACAGGACCGCACGTTGTTCGAGCGCGACGCGCTGGTCCGACCGATTGGCGACCTGGGCCTCCACCTTGCCGGCGCGGCCGACTGGCCGAGCCGCAAGGGCCCGCGGGCATGGCTCCGCGAAAACGATGCGTTCCGGCGCGACATCCTTGACCTGCTCCGCGACTCCGGGCCTAAGAGCTCGCGCGATATCCCGGACACCTCCGTCGTTCCGTGGGCCTCGACCGGTTGGACGAACAACCGCAACGTCACCCAGATGCTGGAATTCTTGGCGCTGCGCGGCGAGGTCGCTATCGCCGGACGCATCGGACGCGAGCGGCTCTGGGACCTCCCCGAGCGTGTCTACCCGGCCGACGTCGTCGTCCTGTCGGTCGAGGAGGCCCGCCGAGTCAGGAACGAGCGGCGGCTCGCTTCGCTCGGCATCGCCCGCCAGAGGAGGACCGCGATGCCGATCGAGCCTGTCGACGTCGGCGAGGCCGGCGAGGCGGCCGTGGTCGAGGGAACCACCGGCGAGTGGCGGGTCGATCCCCGCGCGCTCGGCGACGACTTCGAGGGGCGTACGGCGCTGTTGTCGCCGTTCGACCGGCTCGTCTACGACCGCGTCCGCGCACAGGAGCTGTTCGACTTCGAGTACACCCTCGAGATGTACAAGCCTGCGGCCAAGCGCCGTTGGGGCTACTTCGCGCTCCCGATACTCCACCACGACCGGCTGGTCGGAAAGGTCGATGCCATCGGCGACCGCAAGGCCTCCCTGCTGCGCGTGAATGCCGTCCACGAAGACGTGAAGTTCACACGCGCGATCACGAGGGCCGTTCAGTCCGAGCTGGAAGATCTCGCCTCCTGGCTCGGCCTGGGCGGGGCCGAGTCAGCCTGAGGTTCCCCAGAGCGGCCGGACCTCGATCGTCCCCATCCGGGCGACGGGGTGCCCGGAGGCGATCTCGACGGCCTCCTCCAGGCTCTCGCAATCGAGGATGTCGAACCCACCGACCGCCTCCTTGGTCGCTACGAAAGGACCGTCGGTGACGATCGCCTTCCCGTCGCGGACGCGGACGGAGCGGGCGCGGCGCGGCGGAGCCAGCTGGTCGCCGGTCACCCAGATGCCCCGCGCCTGGAGGTCGTCCAGCCAGGGGAAGCTCTCCTCGTCCTGGGAATCGCTCGGGTCGGGCTCGCTCTGGGCATCCATCTTCTCGGCATCCCAACAGACCAGCATCAGATACTTCATCGTCGCTCCCTTTCTCGTCGTTGTGATCCAGCCTGACGTACGGAACGACGAACGCGCCGCCGCTCAAAGGACATTTCGGAGTGCAGATGTTCTAGGCTCGGCCCTCGCGCTTTCGGACACATGGAGGTATGCCGATGTCCTGGAACCTGAAGGGCAGCTACATCGAAACGTGCTCGTGTGACCTGATCTGCCCGTGTAACGCCACTTTCGACCACGGTGCAACGTACGACTTCTGTCGCGTGACGCTCGTCTTCAACATTCGCGAGGGTGAGATCGAAGGCACCGACATCGGCGGGCTCAAGGTCGCGGCGATCGCGGACACGCCCAAGGTCATGACCGAAGGCAACTGGCGCCTCGGAGTCTTCATCGACGAGAACGCGAGCGACGAGCAGGCGGACAAGCTCGTCCAGCTCTTCGGCGGCCAGCTCGGCGGGCCGATGGGAGCGCTGGCGCCTCTGATCGGGGAGATGCTGGGCGTCGAGCGGGCGGCGATCGAGATCCACGACGACGGCGTGCGCCACAGCGTTCGGGTCGGGGACGCGATCGACTTCGAGATCAAAGACATCGTTCCGTTCGGTGTCGAGACCGGAGAGCCGGTCCGCTTTGCCGGCATGTTCCACCCGGTCGCGTCGGACTTGACGATCGCCGAGGCGACTCGCTCGAAGATCAACGCCTTCGGGATCGAGTACGAGGGCAAGACGGGCCTCTCGACATCCGAGTTCTCCTGGGCCGCCTGACAGCTTGATCTCGCCGGCGCACGAACGCGCTCCGGGCACGGGGCTCGCGCCCGTCGTTGCGGCCGCCCGGGCCCGAGTGGGCCTCGTCATCCTGCTCTTCGCCCTCGCGAGCGTCGGCTGGTGGTGGA
Source organism: Gaiellaceae bacterium (assembly GCA_036377995.1). Taxonomy (GTDB): domain Bacteria; phylum Actinomycetota; class Thermoleophilia; order Gaiellales; family Gaiellaceae; genus 3-1-20CM-4-69-9. The sequence goes on from DASUXI010000164.1 coordinate 7,323, forward strand.
CGGTCGACCAGATGAGGGGGATGGACGGCGGCCCCTGGACGGGGCTCGGAACGTTCGGCTGGTTCCTGGGCGTCTGGGTCGTGATGATGGCGGCGATGATGTTCCCGTCGGTCGCCCCGACGGTTGCGCTCTACTCGCGCCTGGGCGGCGATCGGTCGCCGCTCTCGGCGCTCGCCTTCGCGGGCGGCTATCTCGTCACCTGGGCCGGCGCAGGCGTGCTCGCCTTCTCGATCGCGCTCGCGGGGCATCGCACGGCGGGCGACGTGCTCGCCTGGGATCGCGCGGGCCGCTGGGTGGCAGGTGGCACCCTCGTCCTCGCGGCCGCGTACGAGCTGACGCCGCTGAAGAACGTCTGCCTGGGGAAGTGCCGGAGCCCTCTGGGCCTCCTGCTCGGATCCTGGCGAGGGGGCCGGACCGGAGCGGTGCGGATGGGCATGAGGAACGGTGCCTGGTGCGTCGGCTGCTGCTGGGCGCTGATGGCGTCGCTCTTCGCGCTCGGGGTGATGAGCGTGACGTGGATGGGCGTCGTCGCAGGGCTGATCGCGGCGGAGAAGACGATCCCCTGGCGCCGCGTCGCCACCTACGGGACGGCCGCGATTCTGCTTGCGCTCGGCGTTCTTCTACTCGCGGCGCCCGACGCGATTCCGGGTCTCACGATTCCGGGAGACGGGACTCAGCAGCAGATGCAGATGAGCCCCTGAGCCGCTACGGAAGAGGCACCGCGCCTCGGCCGTCGATGCAATCGGCAAGATAGAGAGCCGTACCGAGGTCGCCCGTCCAGAGCGTGTAGCGGCCTCGTCCGTACTCCGTTCGTCCTTGCTCGACCTGACTCACGGCGTGCATCGCGAAGGCGCACGCCCGGGCGAGCCAGCGTTCGTCCCCGGTGCGCTCGAGGAGCGCGAGGAATGCGTAGCCGTTTCCCGCGGTTCCGTGACAGAGGTTCGCCCCCTTGCGCAGTGGGCCGGCGCGCCACGTCAGCTCGCCGCCGGCAGCCGCGAGCGCCTCGTCGAGGACCTGGGCGAGCGTCGCGACGATGCCCGGCGCGCCGTGACACCACTGTGTCCGGATGAGGCCGTCGCGGTTCCCGTCGAGACGCATGTCCGCTTCCGGGGACCAGTTGGCGAGGCCGTCTTCCTCGACCGCCAGCCGTCCGAGTGTCTCCGAGACGGTGGCGCCGTCGCCGAGCGCGAGCACACAGGCTGCGGAGCCGTGGGCCGGCCCGAGGTAGCGGCTCGTGCGCCCGTAGAGCCGCTGCGTCCACAGGCCGTCGGCGTCACGTCGGCCGCGCAACCACTCGACGCTCGCCGTGACGTCGAGCCCGAGCTCACGGCCGGCGAGGATCGTCCCGGGACTCCCCCACATCAGCTCGCAGCGCTCGTCCTGCTCGTTCGCCGCGATGAGCTGCGACAGCCGCTCGAGATTGTCCTGCGAGGGTGCAAGCCTCTGCAGCACGAGCCGGATTCCTGTCTCGCCCATCCAGAGGCTGCGCTCGGGCTCCTCGTCGGGGAAGTCCGGCGGAGCCTCGAGCGACCGCTCGAGGTACGGGACGTAGTCCCGTCTCGGCTCGGCAAAGCCCCGACGCACAAGGCGGTGGAGCGCGTCCACAACCCCGGCGCCACCGAGGTACACCGTCCGGAAGCGAGTCGACGCGTCGTCGTCCTCGTCCACGTCCAGCGGATGCGTAGGCCAGCCGTCGTCGAAGGCGTTCTCCGCGTCGTCGACGATCGCTGCGATCGCCATTCGCACCCGGCCAGCGCTCCACGACTCATCCGTGAGCGTTTCGTGCGCTTCGGGAGAGAACAGCAACCGCCTAGGCTTGTCCGTCGACCTAGGGCCCGACGGTCGCGCAGACAACCCATGTCTGCACCGCCCAACTACCAACGTTCCCCCCACTCGACTCGCGCCCGGTCGCGATCCAACCGGTCCCCGCATCGGTCGGCCGACTGGTCGTGAGGAACGTGTTGGTGATCGAGCCGGTGATAACGCCGCCGCCGCCTACTGCTCGCTTCCCCGCCGGGCAGTCCTGCTGCTGAGTCTTCGGGCTCGTGCTGTTGGACGCGCCGCTCCCGGAGATCAGCTGCAGCCCGCTCGCTCCCGGCGGCCCCTGCGGCCCGGCCGGCCCCTGCGGGCCGGTGGGGATCTGGCCAGGTGCGAAGTCAACGGCACGGAGGGAGGCGTTCTTCACCTTCGCCGAGTTGACTGCATTGTTCCGCAGCTGGGCGGAGCCGACGCTGTTGCGCGGCAAGGCCGTGGAGACTGCGTAGGCCGCGCCGCTCAGCGAGATCACGAGAGCCAGACAGGCAACGACCATCGCCGGTGAGGGCGGACGCAAACGCATGTGCCCGGAGAGTCTAGGCTAGCCCGCATTCAAGCTGCCCCCAGGGCTCCCGCCCTGAAGACGAACACAGGCACTGACGGGCCCGGCCGCTGGTTCCGAGAACGTGACCTCCTCACCCTTGCCGCGCGGAGAAGCCCGACGCGACCATCAGCAGTTCGACAGAATGACTCGGTGGAGGAGTTCCTGATCGAGGACTTCATCCGGCTCGAAACCCAGGTGTGGCGCGCTCTCGCGAATGGCGACGCTGACGCGGATGGTCGGATGCTCTCGGACGACTTCCTCGGCGTTTATCCCACTGGCTTCGCCGATCGAACAGATCACATCGGGCAACTTGCCGACGGACCAACCATTGCGACGTTTGCGTTGCATGATGCGCGGATGATCGCCGTTTCCGAGTCCGCCGTGATGTTGTCGTATCGAGCCGAGTTCGAGCACCGGACATCAGACGTTCCGTCGGGCATGCAAGCGATGTACGTCAGTTCGTTGTGGTGTCGTCGGGGCGGAAAGTGGCTCAACGTCTTCAGTCAGGACACGCCCGCAGGCTTGACCGATTTCGAGCGCGAGTTCGCTCACGACACCCCGAGGGACCGTGAGCTTCACCGCGGCGGCGCGACTGATTAGGAGTCAACCCGGGCTCGCTCGATTCTTAGTGCATGAATCGCGTATTCCCCGGAAAGACGCGGCGCAAGAAACTTCGCGCGCGCCAGCCCTTTCTGTGAGAAAGCAGTTCTTCACCAAAGTGTGCTCGCCGTTACGAACTTGACAACGCGCCTGCGACGGGCCTATGACTCGCGACTGCGGCAGGTCATCTGCGTCAAGTGAGGGAGTGATCCTATTGTTTCGTCGTACTTTTGCGGCGGTGTTTGTCGTATTCGCGTTGCTCGCTCCTGCGGGCATCGCGTATGCGGATAACTGCTTCAACGTCAGCCGGGCAAGCCTGAGCGACAATCCGGCCGACTTCAATGGCCCTCTGATCAAGGGCAACTGGGTGTGGGGGCCGAGCATCAACATCCTTATTCCCGGCGTCGGCGGCGCATGGCTGTTCGGGCCACCGGCCAACTACCAGAACGGCACCACGACCCCGTGGCTGCTCGCAAAGACGCCCTACTGCGCGGCGGGCGGCTTCCTGTTCTACAACGGACCGCGCACCACCAGCAACGGCATCCAAAGCGGCTGCGGCGCCTTCGGCTAGAAGTCGAGCGCACGAGGGCGAGAGGGCGTCTGCTCTCTCGCCCTCTCCGCCAGCCGTGGTTTGGGGGTTGCGGTGTGAACGGCCGACGCGGGCCTGAAGTGGCTATGCGGATGAGAGGACTTGAACCTCCACGGGGTTTCCCCCACACGGACCTGAACCGTGCGCGTCTACCAATTCCGCCACATCCGCCCGGAGCGGCCAGTCTAGCCGTACGATTTCGGGCCTGAGACGGGGTCTCCTCACACTCTGCGGCGTGCTGGGCCTCGCGCTCGCGCCTGCCGCGCACGCCTCGCGGGTCGAGGTCGTCGTGACCCTGAAGCGACCCCCGCTCGCCGATTTCTTCTCCGCGAGCCGCTCCCTGGCCTTCTCCTCGTTCCTGCGGCCACACCGACTCGTGGCCTCGGCACCAGCGAGCGTCCGGTATCTCCGGCTGCTCGAGAGCGACCGCCGCGTCGTTGAGCGCCGCCTCCGCTCGACCATTCCGACGGCACGGGTCCGGTGGCAATACGGCGTCGTCCTGAACGGCTTCTCGGTCGTCGTTCCCCGCGGGCGGCTCGCGGAGCTCACCCGCATCCCGGGGATCGAGCAGGTCTGGCCGAACCGCACCTATCGGCCCCTGCTCGACAGGACTCCCCAGCTGATCGGCGCGCCTGCCGTATGGGGTCCGACGCTCGCGACCGCGGGCGAGGGGATGAAGATCGGGATCATCGACGACGGGATCGACCAGACGCACCGGTTCTTCGCAGCTCGAGCCCTTACCTATCCCCCCGGCTTCCCGAAAGGACAGACCGCCTACACGACACCGAAGGTGATCGTCGCGAGGGCCTTCCCGCCGGCCGGGTACCAAAACGCGAGCGCGACACTCCCCTTCGACCCGTCGCTCTCAGACCACGGCCTGCACGTCGCCGGAATCGCAGGCGGAGACGACGGCACGATCACCGCCACCGGCCTTCACATCTCCGGCATCGCGCCCCGCGCGTATCTGGGCAACTACCGGGCCGCAACCATTCCGAGCATCTTCGGCCTGAACGCGAACGCGCCCGAGCTCGCGGCGGCCGTCGAAGCCGCTGTGCGGGACGGGATGAACGTCATCAACCTCTCGTTCGGCGAGGTCGAGATCGAGCCGAGCCGAGACCTCGTCGTCCGGGCTCTCAACAACGCCGCGGACGCCGGGGTGGTGTCGGCGGTCTCGGCGGGCAACGACTTCGCCGAGTTCGGCTTCGGCTCGATCTCGTCCCCGGCCAGCGCGGCGAAGGTGATCGCCGTCGGCGCGTCGACGGGCGGGCACGGGAGCATCGAGGTCGATGCGCCCGCCGACTTCTCCTCGGCCGGGCCCACCCCGTACTCGTTCCAGCTCAAGCCTGACGTGAGCGCTCCGGGCGCAGACGTCCTCTCTGCCTTCCCGAGCGGCGCCTTCGGCGAGCTTTCCGGCACGAGCATGTCGGCGCCGCATGTCGCCGGCGCCGCGGCGGTGCTGCTCCAGCGACACCCGAACTGGTCGCCCGCAAACGTGAAATCCGCGCTCGTGCTCACCGGAGACCCGGTGCACGTCGACGCAAGAGAGGTCGGCCCACTCCGCGAGGGAGGTGGGCGGATCGACCTGCCACGCGCAGATCAGCCACTTGTCTTCGCGGCCCCCTCTAGCCTCTCGTTCGGCTTGCTCAAGCCGCGCGGGACGGCGGTGAGGCGCGTCGCGCTCTCCGACGCAGGGGGAGGCGCAGGCGTATGGAGCGTGGCCGTCTCTTCCGCCGCCGCCGGGATGATCACCGCACCCGCGCAGGTGACGGTGCCGGGGACGCTCCCGATCACGGTCAACGTCCCGCGGCGCGCCCGCCAAGGAGACGCGAGCGGCTTCATCGTGCTCACCCGTGGCGGCGACCGCCGCCGCGTGCCGTTCTGGTTCCTGGTCGAGCGCCCGCTCCTGCCGGGAGAGCCGAAGCGGCCCCTCACCAGGCCCGGCGACTACTCGGCCAACACGGCCCGCGGGATCGCCCGCGTGACCACGTACCGATACCCCGAGGTTGTCTCCGCCGGCATCCCGATCTCGCTTCCGGGACGCGAGGTGGTGTTCCGGCTGCGGCTGACCCGCCGGCCGGCGAACTTCGGAGTGGCCATCACGAGCCTGCCCGGCGGGGTGCACGTCGAGCCGCGGATCGTCCGCGACGGGGACGAGAACAGACTGGCGGGCTACACGGCGCTTCCGATCGACTTGAACCCGTACCGCTCCAGCGACGGCCGCCATCGACTCGTCGCAGGTGTGCTCCTGCCGAGACCCGGTGTGTACGACGTCGTCTTCGACACACCGAGCCGCGGACGCCCCGGGCCGTTCCGGTTTCACTACTGGGTGGGCGACACGACCCCGCCGGCCGTGAGGATCCTCGGCGTGCGAGGGAGCACCCTCGACCTGGCGGTCACCGACAAGGGCGCCGGCGTCGACCCTCAATCCCTTGCTGCGACAGTCGACGGATCGCACCGGCCGGTCACGTACCGGGCCGGTCGGGCCCGGGTCGATCTGACGGGCCTGTCCGCGGGGCGCCACACGCTCGGCTTCAGCGCCGCGGACTACGAGGAGACGAAGAACACGGAGGACATCTTCAGCGTGTTGCCCAACACGCGCACGCTGCGCGTCGGCTTCGTCGTCCCTTGAACGGAGCTAACGCTTGTGGTCGCGTTCCTCGATCGTCGGCAGCCGGTCGAGGTCTCGAACGACACTCGCCTCGAACTCCTCGGTCTCCGATTTGAGCAGCTTGAGCTGACCCTTCCGGTGTGCGCGCTCACGACGGGCCCGGGCCTCGTTCCCGAATCGCGCGGAGAGCCGCGGCCATTCGGCACCGACCACGGCTGCCGCCGTGCAGACGAGTAGGGCGACCATCAGCCAGCCCACGGTCGCATTCTACCCGCGCGAGCCGGGTGCCAGATCTAAACCATCCGGCCGGTTCGGCCGATACGAGACGTGTGAGCAGCCATCTGGTCATTCCCTACCTCGTCTTCTCGGCAGTTCTCATGCGGGCGCTCCTCGTGCGGGTCCAGATCGCCCCGCCGGTCTGCAATCGCTGCGGCCGCAAACAAGAGCGCTCCCAGCTCGGCGAAGCGATCTGCCGCTGCCACTGAGCATCACGCCCTGAGCTCGACCCGCAGGGCTACGATTGCGCCGTGCGTGAGATCCTCCCCGAGCTCGAACGATGGCGGGAGCGTGGCGACCGCATCGCCCTGGCCCGCGTGGTCGCGACCCGGCGCTCTGCGCCGCGGCCCGTCGGCTCGAAGCTGATCGTCTCGGAGCTGGGAGAGCTGGCCGGCTCGGTCTCGGGCGGATGCGTCGAGAACGAGGTCGTGGAGGTTGCCAGGGAAGTCCTCGGCGGCGGCAAGCCGCGCCTGCTCACCTTCGGGATCTCCGACGACCTGGCCTTCAGCGTCGGGCTGCCCTGCGGCGGCGAGATCGACGTCTGGGTCTCAGAGCCGGGCGCCGAACTGCTCGATTCGCTCGCACAGGTCGCCCGCGAGCAGCGCCGGGCGGTGTCGCTCGTCGACCTCGACGCCGGGACCGAGCGCCTCGTGGGCGACGGTGAAGATCCTGCGACGGACGTCCTCATTCGTGCCGGGCACAGCAAGGTGCTCGAGCTGGAAGGCAGGCGCACGTTCGCAGACGTCTTCGGCCCGCCGCCGAGGCTCCTCGTCTACGGCGCGATCGACACGGCGGACGCGCTCTGCGCCACCGCGCGCCGGCTCGGCTGGCACACGATCGTCGCCGATGCCCGAGGGAGGTTCGCGACAGCGGAGCGCCTGCCGAACGCCGACGAGATCATGGTGGCCTGGCCGGAGGAGGCACTCGAGCGTGTCGGCCCGGACCACACGACGGCGATCGTCGTGCTGACCCACGACGACAAGTTCGACCTTCCACTCCTCACCCGGGCACTCGAGTCGGAGGCGTTCTACATCGGTGCGCTCGGCTCGAGGCGAAACCAGGAGCGCCGCCGGGAGCGTCTTCTCGACGCAGGCGTCGACGAGGACGCGCTCGAGCGGATCAGCGGCCCTGCCGGCCTCGACCTCGGGGCCCACAGCCCCGCCGAGACCGCGGTCTCGATCATGGCCGAGATCCTGGCGGTACGGGCTGCCCGCGACGGCGGCCGCCTCAAGGACGCCGGCGGGCGGATCCATGCCGAGGTCGTCTAGGTCTCTCTAGGCCGCGGGCCGCGACTCTCCAGCCGCGTAGATCCGCATCGGCAGCCCGGCGAGCGGCTCGCCGCCGGCCTCCGTCACGAGCCAGGTGTCCTGCATGTAGAGGCAGTCGGTGCCGTTGTCCGCGATCACGTGCGGATGCATCGAGAAGACCATGTTCTCCCCCAGCTCGACGTCGACTCCCTCACCGATCTTCGGATGCTCGATCATCGTCATGCCGATCGAGTGACCGGTCACGTGGCCGAGGTGATAGCCGCGGTCGGTGAAGCCCTTCGACACGGCTCGGTGGACGTCGTGCGCGGTCGCTCCTGCACGGAGCCCGGTCCTGGCCGCCCCGAAGTAGTCCTCGTAGGCTTCGAGCATCCGGCTCACCTCGGCATTCGGCTCGCCGAGCGCGCGTGACACCTCCACCCAGTGGCCGCCGGGCCCGGCGATCTCGAGCGAGGGGATGCAGAACTCCCCGAGGATCGTGTCGCTGCGGGCGAGCGCGAACTCGGCGCCGACGAGCACCATGTTCATCGTCAGCCGGCCGCAGCCTTCCGCCACGAAGAGCCGCTCCGCGGGCGCCAGGACGTCGGCCGCCGGCTTTCCCGGCTCGTAGGCCTCCAGGAACTCCCAGAAGCCCGCCGTGTTGATGCGGACGGAGTCGCGCACCGATGCGATCTCGGCGTCGCTCTTCACCGCCCGTGCAAGGTCGAACTCCACGTCGAACGGGACGAGCTCGGCGGTGTGCTGTGCCGCCTCGAAGTCCCGCACCGTGAAGACGTAGTCGAGGCCGTAGACGCCGACTCGCTTGCCCTTCAGGCGGTCGGCGAGCCAGGCGCCCGGACGGTCGGCGAAGACCTGGTCCTCGATCCAGGAGGTTCCGTGCTCCCCGACGTAACGGGCCTCGGCCGGGAAGATGATCGTGGGCTCGCCCTCACGCGGCAGCAGCACATACGCGTACCGGTGAACGATCTGGAAGCCGGATATGTACGTGACGGCGCCTTCGAAGCCCGTGTACTCGGAGCCGGCGATGAGGACGGCGTCGTGCCCGTGCTCTGCCATCGCCTCGCGCACGAGCGCGTAGCGCCGGTCGACCTCCGCGGGGCTCGTCGCCGGTCTCGTCACGATTCAGTCACAGTGCCAGGCAGGGGACGTGGTCACGTCGGCCATGAACGTTCCAACCCTTTCACGAGCGCCCAGATCGTGCGGTGGAGCGGGGTCGGCACGCCGTGTTGCTCGCCGAAGCGCACGATCCCGCCGTTCAGATAGTCGATCTCCGTCGCCCGCCGCGCCTCGACGTCCTGGAGCATCGAGGCCTTGTGGCCGTACGCCACATCGGGCCTTGCCGCATGGTCGATGAGGTCCTCGGGATCCGCATCGAGCTCGATCTGCTGGGCCGCCGCTACGGCCTTGCCCTCGTCCACGAG
>DASUXI010000165.1:0-22462 GCA_036377995.1 Gaiellaceae bacterium
AGCGACTGCATCTCCTTGAGCAGCACCTTGAAGCTCTCGGGGATCGACGGTTCCGCGATGTTCTCGCCCTTGACGATCGCCTCGTAGGCCTTCACGCGGCCGACCGTGTCGTCGGACTTGATCGTGAGCATCTCCTGCAGCGTGTACGCCGCGCCGTACGCCTCGAGCGCCCACACCTCCATCTCGCCGAAGCGCTGTCCGCCGAACTGCGCCTTTCCGCCGAGCGGCTGTTGGGTGACGAGCGAGTACGGGCCGGTCGAGCGGGCGTGGATCTTGTCGTCCACCAGGTGCAGCAGCTTCAGGATGTACATGAAGCCGACGGTCACCTTCTGCTCGTACGGGGCGCCCGTCTTGCCGTTGAAGAGACGCACCTTCCCGGACGTCTTCCGCCCTGCCGGCCGCTTCTCGTCGACCAGGAACCTGATCGGCGAGTCGGGGTTGTCCTTCACCCACTTCACGAGCGCCTCGTCGACGTCGACCTCGGTCGCCCCGTCGAACACCGGCGTCGCCACCGGGTGCGGGTTGTCGGCGGCGATCGGCTTGGACGCGAGCCCGTTCGGCTCGGTGCCGTTCTCGGCGAACACGCCGTGCGCCGCGGCCCAGCCGAGGTGTGTCTCGAGGATCTGCCCGATGTTCATCCGGCTCGGCACGCCGAGCGGGTTGAGGATCACGTCGACGGGACGGCCGTCCTCAAGGAACGGCATGTCCTCCTCGGCGACGATCTTCGCGATCACGCCCTTGTTGCCATGGCGGCCGGCGAGCTTGTCTCCCTCCGCGATCTTGCGCTTCTTCGCGACGTAGACGCGCACGAGCTCGTTCACGCCCGGCGACAGGTCGTCGCCGTTGTCGCGCGAGAACGTCTTCACGTCGATGACCTTGCCGCCCTCGCCGTGCGGGACCTTGAGGGAGGTGTCGCGAACCTCGCGCGCCTTCTCCTTGAAGATCGCCCGGATCAGCTTCTCCTCGGCGGTCAGCTCGGTCTCGCCCTTCGGCGTCACCTTGCCGACGAGCAGGTCGCCAGAGCCGACCTCCGCGCCGATGCGGACGACGCCGCGGTCGTCCAGATCCTTGAGCGACTCCTCCGAGCGGTTCGGGATGTCGCGCGTGATCTCCTCGTCGCCGAGCTTCGTCGAGCGGGCGTCGATCTCGTACTCGTGGATGTGGATGGAGGACAGGACGTCCTCCTTCACCAGCCGCTCCGAGATGACGATCGCGTCCTCGAAGTTGTAGCCCTCGAACGGCATGAACGCGACCAGGAGGTTCGCGCCGAGCGCGAGCTCGCCCTGGTCGGTCGAGCTGCCGTCGGCGAGGACTTCCTCGGCCTTGACCTTGTCGCCCAGGCCGACGGTCGGCTTGTTGTGGATGAGCGTCCCCTGGTTCGACCGCATGAACTTCGTCAGCGGGTACTCGTCCTTGCCGTCCTTCGTCTCGACGGTGATGTGCTCTGCGTCGACATCCACGACCGTGCCTGGACGCTGTGCGAGCACGACGTCACCGGTGTCGATCGCGGCGCGGTACTCGAGGCCCGTGCCGACGATCGGAGCCTGGGTGATCATCAGGGGCACGGCCTGCCGCTGCATGTTCGCGCCCATGAGCGCGCGGTTGGCGTCGTTGTGCTCGAGGAACGGGATCAGCGCGGTCGCCACCGAGACGATCTGCGCCGGCGCCACGTCCATGTACTGGATGTCCTTCGGGTCGGCGGTGACCGCCTCCCCCTCACGCGAGCGGCAGAGCACCTGCTTGTCGAGGAACCGCCCGGTCTTCCCGTCGATGGGCGCACTCGCCTGCGCGATCGTGAACTGGGCCTCCTCGGCCGCGTCGAGATAGACGATCTCGTCCGTGACCTTGCCGCTCGTGACCTTGCGGTACGGGGTCTGGATGAAGCCGAACTCCGAGACCGTCGCCATCGACGCGAGCGAGCCGATGAGGCCGATGTTCGGGCCTTCCGGGGTCTCGATCGGGCACATGCGCCCGTAGTGCGTCGGATGCACGTCGCGCACCTCGATCGGCGCGCGCTCGCGCGTGAGGCCGCCGGCGCCGAGCGCCGAGAGGCGCCGCCTGTGCGTCAGCCCGGCCAGCGAGTTCGTCTGGTCCATGAACTGGGAGAGCTGGGAGGAGCCGAAGAACTCCTTCAGCGCCGCCACGACCGGCCGGATGTTGATGATCGTCTGAGGGGTGATCGTGTCGACGTCTTCCGTCGTCATGCGCTCCCTGACAACGCGCTCCATGCGGTAGAGCCCGACACGGAACGCCTCCTGGATCAGCTCCCCGACCGTGCGCAGCCGCCGATTGCCGAAGTGCTCGTACTCGTCGAGCTCGGCCCGGATCGGGTCGCGGCTGAGGCCGATCGCGTCGGCGGCGTAGTCCTTCGAGTCTTCGGGCACGCCGAGCTGCGTCGGCAGGTCGACGAGGCGCTTCACGAGCGCGAGGATGTCCTCGGTCGTGAGGACGCGCGTGTCGTCGGGGACTTTGACGCCGAGGCGCTGGTTGAGCTTGTAGCGGCCGACCTTCGTGAGGTCGTAGCGCTTGGGGTCGAAGAAGAGCGCCTTGAGCAGGTTCCGCGCGTTGTCGAGCGTCGGCGGCTCGCCCGGTCGCTGCTTCTTGAAGACCTCGATCAACGCCTCTTCCTCGCGCGTCGAGGTGTCCTTCTCGAGCGTGTTGACGATGTAGATCGAGTTGTTGAAGAGCTTGAGAATCGCCTCGTTCGAGGACGTGTCGAGCTTGAAGCCCGTCGACGGATCCTCCTCGGGCAGGGCGCGTAGAAGGGTCGTGATCGGCAGCTTTCGCTTCCGGTCGATCCGGGCGTAGACGATCCCCTTCTTGTCGATCTCGAGCTCCAACCAGGAGCCGCGCGACGGCATCAGGTTGGCGGTGAAGACCTGCTTCGTCGCGTCCTTGGGCTCCATCAGGTACGCGCCCGGACTGCGGACGAGCTGCGTCACGATCACGCGCTCGGTGCCGTTGATGATGAAGGTGCCCCACTCGGACATCATCGGGAAGTCCCCCATGAAGACCGATTGCTCCCGAATCTCGCCCGTTTCCTTGTTCACGAAACGGACGGTCATCGTCAGCGGAGCCTGATACGTCTGGTCCTTCTCACGGCATTCCTTGATCGAGGCCTGGGGATCGCCGAACTTGTAGTCCCCGAACTCGACGGCGAGGGTGCCGGTGTAATCCTCGATCGGCGAGATGTCGTCGATCGTCTCGCGAAGACCTTCGTCCAGGAACCACTGAAACGAGGCCTTCTGGATATCGATCAGGTTCGGAAGGTCGAGAACGTGCTTGAGACGCGAGAAGCTGGTGCGCGCGCTAGGCGCAGCGACCTTGGTGGTCAAGAGATGAAGCCTCCCTTAGAGATGTGTTGCGAAGAAGAAACGGCGGGCAGACGGGCGTGGACAGGCGGAACAGCGGCGCAACCCGTGAGGGTACCCGATTTCCCCGCTTCTGCGCAAGGCTACCCAGGCGGGATCCGCCGTTGCTTCCCCGAAAGGGTAGCGCACCCCGCAAGAAGTCGCCAGATAGGCGAAGTCGCCAGTTAGGCGCCCAGCGGGTGGGCGCCTAACCGGTTAGGCCCTTGACCAGGCCTGTAACGCTAGCCGTCCTGATTCGACTTCGCGACCTTGAGGTTGCGGAGCTGGAAAGTCGACGGGCTGCTCGTCGTCGTGGTTGTCGTCGAGCCAGCCGAAGGCGTTGCGCTGCACATCAACGCGTTGACGTGAACCTTGCCGGTGAAGGTCAGTGTCACCGGCTTTCCCCTGAGGCTCCGGGCGGCGTTGTTCGCCTTGTCCACGGTGACCGTGAAGCTGGTGGCCGGCGCCGTGCCCTGCAGCGAGACGTTCTTGCAGGCCTTGCCGGACTTGCCCTTGGTGGTCGTCGCCGCCGACGTCGAGCCGCCCTTCCCCTTCCCCCCGTTGTCTGCGAATGCGAACGAGGCCGCGAAGCCCGCGACCGCGAGCGCAATCGCCAGTGCCTTGAGTTTCATGCCGCTTTCCTCCGATCCAGTGAGTGCCAGCAGAGGGTCGCCGATATGGGCTACCGATCCTGGAGACGCCAGTTCCTGTTTCGACCTGCGGTCTGCCTTTTGGATCCCCCGAACGGGGCGATCTGGCCGGAGAAACGCTGACGGGGCCTCGTCGGCCCCGTCAGCAGCGGATCCGTCGTTCCTCGCTACTTGACCTCGACGGTTGCCCCCGCTTCCTCGAGCTGGCCCTTGATCGAGTCGGCCTCATCGGAGGCCACTCCCTCTTTGACCGGCTTGGGAGCCGAGTCGACGAGGTCCTTGGCCTCCTTCAGGCCGAGCCCGGTGATCGCGCGGACGACCTTGATCACCTGGATCTTCTGGCCGCCTGCAGCCGTGAGGACGACGTCGAAGGACGTCTTCTCCTCGGCTGCCGCGCCGTCTCCGGCCGCCGGGGCGCCGGCCGCGGCGACGGCGATCGGTGCAGCGGCGGTGATGCCCCACTCGTCCTCGATCTTCTTCTTCAGCTCGACGAGCTCGAGCACGGTCATCTTGCCGAGCTCGTCGAACACCTTGTCGGTGGCGCTAGCGGCCATCTACTGGTCCTCCTCCTCTGTCTTCGTTTCGGTTTCCGTGTCTTCTGCGAGCGCGTCCTCTTCGACCGGCGAAGAACTTTGTGGCTCTGAGCCACTTGCCTCCGCCACGGCCGCCTCGGGCGCCTCTTCGGCCGGCGAGGGACTTTGTGGCTCTGAGCCACTTGCCTCCTCCACGGCCGCCTCGGACGTGTCTCCCTGGTCTCGAAGCTGCTCGATGCGGGCGTCGATCAGGCCGTACAGGTCCTGCAGGGGCGCCGTGAACAACCCGACGATCCCGGTCAGCGGGGCTGTGATCGCACCCAGCACCTGGCCGCGAAGGATGTCCTCCGGCGGCAGCTTGGCGAGCGACTCGATCTCGGCGGCCTCGATCGGACGTCCCTCGAGCAGACCGCCTCGAATCTCGAGCACCCTCGTCTCGCGAGCAGCGTCGACGAGCGCCTTGGAGACGGCGACCGGGTCGCCGTCCGACTCCAGAAAGGCGATCGCGGTCGGCCCTTCGAGCAGCGCGAGCAGCGTGTCCGCGCCGGCCGCCTCCGCGGCCCGCCTGGTCAGCGTGTTCTTGACGACCGCGAAGCGGGCGCCGTGCTCGATCAGCTTCGTCCGCAGGTCGTCGATCTGCGGCATGGTCAGCCCGCGGTAGTCCGCCACGACGAGCGTTTCCGTCGTCCGGAGCCGCTCGGTCAGGTCGGCGACGACCTTCTCCTTTTCATCCTTTTTCACCTACTCACCTCCCTCGAACGAATCGAGCCCGCACCAGGCGGGCTCGCTGAAGGAGGCATCGAGCCTCTTCCACCGATCCGCCTCGGCTGGGCTTCCGACGTCCTCGAGTCGAGGACGCCAGCCAGCTGTCTTTGGCGACGGGCTCTGTGTGCTAAGCCGAAACCGGTTCCTTCGTCTCCTCGAGCTCGTCGACGATGCCACGGGTCTTCTGCGTGTCGAGGTGAATCCCGGGGCCCATGGTTGTGGTCAGGGTGATCTGGCGGATGTACCGGCCCTTGGCGGCCGCGGGCTTCGCGCGCACGATCTCGTCGATCAGCGCCGCGTAGTTCTCGGCGAGCTGACGCTCGGCGAAGCTCTTCTTCCCGATCGACACGTGCACGTTCGCGCCTCGGTCGGTGCGGTACTCGAGCTTCCCGGCCTTGGCATCGCGCACGGCCTTCGCCACGTCCATCGTCACCGTCCCCGTCTTCGGGTTCGGCATCAGCCCGCGCGGGCCGAGGATGCGGCCGAGCTTGCCGACGTTCCCCATCTGATCCGGGGTCGCGACCGCCACGTCGAAGTCGGTGAACCCCTCCTCGACGCGCTTCGCGAGGTCGGCGGAGCCCACCACGTCTGCGCCGGCGTCCTGAGCCTCCTTGGCCTTTTCGCCCTCGGCGAAGACAGCCACCCGGGCCTCCTTGCCGGTGCCGTGCGGCAGCATCAGCGTGCCGCGGAGCTGCTCGTCGGCGTGGCGCACGTTGAGGCCGAGCCGGAAGTGCACCTCGACCGTCTCGTCGAACTTGGCGGTCTCCATCTCCTTGAGCAGCCGGATCGCGGCGACGGGTGAGTACTCCTGCTCGCGGTCGATCGAGCCGCGGGCGTTCCGGTATTGCTTGCCATGCGCCATCAGAGGACGTCCGTCTCCACGCCCATCGACTGCGCGGTGCCGGCGATGATCCTCATCGCCTGGTCGACGTCCCGGGCGTTCAGGTCTGGCATCTTCGTCTCCGCGATCTGGCGGACCTGGTCTCGGCTCAGGCGGCCGACCTTCTCGCGGTTCGGCTCGCCGGATCCCTTCTCGACGCGCAGCGCCTCCTTGATCAGCACGGCAGCCGGCGGGGTCTTCGTGATGAAAGCGAACGAGCGGTCCTCGAAGACCGTGATCTCAACCGGGGTGATGCGCCCGTTCTCCTGCTGAGTCTGGGCGTTGAACGCCTTGCAGAACTCCATGATGTTGACCCCGTGCTGACCGAGCGCGGGACCCACGGGGGGAGCAGGGTTCGCTTGCCCGCCAGGGATTTGGAGCTTGATGAGTGTCAGGACCTTCTTAGCCATGTCGCGTCAGTCCAGTTTCTTCACCTGGTCGAAGGTGAGCTCGACCGGCACTTGCCGCTCGAAGATGTCGACCAGGACCTTGAGCTTCTGCTGGTCTGCGTTGACGTCGACGACCTCGCCGTCGAAGTCCGAGAGCGGGCCGGAGGTCACCTTCACCGACTCGCCGAGTGAGTACTCCACCTGCGCGCGAGGCCTGTCGCCGTCGCCGCGGCCGGTGTGGAGGATGCGGTCTACCTCGCTCTGCGCGAGCGGGACTGGCTTCGCCCCGGCGCCGACGAAGCCGGTCACGCCCGGGGTGTTCTTGACCACGGTCCACGCCTCGTCGGTCATGTCCATGTTGACGAGCACGTAACCCGGCAGCACGCGCTTCTCGGTCTGGACCTTCTGGCCCTCCTTCGTCTCGATCACCTGCTCGGTCGGGACCACGACCCGGCGGAAGCGAGGCGCCTGGTTCATGGACATGATCCGGTGCTCGAGATTGGTCTTCACCTTGTTCTCGTGACCCGAATAGGTGTTGATGACGTACCAGAGGAACATCGTTTACAGGAAGACGTCGTGGACGAGTCGCTTGAAGACGAGGTCGGCGCCCCAGAGATAGACGCCGACGATGATGCAGGCGATGAGGACGACCACGACTCCCTGGATCAGCTGCTTCTGGGTCGGCCACTCGACCTTCTTGAGCTCGGCCCAGGACTCGAAGACGAAGCGCCGGGAGCCGGTCCCTGGAATGGTCCGAGGCTCGCGAGCCGGCTGCGTGCGGGCGTCGGCGCGGCCGGTCGCCTTCCGCGACGGCGCGGAGGGTGCGGGAAGGGCCGCCTCTCCCCCGGGCGTCATCTGCGCCCGCCGGGCACGCCGCTGCGCACGGGTCTGACGCGCCATCAGCGCGTCTCCCGGTGAGCCGTGTGACGACCGCACCAACGGCAGAACTTCTTGACCTCGAGCCGATCGGGCGTATTCCGCTTCGACTTCGTGCTCATGTAGTTCCGCCGCTTGCACTCGTTGCAGGCAAGCGTGATTTTGTCTCGTACTCCGGTGGCCATTTCGGTTGCGTGGTTAGAGGAGAGCGCAAGCTGAAGCTAGGCCCCGAGCCTGCGCGGAAGCGCAAGTGTAGCGAGGATTCGCCCACCGCCGTCCCCGGTCTCGGGGCCTGCGGGAATAGCGGCGGCAGGACTCGAACCTGCGACACGCGGATTATGATTCCGCTGCTCTAACCAACTGAGCTACGCCGCCTCGCAATCCCGAGTGTAGCGTCACCGATGCGCGGCGCTCCAGGGAATTGCCCCCGTATCGCACTCGCCGCCGGCCGTCTTCAGGTGGATGTCGAAGGTCCCGGAAGCGGCGTCTCCGGCGAACGCTCCGGTGAGAGCCAGATGCGTCGGGTCGCTGTCGCCCTCGTCGATCGCGAAAGCGTGGTTCTGGTCGATCGCCCACGGCCCTGAGTCCGCGACCGAGATCTGAGACCTCCCGAGCGGGGGACAGTCGCCGGCCCAGTCCACGCGGAGACCCGCGATCGTCCGCCCGTCGCCCTGCACCTGAAACCGGACATTCCCGCCTCGATACGCGCCGGGCCGCGCCAACGCTCCGGCAGGGAGCGGTGCCGGCCCACGGTGCACGACTTCGCAGTCTTTCGCCACGCTGTCCGACGCATCGGCGTACACCACGTCCCGCCCACTCCCGCACCGGAACACATCCGCGCCCGGCCCGCCGCTCAACACATCGTCGCCGGGGCCTCCCGCGAGGAAGTCGTTCCCGGCGCCGCCGTAGAGGCGGTCCTGCCCGGCCCCTCCGTAGAGGCGGTCGGCACCGTCGAGCCCTTCGAGGATGTCGTTTCCGCCCGTGCCACGCAGGACATCCGGTTTGGCAGTGCCCCTCAAGGTGGCGGCGGCCTGCGACGTCCCGTCGGGGCGCGCCCACGCGCCGACAGCCAGTGCGAGCACCGCGGCCGCAAACGCAAATGCGACACCGGCCGACCGCTTGCGAGAGCGGAGCCGGACCACGACCAAGAGCGTAGCGCCGCGGCTCGCGGGCGTCGAGCAGGCGCTTCAGGGCCGGGCGCCCGCTGCCGATACCGATCGGGTGATCGAGAACAGACACGATGCCTCGGCGGAGGAGCTGATCGTGCGCCACGCGCGGCGGGACGGCCGCTCCGTAGCGATCCTGCGGGCGGTCGAGCACGGGCATTCCTGCGTCGTCGAGGCCGAGGTCTACCCCGTCGGCAAGCGAAGCGCCGAGCCCGTCCGTCCGGGGCCGTACACCTTCGGGGACACCGAGCAGGCGACGGAGTTCATGACCCAGGCCGTGCAGGCCCTGATCGTCCTCGGCTGCGACGTCACCGGGCACTAGCCCGAAGAGCGCTCGCCCGTCCTAGCCCAGCACGCGCACGAGCTCTTCGATCGAAGTGAGGCCGGCCGCGACCTTCGCGAGCCCGTCGTCCCACATCGTCCGCATCCCCTCGCCGACCACCGCGCGCTCGATCTCGCCTCGGGACGGGCTCGTCGTCCCGAATGCTTGTAGGCGATCGTCCACGAGGAACAGCTGGAAGATCCCGACCCGGCCCTTGAAGCCGCTCTGGTGGCAGCGCGGGCAGCCCTTCCGGCGATAGAAGACCATCCCGTCACTCGCAGCTGCGACCTCCGGCGACACGCGCGCCTTGATCAGCTCTTCGACCGACGGCGCGTACATCTCGCAGCAATGGCTGCAGAGCCTTCGCGCGAGCCGCTGGTCGAGCACGGCCGACACCGCCGAGCCGATGAGGAAAGGCTCGACGCCGAGGTCCGCGAGGCGGCCGAGCGCCTGGGGGCCATCGTTTGCGTGCAGCGTCGCCAGCACGAAGTGGCCCGACAGGGCGGCCTCGACGGTGATCTTCGCCGTCTCGCCGTCCCTGATCTCCCCCACCATTAGGACGTCTGGATCCGAGTGCAGGATCGACTCGAGCGCGGCCGGATAAGTGAGCCCGGCCTGCTCGTCGACCTGGACCTGTTTGATGCCCGGTAGCTGGTGCTCGACCGCGTCCTCGACGCTGACGACGTTGATCTCCGGCCGGCTGATCTCGGCAAGGAGCGCGTAGAGCGTCGTCGACGTTCCCGATCCGGCAGGCCCCGTGACGACCAGCATGGTGCTCGGAACCGAGACGAGGGCTTCGAGCCGCGTCGTCAGCTCCTCCGACAGACCGAGCTCCTCAAGTCTCGGCGGCCTCCTCGACCGGTCGAGCAGCCGCAAGACGGCCGACTCGCCCTCCACGGTCGGCAGCGTCGCGATGCGGATGTCCAATCTCCGTCCGGTGGCTGCGCCGGAGGCTATACGCCCCTGTTGCGGCGCTCGCTCGTCGTCGAGATCGAGCCCCGCGAGCTCCTTGAGGCGCCTGACGACCTCTTTCCCCGCGCGTTTCGGCAGGCGCTGAGCCTCCTGCAGCGTCCCGTCGATCCGGACGCGGACGAGCAGCTCGTCCTCCTGCGGCTCGAAGTGGATGTCTGTGGCGCCGTCCTCGGCTGCCTGGAGGATGAGCGAGTCGACGAGACGGTCGGTGGCCGCTGCGGCGCCTTCGGCGTGATCGGAAGCGCGCGCTTGATCGGGCTCGACGAGACTCGGGGCAGGCGCGGGCTGCTTGTCGGCAAGGGCGCGGGCAAGCGAGCCGGCGCCCGCGGCGCTTCGCGCGAGCGCAAGCCGGTCGGCCGAGACGAGCCCGGTCGCCGAGATCAGGTCGGCGACGAGCTCCGAGATTCGATTGACGGCCGGAGCGCCGCTGAAAGCAGGAAGGGACGACCGCTCCGACGAGACGGGGCCGGCCGTGCCCTCGGTGGGTGCCCTCGTTGAATCTTGGTTGTCCACGTATCCCTCGATCGAGGTGTCGGCAACGACGGGCTGATCCTTGATGGGCCGAACGGCCCAACCCGGCGGATCAGGGGAGGGCCGACTCGAGCGCCCGGAGCTCGTCCGGGTCGAGCGCGAGGTCGGCCGCGCCCGGCAGTTCCTCTGCCTCGGGAGGGTTTCGGATCCCGACGATCGCGCCTGCGACTGGTGGCTGCGCGAGCACCCAGCCGAGCGCAACCTGGGCGCCGGTCCTCCCTCTGCGCTCGGCGATGGTGCGCAGGACGCGGCGCAGGGGCTCGAGCTCGAGATCCGCGAAGGCATGCGTCCGGCGGAAGTCGTCCGGATCCAGCGTGTCGATCTCGAAGCCGTCCGCGAGGAAGCCGCTCGCGAGCGGTCCCCACGTGAGGACGCCGAGGCCGCGACTCGACGCGAGCGGCAGGATGTCGCGCTCCGGCTCGCGGTGTAGCAGGCTGTACTGGTACTGCAGCGCGGCGACGGGCCCAACGTCGAGCGCCCGTTCGATCGCCTCGACCGGGTGGTTCGAGATCCCGCAGTGGCGGACCTTGCCCTCGTCGACGAGGCGCATCAGCTCCGACCACGAGTCCTCGATCGGCGTCCCCTCGTCGACGTCGTGGATCTGCATCAGGTCGATCCGATCGGTGCGAAGACGTAAGAGGCTCGCCTCGACGTCGCGGCGGATGCTCTCCCGGCTGAGGTCCATGCGCGAGCCGTCCCCGTGCGGGATCGTCCCACATTTGCTGAAGAGCAGCACCTCGTCGCGGCGCCCTTCGATGGCGCCGGCGACGATCTCCTCTGCGCGGCCCCAGCCATAAAACGGCGCCGTGTCGATCCAGTTCACGCCGAGATCGAGAGCACGCCGGATCGCGCGAACACCTTCGCCCGTGTCCTGGGGCCCCCACCACACCCCCCAGTCCTTTCCGGAGCCGATCGGCGCAGTGCCGATGCCCACCGGCGTGAGCTCGAGATCGGTCGCACCCAACCGCCTCCGCTCCATGATCGGAGGCTACGCGCGGGCTTCAGTGCAACGTCGAGAGATAGGCGTCGAGAATGTCGCCGCCCCAGAACAGGGCGATGATCGAGCCGACGGCCAGGAAGGGCCCGAACGGGATCCCCATTTTCCGGCCCTTCGCGCCGAAGCGGGCGACGAGGTAGAGGCTCGGGATGACGGCGGCGAGCATGCCCGCCATCAACGCGACCGGGACCGTCCTGCCGAGCGCCGCGCCCATGAGAAGGGCGAGCTTCACGTCTCCCATACCCATCCCCGCCGGGTACACGAGTGCCGCGACGAGCAGAAAGGCGCAGGCGCCGACCGCACCGAGAATCCATTGCGGGCTCGGGTCGATCGCCGTGTTCGCCGCGAGCGTGACGGCGAACGCGGGCAGGACGATCCGGTTGGGGATGATCCTCCGCGCGATGTCGATCGCGGAGACGGCCACGAGCACCGCGCAGAAGAACGCCGCAACCAGTGTCTTCCAGCTCAGGCCGAACGCCAGTACGCAGCCCGCGATGAGCAGCGCTGTGACGAGCTCGACGGCCGGAAACGCGAACCGGATCTGCGATCTCACGTAGGTGAACGGCACGTCCATGGTGCGGCTATCGGCAACGGGCGTCGCTGGGTTGAGGAATTACGTCGCGAGCGCGGAAGGTCGTCCTGCGATACGGGAGAGACCCTTGATCACCTTCATCGCCCGGCGCCCGCCGCCGGTCGCCTCGCCGGGGTGCGCGAGCTCGCCCAGCATCAGGCGGTCGAGGACGCGCCACGTCACCGGCAGACGCATGACGGCGAACACCGCACCTGGGAAGCGGTCGAGGGCAATCTTCGCGCCCCAGCCCGCCGAGGCCAGCGGGTTCAGATGGGTCTGGACGGCGAGCTGATAGCCGTCGAGCGACGTCGTGCGGCCGGCCAACAGCTCCAGGGTGTGCTCGGCCGCAAGGCGAGAGGAGACGAAGGACTCGTACATCCCGTCGCCCGACACCGGGTCGACCAGCCCCGCCGCGTCGCCGACGAGCAGCGCCCGCCCGCGCGTGAGCAGCGTGTGCGGACGGCGCATCGGCAGCCTGTGCCCGCGCACGGACGTGAGGTCGGCCGCGTCGACGCCGTACTGCTCGCACAAGGCCTCTAGATGGCGCCGCATGCGGGGCCCCTCCGCGCCCCACCCACCGACGCCCACATTCACGTGATCGCCTTTCGGGAAGATCCACGCGTAGCCGCCCGGAACGACGCCGAGCTCGAGCACGAGCAGGCCGCGCCACGAATCGGGCGGGAGCCGGTCGTAGGACAGGTTTCCCTCCAGTGCGACCCCGTTGACGATCCCGCCCGCGAGGTCGAGCGTCCGGGCCGTCGTCCCGTTGGCGCCGTCGGCACCGATGATCACGGCGACCTCGACGGGCTCGCCGCCGACTCGCAGGCGTGTATCGGACTCGACCGTCGCGCGGACGCCAGTGCGAAGTTCCGCGCCGGCCGCTGCGGCTTGCTCGGCGAGGTACGCGTCGAGCCTGCGCCGTTGCGTCATGAGGCACAGCTCGCGTGCCGACTCGTGCTCGATCGTCCGGCCGTAGCGCAGCCGGCATCGGACCCGGGTGATGCGATCCTCGACGACCGGCTCGACGGAGAAGGGGAGCTGGCGGATCGCGCGCATCGTCAAGCCGCCGCCGCAGGGCTTGTCGCGGGGGAACCGGGCCTTGTCCACTAATAGCACCCGCGCGCGTGCGCGCGCGAGACGATAAGCCGCGGTCGAGCCCGCAGGCCCTGCTCCGATCACGGCGACATCGAAGCGCTGCACAGCACAAAGCTACAATGGCCGCCTCTTCGGGGGTGTGCCCGAGCGGCCAAAGGGAACGGGCTGTAAACCCGTCGGCTCAGCCTACGGAGGTTCGAATCCTCCCGCCCCCACTGCATTCCGACGGTTGACGACGTACCTCCGCTGCACTAGTTTCGAGCGAGCGCCTGGCAGGCGTGAAAGTGCGGTCCTACAAGGGGAGGCAGGAATGAGCTGGAAATCAGTGCTGACGGCTGCGCTTTGCGCCGTCGCTGTCGCAGGTGGGAGTGCCAGTGCCGCTCTCGCCGGCGAGGTGAAGGGCCCGCCAGGAACCGGCCCACGAACGCAGGAACAGGTTGACGCCATCCGCACCGCGGCACCAGCGCACTCGAACTCGATCTGCTCGTACTCCGGCCTGAACGACATGATCGTCGGCCAGGGGCCGATCGACTTCCACGTGCAGTCGCCCGGACAGAACGTCCGGACCGGCGAGACCCCTCCGGGTATCCCCGGAGTGGCATGTCACGGCGGAAGCAACCCGGAGAACCCCTAAGCCAACACGGCAGGCTGGCCCCGACGTTCGCTGTCGGGGGCCAGCCTGTTTCCGCAGTACCGAACCTAGGTGACGACGGCCCCGGTCGAGAGCTCTGTGAGGCGCCGGCCCCCGGCCTCGGTGCAGACCACGATGTCCTCGATCCGGACGCCGAAGTGGCCGGGCCAGACGATCGACGGCTCGTCGGTGAACGTCATGCCCGGCTCGAGCGGCGTGTCGTCCTCGACGGAGATGAACGGGTGCTCGTGGACGTCGAGCCCGATGCCGTGGCCCATGCGGTGACGGAAGAACTCGCCGAGCCCGGCGGCCTCGATCGGCGCCCGGCAGGCTGCGTTGACCTCGCGGGCGAGCGCACCCGGCACGGCCGTGGCCCGCCCTGCTTCCTGTGCGGCGAGCATCACGTCGTACACGCGGTGGTATTCGGGAGGCGGCTCGCCGCTGACGATCGTGCGGCCGAAGTCGGAGCAGTAGCCCTGATGGACCGCGCCGAAGTCGAACAGGACGGGCTCTCCGGCGCGGATCGGCTCGGTGCCGCTCGGTAGCGTCGAGTCGCGGCTGTCCTCGCGGCCGAACGTGAAGATGTGCGTCGGAAACGACGGAGTCCGCGACCCGCGAATGCGCATCTGATGCTCGACTTCCTCGGCGAGCTCGACCGGCGAGACGCCGGGCTCGACCTTCGCCGTCGTCGCGACCATTGCCTCCTCTGCGATCCGGCACGCGTATGTGATCGCTTCGAGCTCGGCGTCGGACTTGACGCGCCGTAGCTCGTTCAGGAGCGACGTCGCCTCCGTCAACTCCGCGTCAGGTAGAGCTTGCCGAAGGTGCAGGATCGTTTCACTCCACGTGCGCGCTCCGACGCCCACGCGGCGGACGCGGCCGAGCGAGCGAGCTGAATCCGCGAAGAGAGCCGCGCCGTCGTCTCCTTCGTTCACGACGATCGAGCTCTCGGGAGCACGGTCGAAGAGGTGGAAGGCAACCACCATCCGCGGCAGGACGAACACCGGCTCGCGGTCCGGGACGAAGAAAGCGCCCGCGACCCATCCGTGTGTGTACGAGACCTGCCCGAAACTCGGCAGTTCGCGCTCGATCCCGGTCAGGTACTCGAGATCGGACGAAGGCGCGAAGAAGACGGCGTCAAGCCCGCGTGCTTCCATGAGGGCCGCGAGCCGCGACCGGCGCACTCTGTACTCGGATTCGGGAAACGCTCGCTCCGCGGACATCGTCGCCGGGACCTTACGGCCCGGGCACTGCCCTGGTAGAGCGGCCTATCGGCCGAACTCGAAGGACGCGCAGATGTTGCAGTAGAGCACCGGCATGGGCTGGGCGTCGTCGGTGAGATAGATCCGCCACCGCTCGTCCGGCTCGACCCACGTTCGCCCGCACTCGATGCAGCAGAGGTGATCCAGGGCTACTTCGATTGAGGTCTTCTCGAGCATGTTCGCCTTTTCGGCATTTCGGCGCTCGGGACCTCCTAGACCTTCGCCTAGTCTCGATTCGGCGGCGCTAAAGTGTCGAGGGCATCAAGCTCGCCCTCTTAGCTCAGTTGGTAGAGCACCTCCATGGTAAGGAGGGGGTCGACGGTTCGAGTCCGTCAGAGGGCTTGAAAATCCCTGCAAATCGCTATTTCTTGTTGTCTGTGCTGAATTGCGGGTAAAGGAGGGGGTCAGCGTCAGACGCGAGAAACGCGACGTTTGCAGGGCTTTCGCTACCTGACCCTCTTGCGATTTCGTGCGGTTCGGAGCCGCATCAGTCCGGGCCTAACAACTTGGGCGCGCTAGCAGCCGCTGCGCGGTGGGAGGTCGTCCGGCACGGTGTCGAGGTCGATGAATGTGTGTGCGAAGCGGGCGAACGCGTCGATGTCTGCGGGGTTGGAGGCGAGGCCGAGGGAGGCGCGGATTGCGCCGCCGGAGGGCAGTCCGACGGCGGCGACGTAGTCGTCGAGGGTCATCGCGCCGCTGAACTCGCCGCCGAGCAGTGTGTCGCGGGAGATGGTGAAGGCGATCTCGCCGGCGCCGGGGTTACAGAAGCAGCCGGTCCGGAGTGAGATGTTCTGCGTCCGAGCGAGTTGATCGACGTAGCGCTCGTCGACGATACGGCCGTCGGTGTGGAGGAAGTTGAAGGCGATCGTGGCCCCACGGTGATCGCTATCGCGTGGGCCGTAGATGACCGTCGCCGGTGCGCCGTTCGAGTGGTGGAGGCCGCCGAGTACGTCGAGCAGCGAGCCGGCGAGCGCCCGGGCGTGCTGGTGGATCGCGTCGATGCCGACGCGCTCGAGATGGCGGAGGCCGATCTCCACGGCGGGCAGGTTGAGGAAGTTGACGGTGCCGTCCTCGAAGTGGGCCGGCCCGGTCGCGTCGTGGTGCCAGTCGCGCTGCACGAAGGCGGCGACGATCGTGCCGCCAGAGAACCAGGGCCGCTCAAGTTTGGCGAGCGCCTGATGGCGGGCGATCAGTGCCCCCACGCCGGTCGGCCAGCCGAACATTTTGTAGAAGGAGAGAGCGACGTAGTCCGGCTTGACCTGGGAGAGGTCGAGCCTGTTCGTCGGCACGAAGGCGGCCGCGTCGAGGAGCACATCCCAGCCGTCTGCGTGCGCCCGCTCGATCCAGACGAGCGGGTGCTGGACGCCGGAGAAGTTCGACTGCGCCGGATAGGCGAACAGATTGTGGTGCTCGCCGCCGACGTCGCTGAGATAGCGGTCGAGCAGCTCCTCCTCGACGCGCAGCTCGGGCGGGATGCTGGGCACGTAGGTCGTCTCAGCGCCGCGCGCGCGCGCGTACTCGCGGATCCCGTTGACGGAGTTGTGGTTGTCGAAGGTAAGCAAGAATCGGTCGCCCGGGCGGAACGGGTAGGCCTCGCCGACGAGGTGTAGGGCGCCAGTCGCGTTCGGGGTGAAGATCGCGACGTATTCCTCCGGCGAGGCGCGAAAGAACTCGAGCACGGCGGCCCGGGCGGACTCGACGAGCTCGGTCATCGCCGCCGAGGTCGGGTTCTGCGAGTGCGGATTGCCGAAGACGCCGCTCCGTAGCAGCTCCAGGTGTTCAGTGAGCTGCGACTCGCCGTACAACCCGGCGCCGGTGTAGTCGAGATAGACCTGGCCGGCGGCGTCGAGCCGGGCGAAGTCGGTGCGACGCAGTTCCTCGATCTGGGTCAGCGATCGGAGCGTGGGCTCACCTCGATCACTGTCTCGACCGGCAGGTCGAGCGAGGCGGAGACGAGGCAGTTCTCCTCCGCTTGTTCGGCGAGTCGACGCGCTTCGACGGCGTCATCACTCTCGATCTTGCACCTGAGCAGGAGCCGGGTGAAGCCGAAGTGACCGTCGTCGCGGCGGCCGCAAACGCCGTCGGCGTCAACCGCAAGCTTGGCGTAGTCGAGGTCCGCCCGGTCTGCCAGACCGGTGAAGGTGACGGCGAGGCACGAGGCGGCCGCGGCGACGAAGAAGTCTTCGGGGCTCCAGGTTGTCGGGTCGGTGCCGCGGAAGACGGGCGGCGGCGTAATCTCGATCGCCGGCTTGCCCTCGACAGATGCCGCGACGCGGCGCTCGCCGACCCAGTCGACGGTGAGCGGGAAGTGGAACTCCTTTGCCCGGACGGATGTCCGCGTCTCTGTGGCGGCGGCGCTCACCGCACGCCTGCCGCTGTCGTCGTCTCTTCAGCTGCCTCGGTGAGTACCTGCTCGTCGAAGAAGCTGCCGATCGTTGCCGCCGGGTAGGCGCCGACGAAACCCGTCGCGACCTCGCCGTCGCGGAAGACGGCCACGGTCGGGATGCTCTGGATCCCGTAGCGCCCGGCGATCGCCGGTTCGGCGTCGACGTTCAGCTTCGCCAGCTCCAGTTTGCCGGCGCGCTTCTCGACTTCCTGCTCGATCGCTGGCCCGAGCGCACGGCACGGTCCGCACCAGGCGGCCCAGAAGTCGACGACGACCGGCAACTCGTTCGAGCGCTCGATCACTTCGCGCTCCCAGGTCTCGGTGGTCACATCCATCTCTCTCGTTCTCCTCTCAGTGGGGAAGCGGCTTGTGGCCGCGGCTGTCGAATCGGAACAGGCGGTAGAGCGGGCAGAAGGCGACCGCGCTCGTCGCGAGCAGCACCGCTGCCAACGCGAACAGGACGATCCCGGCGACAGAGCCGGCCCCGATCGCGACCGCGACGACGATCGCGGCCAGCGCGACCAGGGCGCGGAGTCCGCGGTCGAGGCTGTTCATGTTCGGGTGCATCTCCAACCTCCTTGCGCTAACTGCGTTCACCTGCTATACAACTCTACAACTAATCCGTTTATTCCGCAAGGAGATGAGAATGGCACTGCCCCACCCGCTTCCCGCAGACTTGGTCGAGCTGATCGCCCGCCGCTTCCGCGCGCTCAGCGAGCCGATGCGGATCCGCCTCGTCGACCGGCTGCGCGAGGGCGAGGCGACCGTCGGCGAGCTCTCCGAGTCGCTCGAGGCGAGCCAGCAGAACATCTCCAAGCATCTGGCCGTGCTCGCCGACGCCGGCATCCTCGGCCGGCGCAAGGACGGAACTCACGTCTACTACCGGATCGTCGACGAGGGCGTCCTCACCCTCTGCGAAGACGTCTGCGGCTCGCTGCAGCAGCAGCTGCGCAGCCTGAGCGCGCTCGTCGACCTCAGCGCCTGATGCTCGAACTGTGGCAGACCGAGTGGTGCTCCGCCTCACGGCGCGTGCGACAGCGGCTGACCGAGCTCAGCATCGACTACGTGATCCGGCAAGTTCCGGTCGAGAAGGAACAGCGCCACGCGCTCCGCGACGCGACCGGAACCGACACCATCCCTGCGCTCGTCTTCGACAACCGCGAAATCGCAACGGGCGAGGACGCGATCCTGCGTCTCCTTTCCGACACCGTGCCCGAACCTGCGCAGGCGGAGGCGCACCGACAGAAGGCGGCGAAAGCACGCCGCCGCTACCTCGAGGAGGAATGCGAATGCTCGCAACCAGCTACACACTGAGCAGCACCAGCGAGCTCGACCACGCCGAAGCGGTCGAGCGCGTCCGCGACGAGCTCAAAGCAGAAGGCTTCGGCGTCCTCTGCCAGATCGACGTCCAAGCGACCCTGAAGGAGAAGCTCGACGTCGACGGCGAGCCGTACGTGATCCTCGGCGCTTGCAACCCGCCGCTCGCGCGTCAGGCACTCGCTGCAGAACCCGAGCTCGGAACGCTCCTGCCCTGCAACGTCGTCGTCTACCGACGCGACGCGATGACACACATCGCCGCGATCGACGCCGAGCGCATGCTCTCGATCGTCGGCAACGACGACCTCGCCCCGGTCGCGGCTCAGGTGCGCGACAAGCTCGGCCGCGTCATCGAACGCGCCGCCCAACGCTGAACCTCATGCGGCCCTTCGCGCGCACCGCCAGCACCGACGCGACCACACTCGCGGAACGGCTTCGCGAGCGCGCAGTCCACGTCCTCGACGTGCGCCAGCCCGCCGAGTGGCGCCACGGCCACATCCGCGGCGCACACAACGTGCCGCTCATGCACCTCAAGAGCCGCCTCGCGACACTTCCGCGCGACAAGACGATCGTCACCGTCTGCGCCAGCGGCCACCGCAGCAACGCCGCCGCCCGCACCCTCCAACGCGCCGGCTACCAGGTCGAAAATCTCAAGGGCGGCATGCACGCCTGGACGAAAGCCGACCTCCCAGTCGAAAAGGAGAGGCGTCGGTAGCCGCCTGCATGGGCTGCCGCCGCGGACAAGACCAAGCTCGAAATCGTTCGGATGGGCGGCGTGGCTGCGTCGCGGATGCGGTTGGAGCCCGGCTGGAGATGGTCGGAGTGCATAAAGCCCGTCGTGGGAGGCGAGCGCTGTCAGGCGCACCCGCGGGCGCGGCCACGCCGTCATGCAGGCACTCCACGCCCACTAACCCGCAGGGCTGAACGCCCAGTCGGGTCAGGGTCGCACCAGGGTCGCACGGCCATGCAAAACGCGACGACGTGCGGCTATCAGCGACACGCGCGAAGCCGCACCGCTACGCGCAAACCCGCATGAGTCGGCCCCCTCCTCACGTTCATGGTAAGGAGGGGGTCGACGGTTCGAGTCCGTCAGAGGGCTTGAAAATCCCTGCAAATCGCTATTTCTTGTTGTCTGTGCTGAATCGCAAGTAAGGAGGGGGTCAGCGTGAGACGCGAGAAATGCCCTGTTTGCAGGGCTTTCGCTACCTGAGCCCCTTTTCGATTTCGCCCCCGGCGGCTGCAAGGTCGCACTGAGGTCGCACATGCTCCGACGACCTGACTAGGAAGTGTCTGCGTGATAGTCAGCTGCGATCGCGCAGCAGCTGCATGACGAGGCGAAGCTCATGTTCCCGGAGGAGGGGCTCGATCGTTCTTACGATTCCCTGCCGGCCGCCGATCTCGATGCGATCGCCGACCTCGAGCGGTTGCTCGTAGGTCGGATGGCCGGTCGCCACTACCTCGTCGCCGCGCCGAAGTTCAGAGCGATAGTCGATCCCAGCCACCGAGGATTCAGGACGATATGCGCCGCGAACCCGAGTCCCCGTTGTCAGCTCGGGGTGCGGCGACCCGCCTGTGGATCACCTGCGGCCCTTACCGATCGCGCACGACTCGCTTCTCGGGGCAGTGATGTGGCAAGGCCCTCAGCGAAACTGAATGTCCGAGATGCGGTTATGGACGGCGGAGGTCACCCCATGAGGACAGGTCGAGCACGGTGACTCGTTCCGTGGCGATGTCGACGACCATCTGCTCGGATCAGCGAGATGAGGGAAGCGCGATGCTTGGGCATGCCCGGCGTTAGCCCGAGCACGCACAGTGCAACTGATTGGGGTGGGAGCGTCGCCGCCGCAGCGGCGGTGTCCGGGGTTGCAGAGGTTGAGCGGCTCGCGGAGCGGGGGGCGCTCGAGGCTCTCAGAAGTTCGACCTCAGGCCTGAGCTCGGAGCAAGCGCGGGAGCGGCTCGCGCAATACGGGCCGAACAAGTTGCCGGAATTGCGGCGGCGCTCGCCGGTCTACCGGTTCCTGGCCCAGTTCCGTGACTTCTTCGCGATCCTGCTCGAGGTCGCCGGCGCGATCACGCTCGCGGCGTACCTGTTCCAGGGCGATCCGACGAACCTGAAGGTCGCGGTCGCCGTGTTCGCCGTCGTGCTGCTGAACGCCGTGATCGGCTTCGTGCAGGAGTACCGGGCCGAGCGGACAGCGGAAGCCCTGAAGCGGCTCCTGCCCGTGCAGGCACGAGTGCTGCGGGACGGGACGCCGGACGAGATCGCGGCGGAGGAGCTCGTGCCGGGCGACGTGGTCCTGTTCGCCGAGGGCGATGCGGTTTCTGCCGACTGTCGGTTGCTGGAGGCCTTTGATCTGGCAACGAGCGACGCGGCACTGACCGGGGAGTCGGACCCGGTGCGACGGCAGTCGGAACGGGTGCTCGAGCAGGTGCCGCGGATCCAGGCGCGCAACCTCGTCTTCGCCGGGACGAGCGTCGCGTCCGGCACGGGGCGCGGTGTCGTCTACGCGACCGGCGCGGAGACGGAGTTCGGCCGCATCTACCGCCTCGTCGGCTCGGTCGAGGACGAGCCGAGCCCGCTCCAGCGCGAGGTCGCGATCGCAGCCCGCCGCGTCGCAGTCCTTGCGATCGGGTTGGGAGCGCTCCTGTTCGGCCTGCGGACGCTCGCCGGCGCGCCGTTCGTCGACGCCTTCCTGTACGCGCTCGGCGTGATGGTCGCGCTCGTGCCGGAGGGGTTGCCGGCGGTAATGTCGGTCTCGCTCGCGATCGGGGTGCAGCGGATGGCGGCCGAGCGGGCGCTGATCAAGCGGTTGAGCTCGGTCGAGACGCTCGGATCGACGACCGTCGTTTGCACCGACAAGACCGGCACGCTCACCGCGGGCGAGATGACCGCCGCGGCCGTCCGTGCTGGGCAGCGCGCATTCGAGATCACCGGCGTCGGCTACACACCCGAGGGAGCGATCGTCAGCGAAGGGCAGCCGGTGCAGCCTGGCGCCGCGCCGCCGCCGCTCGCCTCCCTCCTGCTGGCCGCCGTCCACTGCAACAACGCCCGGCTGGTGGAGAGCGAGGAGCGCGGCTGGACGATCCTCGGCGACCCGACCGAGGGCGCCCTGCTCGTGCTCGCTCGGAAGGCGGGGCTCGACGTCGAGGCGGAGCTGCAGCGGACACCGCGCCTGCACGAGATTCCGTTCGACTCGCAGCGCAAGCGGATGTCGGTCGTCGACCAGGAGCGCGCCGGCAACCGCGTCTGGGCGAAAGGCGCATCGACCGAGATCCTCCCCCGCTGCACGCGGATCGCCAGCGAGGTAGGCGAGCGCGAGCTGACGGAGGCGGACCGGCGATCGGTCGAGCGCGAGGTCGACGAGTTCGCCGGGCAGGGACTGCGGGTGCTCGCGTTCGCGACGCGCGAACTGCCGCGAGGCGCGCGACGGGAAGCGGACGAGGTCGAGCGCGAACTCGTCTTCCTCGGTCTGGTGGGTCTGCAGGATCCCCCGCGGCCGGAGGTGACGGCGGCAGTCGCCGACGCACGCTCGGCCGGGATCGCGATCGTGATGATCACCGGCGACTACGGCCTTACCGCGGAGGCGATCGCACGCAAGATCGGCATCGTCACCGAGCCGAACCCGCAGACGCTCACCGGCGCCGACCTGGAGGCAATCGACGAACCGGCGCTGCGCGAGCGCCTTTCGCGCCTGCAGGAGCAGGAGTTGCTGTTCGCGCGGGTCGCACCGGCCGACAAGCTGCGCATCGTCGCCGCGCTGAAGGACCT
>DASUXI010000166.1:0-4189 GCA_036377995.1 Gaiellaceae bacterium
CCGCAAGTACGCGCGAGAGGTCGACGACGAGGATGTTCTCGAGCGCGCTCAGCCGAGCTCTTCTGTTTCGACCGGAACTCGACGAGAGAAGCCGAAGGGTCCGAGATGGAACCGCAGTCTCACTGGCGGCAGAGTAGTTAGTTGTCCTACCCACAGACGTTGCGAACGCGGCTGCCCCGAGCCCGCCCCTTGGGGGTGGCACCCTCCGCGGAGCTAGGCGCCTGGGGCTCAGAACCTGCGACCCCCGGAGCTGCGAGTACGGTCCGGTCATGGTGGGCCGCGATGTTGACCGGTGGATCGGGGCCAACGCCGAAGGGCTGCATGCGTTTCTTCGCGATCTGTTGAGGTGTCCCGCGCCCTCATGGCCGCCCGCGGACGGGGCGGACGCGCAGACGCGCGTAGCCGACGAGTTGACAGCGCTCGGTTTCAAGACCGAACTGCTCCTGCCGGACCCGGTCGGGCTAGACAGAAAGTACGAATCCTTCCGCCTCGGCGACGCTCACTCGCAGATCGCCCCACGACCGGTCGTCCTAACTCGCGCTGAAGGCCGGCGCGGCGGCCGCTCTCTTCTGCTCAATGGCCATGCCGATGTTGTTGGGCCCGGTAACGCGGCTAGTTGGACGCAACCACCGTTCGCCGGCGTGACCCACGCTGGCCGCCTGGTGGGACGCGGGGCCGCCGATGCGCGCGGACCGTTGGCGGCTTTCGTCTACTCGCTCGCGTGCGCCCGCGACGTATCCGGCGGGCTCGCCGGGGAGGTGATTCTCGTCTCCGTGGGCGACGAAGAGATCGGTGGACCCGGCACGCTCGCGGCACTGGACGCCGGCTGGATCGCCGACGCTGCGGTTGTTGGTGAACCGACGGCGCTCGCGGTGTGCCCAGCGTCACGCGTCGCCGCGGCCTTCCGTCTCGAAGTGGCCGGCGTCGAGGCACACGCGGGAGCAGCCTTCAAGGGCGTCAACGCCATCCTGAATGCAGCGAAGTACATCGACGCGCTCGTCGAGCTCCAGGCAGAGCTCGACCGCACGCGGCCGCATCCGCTGTATCAACACTTGCCCGTCGCCCACGTGTTCAACATCGCGACGATCAGCGGCGGGGAGCGCACTGGCGTCGTGCCGAAGCGATGCGTACTAGAGGTCGTCGCCGGCGGCGTCCCCGGCGAGACACCGCACGATTTGCGCTCGTGGGTCGGCGGGTGTGTCGATGCGGTGACCGCGGGCGATGCGTGGCTCGCAGAGCACCCGCCGAAGCTAACGTGGCTGTTCGAGATCGACGGTGCCGCGACTGCGACGCACGATCCGTTCGTGCAGGCAGCGCTCGTTGCCGGCCGTCGGGCGCTCGGCCGCACGCCTCTCATCGAACCATTCCTCGGCGGCTCCGATCTGCGCTTCCTGACGGCGGAGTTCGGTATTCCCGCCGTGCACATCGGACCCGGCGACATGCTGGCCGGCCACAGCTACGACGAGTCCATCGAACTGGCCGAAGTCGACCGAGGCGTCGCATTCTGCGCCCACCTGATCCTCGAATGGAGCGGCCACCATCGCGACGACAACGGGTCGGACGCTTGACCCAATCGAAGCGGCGTCTAACGACGTCGACCCACACTCGTGAACTACGCTGCAGACCACCGCGGCGCGCCACGATGCGGACGGTTGTGATCAGGTAGTTACAGAAGGGTGATCGTTTCGCTGCATGTTGCGACTGGCGCCGCGGCCGGCGCGCTTGCTGGTTCGCGTTGGCGCGCTCTGCTGCTTGGGCCCGTCTTGCACCTTGCCGGAGACCGGGTTCCGCATGAGGACATACGCAGCCGCCGCTTCGAGATCAGGACCGGGATCGCATCCGTCGCTCTTCTCGCTGTCCGACGCGGTCCGCTCGATCCTGCCACCCTTGGTGCGCTCGCGGCTTCGGCACCTGACCTCGAGCATGTGTTCCCGTCGCTTCGCCCGGGCGGAGAAGAGCTCTTTCATGGCAGCCGGGGCTGGCACCGCTCGGGCGCGTTCCCGGCGAAACTGCAACTGCTGCTGGCGGGAGCGATTCTCGGCCTGCTCCTCGCACCGCGGCCGATCGTGCCCGCGCTGAGCCGCTCGATCTCCGGCACGCGGCATCGCTCAGGCCAGCCCCGTGAGCATGAGAATCAGGGCGACAACGACTGCAATCAGTAGTCCGACAGAAAGCTAACGATCGCGAACCTGGTTCCCACCTCGGCAGCACGATCCGCTCCAGACCGCCTGGGACGGCCGTGACGACGCTGTACGAGGGAACGAGCCAGATCCAGAAGCTGCTGATCGGCCGTGCGCTCATCGGCGGGTCCGCGTTTGCCTGAGGAGTTCGGGGACGCGAAGCCGCCGCTCGAAAAGGAAACTTAGCGACCGAACTCGCTGCGGATCTCGTCACCGTGCTCGTCGAGATCCGGTGGCCGCCGCCGCGTCACGGCCGGGGTTCCCGAGAGAAGGGCGGGGAAGCGGACGGTGCGAACGCCGTCGGTGTCGTCGACGACGTCGAGCCCGAGCCTCTCCGCGAGCGAGAAGGCCTCGTCGATCGTCTGCACCGGGCCGGCGGGCACACCGGCCCGGAGCAGCGTTTCGCGCCACTCGACTCGGCTCCGTGTCCCCAGGTGCTCCTCGAGCAGCGGCCGCAGCGCGTCGCGGTTGAAGACCCTCGCCTCGTTGGAGGAGAAGCGCGGATCGTCGGCGAGCTCGGGGGCACCGATCGCCTCCACAAGCCGCCTGAACTGCCCGTCGTTCCCGGCACCGAGCATCAGCTCGCCGTCTCGTGCGCGATAGGTGGCGAACGGCTCGATGCTGGGATGAACGTTGCCCAGCCTGCCCGGGACACTGCCGTCGGCGAGCCAGCCGGTCGACTGATTGGCGAGCATCGCGAGGTTCGCGCTCAGGAGGTCGACCGTCACTCGCTGTCCGCGGCCGGTGGCGCGGCGCGCGTAGAGTGCCGCCAGCACGGCAATCGTGCTGTAGAGCGCGGTGACGATGTCGACGATGGCGACGCCCGTCTTCGACGCGGCGTCGGGCGGGCCCGTGATGCTCATCAGCCCCCCGACCGCCTGGACGATCGGGTCGTAGCCGAGCATGTCGCGGCCGCCGCCCTCGCCGAAGCCGCTGATCTCGCAATAGACGACCTGGTCGTTCAGCGCCGAGATGACCTCGTAGTCGAGGCCGAACCGCTCAAGCGTGCCCGGCTTGAAGTTGGAGATGACGACGTCGGCACGCTCGCACAGCGTGCGTGCGAGCTCAAGTTCCGGCTCGCGCTTGAGGTCGAGCACGATCGAGCGCTTGTTCCGGTTTGCGGCATGGTGATAGGAAGAGCGGCCCTGCGCGTCAATGGGCGGCACCCAATGCCGCGTGTCGTCGCCGTGCGGCGACTCGACCTTGATCACATCGGCGCCGAGGTCACCGAGCGTCATCGCCACGAGCGGCCCCGCGAGTACGCGCGAGAGGTCGACGACGAGGATGTTCTCGAGCGCGCTCAGCCGAGCTCTTCTGTTTCGACCGGAACTCGACGAGAGAAGCCGAAGGGTCCGAGATGGAACCGCAGTCTCACTGGCGGCAGAGTAGTCAGTTGTCCTACCCACAGACGTTGCGAACGCGGCTGATCGGGGGTCGCCCACCCACAAGCGGGTGGCACCCCCTCCGCGGTCTCGAGGCCACGGGACTCAAACCCTTGGGTCGCGCGGAAGTCGTACCGGTGGCGAGCCCCGCCGGCGACCGAGGCCGTTGCGCGAGTGTGATGTCGATGCTGATCCCGCGTGCGTGCGTCGACCCCGAGCCCGCCCTTTGGGGGTGGCACCCTCCGGGGGGCTAGGCGCCTGGGGCTCAAGACCTGGGACTCCGGGAGCTGCAGTACGGTCCGGTCATGGTGGGCCGCGATGTTGACCAGTGGATCGGGGCCAACGCCGAACGGCTGCATGCGTTTCTTCGCGACCTGTTGAGGTGTCCCGCGCCTTCATGGCCGTCCGCGGAGGGGGCGGACGCGCAGAAGCGCGTAGCCGACGAGTTGACCGCGCTCGGTTTCAAGACCGAACTGCTCATGCCCGACCCGGTCAAGCTAGACAGAAAATACGAATCCTTCCGCCTCGGAGACGCTCACTCGCAGATCGCCCCACGACCGGTCGTCCTAACTCGCGCTGAGGGCCGGTGTAGCGGCCGCTCTCTTCTGCTCAATGGCCATGCCGATG
>DASUXI010000167.1:0-13099 GCA_036377995.1 Gaiellaceae bacterium
GGTCCTGCTCGAGCTCGACACGGAGATGGAGGACGCGGCCGCGTCTCTGGGCGCCTCGAAGATCGCAACCTTTCGCCGCGTGATCCTGCCGAACATCTTGCCGGCGATCCTCTCGGGCGTCGCGCTCGCATTCGCCCGGGCCATCGGAGAATTCGGCGCCATCGTGCTGATCTCCGGGAATCTGCCGTTCAAGACGGAGGTCGTCTCGGTCTACGTCTTCGGACGGATCGAGAGCGGCGACGCGGGCGGTGCCGCTGCGGCCTCCGTCGTCATTCTCGCGCTCTCGTTCGGCGTCCTCCTCGTCATCGGCGGCCTGCGGCGCCGGGTGACCCGACATGATCGGTAAGTACGCGGTCCGCTTCGCGGCGCTCGGCTACCTCGCCGTCCTGCTTGCCGCCCCCGTCGGCTACGTCTTCTGGAAGACGTTCGAGCACGGCTTCGGGCCTGCGTGGGATGCCGTCACCTCACACGATGCGCTGCACGCGTTGACGGTGACGCTCATCCTCGCGGCGATCGCGGTGCCGGCGAACGCGATCTTCGGCGTTCTCGCCGCGTTGGCGATCGTGCGCCACCGCTTCCCGGGAGCCGGGATCTTCAACGCGGTCGTCGACCTGCCGCTCGCACTGTCGCCGGTCGTCGTGGGGCTCGCGCTACTCCTCCTCTACGGGCGAGGAGGCTGGCTCGGCGGGCACCACATCGTCTTCGCCCTACCGGGGATGGCGCTCGCGACGATCTTCGTCTCGCTTCCGTTCGTCGTGCGCGAGGTCGTGCCGGTGCTGCGAGAGATCGGCACCGAGCAGGAGCAGGCGGCGGCGACGCTCGGCGCCGGCGCGCTCGAGACCTTTCGGCGCGTGACGTGGCCGGCAATCCGGTGGGCGACCGCGTACGGCGTCGTGCTCACGACGGCGCGCGCTCTCGGCGAGTTCGGCGCGGTCTCCGTCGTCTCTGGCCGCCTGGTGGGGCAGACCGAGTCGCTCACGCTGTACGTGCAGGACCGCTACCAGGCCTTCGACGAGGTCGGCGCCTACGCGGCCGCCGTTCTGCTCGCCCTCATCGCGATCACGACCTTGATCCTGATGACGATCCTCAAGCCGAAGGAGGAGGCGCTGTGATCGAGGCACGCGGCATCGTCAAGAGGTTCGGGGACTTCACCGCTCTCGACGGAGTCTCGGTCGACGTTCCGACGGGCTCGCTGACCGCGTTGCTCGGCCCGAGCGGCAGCGGCAAGTCGACGTTGCTTCGCGTGGTCGCAGGTCTCGAACGGCCCGACGCGGGCCGGGTCGTCCTCGACGGCGAGGACGTCACGGGACTCCCGCCGCAGTCGCGCGGCATCGGGTTCGTCTTCCAGCACTACGCGACTTTCAAGCACATGACGGTCTTCGAGAACGTCGCGTTCGGTCTTCGCATCCGCCGCCGCCCGAAGACCGAGATAGCGCGGCGTGTGAATGAGCTGCTCGAGCTCGTCCAGCTTGCGCGTCTCGACGACCGCTATCCGGCGCAGCTTTCGGGAGGCCAGCGGCAGAGGATGGGCCTCGCCCGCGCGCTTGCCGTCGATCCGAAGGTGTTGCTGCTGGACGAGCCGTTCGGCGCCCTCGACGCGCGCGTGCGCAAGGAGCTTCGCGCGTGGTTGCGCCGGCTGCACGACGAGACGAGGACCACGACTGTCATCGTCACGCACGACCAGGAGGAGGCGATGGAGGTTGCAGATCGCGTAGTCGTCATGAACGCCGGCCGCGTCGAGCAGGTTGCCGCGCCGCGCGAGCTGTACGACGATCCTTCCAACGAGTTCGTAATGTCGTTCGTCGGGCCCGTCAACCGGCTCGGTGACGCCTTCATCCGCCCGCACGACGTCGAGCTCCTGCTCGAGCCGAACGGGACGACGCAGGAGGCGATGGTCGACCGGCTCGTGCATCTGGGATTCGAGGTTCGCGTCGAGCTCGTTCGCGACGACGGCGAGCACCTCTCTGCACAGCTGACGCGGGAGCAGGTCGACGCACTCGAGCTCGAGCGCGGGCAAATCGTCTACGTGCGGCCGACGCGCCAGACGGTGTTCAACTGAGCCGTTAGTGCGGCTGCCACGCCTGTGGGTCGCGCGTCAATGCGTCGACCGACGCCGGAAGCTCGCCGCGCGCGAGGTCGGCGATCGTCACCTGCTCGAGGACCGCGCGGAGATTGGCGCGCACGGCTATCCACACGTCGCGTAGGCGCTCGGCCGAGCCGGCGTAGCTCACCTGCTCGGGCCCGATCCCGCGCACGTTCGCGATCGGGCCCTCGACCGCGCGCACGACCGCGGCGACCGTGATCTCGTCGGCCGGCCGCGCGAGCCAGTAGCCGCCGTCGACTCCGCGCTGCGACCGGACGAGGCCCGCATGCCGTAGGTCGCCGAGGATGTTCTCGAGGAACTTGAGCGGGATCTCTTGCGCCTGCGCGATCCGCTCGCCCTTTACTGGCCCGTCTCCCGCGGCAGCGAGCTCGATCGTCGCCCGCAACGCGTAGTCCGCCTTCGCCGACACTCGCACGGGCTCATTGTTGCGGAGAGGCGGCCGCGACTCCCCTTGTCGCGGCCGCTTTCCGTGACGATCAGCCGAGAACGACGATGTAGAACGCGTGATCCGCGGGCGTCCCGCCGTTACTGCGCGTCTGGACGAAGACGTTGCTGGCCGAGTCGAGGCCCGTCGGGCACGTTCTTCCGTCGGCGCCGCCGCCGCACGGGCCGGCGGTCGTCTCTCCGCGCTGGTCGGACGGATCGGATGCATAGCCGCCCGTCGCGACGATCGGCTTCCCGGCGACGGAGCTGCCGATGCTGAGGATGTACGTCCCCGCCCCCGGCTTCGCCGCGAGGGTGATGCCACCTGACTGTGCGGCAATGCCGCCGTCGGGCCGCACGATCGCCCACTTCGACGCCGCGCTCCCTCCCGCCGGCCCGGCAGGACCTGCGGGTCCTGCGGGCCCGGCCGGCCCCACGGGGCCGATCGCGCCGCGTGGAATCTGCCCCCGCTTGAAGTCACGGGCGAGCAGCGAGAAGTCCTTCACCTGCACGGTCGTCACGCTGTTGCGCGGCAGCGCCTGGATGGCCGCGTAGCTCGAGCCTCCGAGTGCGAGCAGCAGCGCGAGGCAGGCGACCACCATCGCAGGCGACGGCCTGAATCTCTTGAGCAGACCCATGTGTTCCCCCTCCGAGTCGTTGTCGATGACCGCGTACAAGCTACGCGGGGGCTCTTTAGGAACGTGTAAACGGTGCGCGTCAGCGCGTGACAGCGACGATCGACGCCCCGGGAGGCCCGTACCGTCGCGGAACAAACGTGACGTACGCCCGTGCCGGGCCGAGGGCGGTCGTCCAGAGCGTGCCGGCGGCGAGCGGCGGCTTCTTGGTCCGCGTCACGCGGCTGTGCCCCGACTCGTAGCCGTTGTCGTGGGGCGCCGGGGCGCCGAGGCGGTAGAGGACGCGGTTGCTGCTTCCCGCAACGAGCCGGCCGAGCTCGAGGAACTGTCCCGTGTTCGTCTGGCGGACGTAGAGGAGCTGGCCGTCGAGTGTCGAGGGGTTCGTGAGCTGCGCCCGCCGGCTGTGACGGACGACCCTCTTCGTGCCGGCGACGAGATCGGCGACGACGATCCGGCTGCCCGCCCGGGTTGCGACGTGGTACACGACGAGGTTCCCGTCGAGGGACGGTCGGCCGAGCTGCGAGGGCGCGCCCGCCGACGCGACGCTGTGCGCCTCCCCGGTCGACAGCGAACGAGCGACGATCGTGTCGTGGCCCGCGCTCCGCTCGCGCGTGACGAGCCACGTGTCGTCGACCGCCAGCGCGTCTACCCCCGGTACCGACAGGTCGAGCACGGCCGAGAGATCGGCCGTGCGCGCGACGTGCACGTCGGTGCCCGTGCGCCATGCGACGAGCGACCCGCCGAGGGCAGGACGGCCCGGTAGCTCGAGCGGCGGGGCGCCAGGGTCCCGGAAGAGGAGACCGGTCCCGTCGGCCCGGGCCCACGCCAGCAGGTCGCCGGCCGTCGAAGGATCGACTCCCGCGCCGATGTTCGTCGCGCCGCGCGCGTTGCCTGCGAGGAGCGCGGCAACGACGAGCGCGAGCGCTCCCGCGTCGGCGAGTCGCGTGCGGCGGAGGAGCGCCGGCCGCTCCGCCATAGCGGTGAGCGCTGCGGCGCCGATCCGCCGGTGCAGCAGAGGCGCGATGCTCACGACCGGCAGAGCTCGCCCCAGGCCAAAAGCGGCACCCGCCGCGACGCCCGCGAGAGGGTCGCCGAGGCCGAACGACAGCGCCGCCACCGCCCAGACGGCAAAGGTCAGCACGAAAGTCGTGAAGCCGAGGCCGAGCAGGATCCCATACAGGCCTGCGGCGAACGGCAACGGCAGGACGCGCCGCCAGCGCTCCGGCACCTGCCGTCGGATCTGCGGCGCGACGCCCGCGTTGCGCGCCTCGGCGATCGCGGCCGCGAGCGCGAGCGCTCCGGCGAGCGCCACGACGGGGCCGCCGACGTGGGAGCCGGCCCAGGCGAGGAGCCCGAACATGGCGACTCCGCCCACACAGCAGCCGGCTGCGAACGTCGCGCACGAGAGCGCGACCTGCCGGCGCGGGTTGGCGATCGTCTCGATCATCGAGAAGCCGCACGGCGACCACGTGCCGGTCAGCCCCGCGACGAACGCGGCGGCCGCGAGCGCAATCGCTAGCACGGGATCTTCGTGTCGTAGTACATGACGCAGAACACGCGGCGGCCGGCGTAGCAGTAGCCCGTGAGCGCTGCGTCGCCGTTGATGCGGCGTGTGTTGTGCGAGCAGCAGTCGATCAGCTTGCGGACGTGCCCGCCACAGCAGCGGTACCAGCTCCCGTCGATCCAGGTGCGCATCCCGAACTCGGCGGCGACGCCGTCCAGGCAGACCCGCGTTCGCGGCGCGGGCGGGAGCGGGCGCCCGTCGGGATCGAGCAGGGGTTTGCCGCCGTCGTCGACCGGGCTTCCGTTTGCATCGATCGGCCGGCCGAGATCGTCGATCGGCCTGCCGTCGCGCGCGCGGAGTGGGAAGCCCTGTGCGTCGACGCGGGGGAGCCCCGTCGGATGGGGACACGAGTCCGTCGTGTAGATGTGCCCGCAGAAGTGGTACGCGTCGGCCTCGCCCGGCTTGACGAGAGCGGCGACCGCGCTACCGCCCGCGGCGAGGGCGAGGACGCGGGACACTCGCGCGAGGAACCCTCCGCGAGACGTGGACGAGGCCAGCCTCTCGGCGGCGGCGCCGAGATCAGGCATGCGCCTCGGCGACGCGGCGCTCGGCGGCTGCGAGGATGCTCTCGAGCTGCCCGTAGCTGTTGAACGTCCCCTTGGCGCGGACGGCGCCGTCACGGCCGAGCGCGACCGCGAACGGGCTGCCCGGGATCGCCAGGTCGGCCCAGACCTCCGCGTCGCGGACCTCGTCGAAGACCTCGACCGCGACGAGCGGTTCCCGGCGGAACGCAGCTACGACGGGCTCGAGGCTCTTGCAGAGCGTGCAGCCCTCGGAGGAGAAGA
Organism: Gaiellaceae bacterium; assembly: GCA_036377995.1. Lineage (GTDB taxonomy): Bacteria > Actinomycetota > Thermoleophilia > Gaiellales > Gaiellaceae > 3-1-20CM-4-69-9. The sequence goes on from DASUXI010000167.1 coordinate 5,512, forward strand.
CGGCGAGCGCGAGCCGTGTTCGGCTCTCCGGCCGGAAGCGGTGGATCAGGCCCACGAGTTCTCCGAGCGGCGGGCCCTCCTCGGCGATCTCGAGCGCCGACTCGCCGCCGAGCCGAAGGCGAAGCAGCCCCACCTCTCGCGCAAGCGCCAGCACGGCGACACCGAGCGCCAGGACGAGCGCGAAGGCGACCGCGAGGCCGATCGCGAGCCAACCGTCGCGGCTCGGCCGGCCGTTCGGGATCGAGGGCGTCGCGGCGAAGGCGGCCGCGAGCAACGCGTTGCGCAGGACGGCGCTCCCGCCGACGCGTGATCTCGCCCCGAAGCAGCCGCAGGGTGCGCCGGCGCGCCCGCGGAGCAGCGCGACCATCAGGGCTGCGCCGAACAGCCCGCAGAGCGCTGCGGCCGAGTAGGCGGCGAGGTCGGAGCCCGCTCCGACGCCGATCGCGAGCCCCACCTCGGCGCAGATCAGCACGAGCCAGACGGGATTTCGCGTGCGTGGTGGGACATCGAAGGTCGCCAGCGCCGCGCGACTCGCGTCCCGGCTCGCGAGCTTGAGGCCCGCCGCGACCAGGAGCGCGACGGCGAGCGCGATCCGGACGACCGTGGACAAGTGGAGGATCATGTCATCTGGCGCCCCGGAACCGCCTTAACGGGGGCTTAACCAGGCACAACGCCCGATTAAGACCGGCAGGGGTAGAACGGTCTGGTGCATCGCACCCTCCTGCTGCGCCGTGCCGGCGGCGTTATCACCGCAGCCCTCCTCGGCGGCGGCATTGCGCTCGGCGGCGCGGCCGCGCTCGGGAGGCTCGGCGACAAGACGACGGTGATCCGGGAGGAGTCGTTCACCCGGCCGGCGACCGAGGCGTCCTTCCAGCAGGGGACGCGGAAGTCGATCAACGCGATCTATCGCGCCTCGGCTCCGGGCGTCGTCCACATCGACACCGCGAGCAAGGTGCAGCAGGCCGCGAACCCGTTCTTCGGCAATTCGTTCGGCGGCACCCAGACGCAGCGTGCTCTCGGCTCCGGCTTCGTGATCGACAAGGCCGGGTACATCGTCACGAACTACCACGTCGTTCGCGGCGCGACGTCGATCGAGGTCAGCTTCTCGAACAACGAACGGTTCAGGGCCACCGTCGTCGGCGTCGATCCGTCGACCGACATCGCGGTGCTCAAGGTGGACGTCAAGTCGCGGGCTCTGCGGTCGCTCCCCCTCGGAAACTCGGACGACGTCCGCGTCGGTGACCAGGTGATCGCGATCGGGAACCCGTTTGGGCTCGACCGGTCGGTCACCGCCGGGATCGTGAGCGCCGTCCAGCGACGGATCGAGGCGCCGAACCAGCTGTCGATCGCGCACGTGATCCAGACAGACGCATCGTTGAACCACGGCAACTCCGGCGGGCCGCTCCTGAACGCGCAGGGCCAGGTGATCGGAGTGAACGCGCAGATCGAGACCGGCGGCCAGAGCCAGGGCAACGTCGGCATCGGCTTCGCGATCCCGATCAACACCGTTCGGAACGTCGCCGCCGAGCTGATCAAGAACGGCAAGGTCGAGCACGCCTTCCTCGGCATCGAGGGCAAGACGCTTGAGCCGAGCATCGCGCGGCTGTTCCACCTGCCCGCCACCAGCGGCGTCCTCGTTGCAGTTGTTCGACCCGGATCCGGAGCGGCGAAGGCCGGCCTGAAGGCCGCGACCAACCAGGTGACGGTCGAAGGCGAGAGCTGGCCCGCGGGCGGCGACCTGATCGTCAAGGCCGACGGCCGGCCGGTCGGGAGCATCGAGCGGCTCATCGACATCATCTCCGCGAAGAGGCCGGGCGACCACGTCACTCTCGAAGTGATCCGCAACGCGAAGCGGATGAACATCAACGTCAAGCTTGGGCGGCAAGCATGAACCTCCCCTCCAGCCGCCCTGACTGGCCCCGTACCCCTGGGGGCCTGCTTCCGCCGGTGCCGTAGGCCAGCACGGCCAAGCGGAAGCGCTGAGTCTGAGGCCCGCCCGCCTGCCCGGGCCTCAGGCTCTCTTTTTAACCGCGCTAAGGCTTCGCCTTCGCGCGGATTCCTGTACGCCGCTTTGCGGGCAACGCGTGCGGGCCGAGCCCGCCCGCTCCTACGGGTTTGTCGATCGGCTTCTGGTCTGGTCCGCGGGCGCTGGCGCTGCGCGTCTTCGCCCGCGTGGGTTCGGCCTCCGCTTAGAGCGGGCGTTGCCGGCTCTAAGCTCCGGCCCTCAAGGCTTGCACCGCCCTTCTGGCCTCAGCGGGCCAACGCCGGCGCGAGGGCCTGCTCGGCGGCCGCCTTTACTCCCTCGCTGTAGCTCGGATACACGTGGTGCACGAGCGCGAGCTCGTCGACCGTGGCGCCGAGCCCGAGTGCGACAGCGAGGCCGCCGACGATGTCACTCGCTCCGCGTGAGACAACGTGCACGCCGAGCACGCGACGAGTCGCACGGTCGAACACGATCTTGAAGAGCCCGCGCTTCGTGCGCGTGAACTGCGCCCTCGTGACCGCCGACAGCGGATGCTTGACGATCTCGACCTCGTACCCCTGCGCCGAGGCCTCGGCTTCGGTGAGCCCGACACCGCCGAGCTCGGGATCGGTGAAGATCGTCGTCGGGAGAACCGTGTAGTCGGCACGCCGCGAGCCGTCGCCGAACATGTCGTCGATCGCGATCCGGGCCTGGTACTGCGCCGCGGGAGTCAGCATCGGACCGAGAGCGACGTCACCCACCGCCCAGATCCCCTCGACCGAGGTTCGTTGACGGTCGTCCACGACGATGCCGCGCGGGGTGACGTCGACGCCGATGCCGTCGAGCGCGAGCTCCTCCACGTTCGGCGTGCGGCCCGACGCGAGCAGCACGTGTGAGACGCTGACCGTCCGGCCTCCGATTGCCGCGTCGATGCCCTTGCCGTTCCGGGTGAACGAGTCCACTCCGCCGCCGAGGACGACGTCGATACCTTCGTCCTCCAGCACCGCCTGCAGCTCGTCGGCCGCCTCCCTGTCGGCGCGAGCAGCTATCTGGTCGCCGTGGTTGACGATCGTCACCCGGGAGCCGAAGCGGGAGAAGATCTGCGCGAACTCGAGCCCGACCGGGCCGGCTCCGATCACGAGCAGCGACTCAGGAACCTGCTCGAGCTCGAGCGCGCTGACGTGGTCGAGCCAATCGACGTCCTCGATGCCCGGAATCGGCGGGACGGCGGTGCGGCCGCCTGTCGCGACGAGGATCTTCCCGGCCGACAGCTCCGCGTCCCCGACGCGAACCGTGTGCGCGTCGACGAACGTCGCGGCGCCGGAGTGCAACGCATAGCCCGCACCGGAGAGAACCTCGACCCAGCTCTCCTGCTCGCGGAGCAGCGTCCTCTTCCAGGCACGCGTCCGCGCTAGGTCGATGGTCGGCGCCGGAAGGTCGATCCCGCGCTCGACTGCGTGCTCGCGCACTTCGTGCATCAGCTCCGCGGCGACGACGTACGCCTTTGTCGGGCGGCAGGCGACGTTGGGGCAGGATCCGCCCCAGCGCGTGCGTTCCACCAGCGCGACGCTCGCGCCGTGATCGCGCGCCGCCTTGCCGGCGCCGTCGCGGGCCGCGGAGCCCGCGCCGAGGACGATCAGGTCGTAGTTCTCGTGGCTCATCGGGCTACCTCCGGGTCGCGTTCGTTTCGCATTGACTCGTCCGTCTCCGCCCCGAACGACGACGTTACAGTCGCTGCGTGGAAACGGAGCAGACCCCGCACGACGCGGCGCTGATCGAGGGCCTGCGTGCGGGGGACGAGGCGGCGTTCGCGGAGTTGATGCGCCTCTACGGTGCTGGGATGCTGCGCGTGGCGCGGATGTACGTCCCGAGCCGGGCGATTGCCGAGGAGGTGGTGCAGGAGGCATGGCTCGGCGTGCTCAAGGGCATCGGGCGATTCGAGGGACGCTCGTCGCTCAAGACCTGGCTCTTCCGGATCGTCGCCAACACGGCGAAGACGCGCGGTGTGCGCGAGGCTCGAAGCATCCCGTTCTCTTCGCTCGGGGACGGCGGCGCCGACGAGCCCACCGTCGATCCCGACCGTTTCCTCGGCGACGGCGAGCGCTTCCCCGGTCACTGGGCCGTGCCGCCGCAGAGCTGGGCGCCCGAGGGCAGGCTGCTCGCTCGGGAGGCGATGGACGTGATCGAGCGTGAGATCGACCGTCTGCCGCCGGCGCAGCAGGCGGTGATCACGATGCGCGACGTGCAGGGTTTCTCCTCCGAGGAGGTCTGTAACGCGCTGGACCTGACCGAGACCAATCAACGGGTGCTGCTGCACCGCGCACGAGCGAAGGTGCGGAACGCCCTCGAGGAGTACATGAGATGAGGCTGGCCAGAGAGCTTGCGTGCAACGAGATCGTCGAGCTCGTGACGGCGTATCTCGACGACGCGCTGCCCGCCGAGGACCGCGAGCGCTTCGAGGAGCACCTCGTGTTCTGCGACGGCTGCGACCGCTATCTCGAGCAGATGCGCGCGACCATCTCCGCGACGAGGAACGTCGGAGTCGGCGAGCTTCCCCCCGAGCTCGAAGCGCGCCTGCTCGAGGCCTTCCGCGACTGGCGGCCCGCGTGAACGCCTACAAGTTCCTCGACCGCGACCGCGTCGCTCCCTTCACCGGGTTTCGCTGGCCGGTCGACGAGTGGGTCGACGCCGGCCGTGTCGAGCCGTGCCGTGCCGGCATCCACGCGTGTCGCGTCCGCGACCTACCGGTATGGATCGGGGACGAGCTCTGGGAGGTCGAGCTCGACGGTGCGATCGTCGAGCGCGAGCGGCAGGTGATCGCGCAGCGTGGGCGGCTCGTGCGTCAGGTCGACGAGTGGACCGACGAGGTCCTCGACGGCTTCGGCGAGCTCTGCGCACGGCGTACGCGTACGCGCGTCGGCCATGTCCCTGTCCTCTCCGGGTTCGTCGGAGACATCGATCGTTTCGTCTCGCAGCGCCGCTTTCCGATCGCCGGCTTCGCGGCCGCGAGGGCCGCAGAGCTCCGCGACGGCCCGGATGCGTACGACGAGGAGCGCGCCGTTCAGTCTGCCTGGCTCGCGCAGCGACTCGGGCTCACGCCGAGCTAAGGGCCCGAGCGGGCGCGCGACGAGGCGCGCTCCACGCCCGGTCCGACTGCGGCTGCGGACCGAGCTACCCGGACCCTGGCCCTAGAGTGCCTGAAGAGAACACGGTGCGATAGGTAGCCTGACCGGGGTGGAGCAGGCGCGCATCGAGCCGGGCCGCGTCTTCATCGCGGATGCGGAGCTCGCCCAGGGTGAGGAGCTGTGGCGCGACGACCCGAGCGCAGACCGCACGGGCTGGTTCTGCGTCCGTACGGATCCCTTCCCGTGTCCTGCCGAGGGCTGCGTGTACGTCGCCGTGTTCATGACGGCGGCCCACCTGATCCTCGTGTGGGAGCAGCGTGACGACCCGAACCTGCTCCATCACGCGCAGCGCGCGAAAGAGGTCGGGCGCAATCCGCGTATCGACCCCTACGACGCGGCCTTCGGGCCGAGCGCGTCGTACTACGCCTGGGAGGCGGCGGGCGGGCCGGTTCACGGCGTGCGTGTGAGGTGATCGAGCAGCACTTCGGCTCCTCGCTCACCGTGGGCGTCGAGGAGGAGCTGTGGATCCTGGACGCCGAGACGCTCGAGCTCGTTCCGGAAGTGGAGAAGATCGTCGCCGGTGCCGACGGTCGGGCGCTCCCCGGTGTGCTGAAGACCGAGCTCCATGCTTCCGTCGTCGAGCTCGCGACCGACCTGAGCGCCACGGCGGACGAGGCGGCCGAGCGGCTCGTCGAGCTGCGGCGGGCAGCGCAGCGGATCGCCGCAGCGAACGGCCTACTGCTTGCCGCCGCGGGCTCGTGGCCGACGAGCATCCCCGAGGAGCAGGAGATCGCGCCGGTCGAGCGCTATCGCGACTTCGTTGCCTACGCGGGCCCGAGCGCCCGGCGGCAGGGAGTCAGCGGGCTCCACGTGCACGTGGGGATGCCGGATGCGGACACGTGCTTCCGCGTCCTCGAGAACGTGCTCCCCTGGCTGCCGCTCGTGCTCGCGCTCGCCGCTAACTCGCCCTACCTCGCCGGCCGCGAGACCGGCCTCCTGTCGACCCGGGCCGAGGTGCTCGGATTGCTTCCGCGGAGCGGCGCGCCCCCGGCATTCCGGAGTTACGCGGACTGGGAGTCGTTCGTCCACCGTGTGACGGCGAGCGGTCTCGCGAACGACTACACGAGCTTCTGGTGGGATGTGCGCCTGCACCCGAAGTTCGGGACGCTCGAGATTCGGGCGCCCGACCAGCCGACCTCTGCAGAGACAGCGGCGGCGTTCGTGCGGCTGCTGCGCGACCTCTGCGAGTGGGCGTTCGACGCACCACCGCGGCCCTTCGATCCCGCCGAGCGCGGCGTCTATGCGCAGAACCGCTGGGCCGCGGCGCGCTTTGGGCCACACGGGAAGCTGATCCATCCCGACCGCGACGAAGCGCTGACCGCAACGGCGCTCGTGCGTGACCTTCCCGTCGCCGCGACCGGCTTGAATCCAGAAAGCTGCGAGGCTGACCGGCAACTCGAGGTCGGCCGCTCCAAGGACCTGCAGGCGGTGTGCGCGGAGCTCGTGGAAGGGTCGGTAGCGTAGGACCGTGGCGACCGTGAGCGAGACGATCCAGGTCAGCGGCATCCGCTGCGAGAACTGCGTGATGCGACTCGCGGGGGTGCTCGAAGGCCATGACGGCCTCGAGTCGGCCAACGCGAATCTCATGGGCCAGGTGTCGATGACCTATGACGACGAGCGGACCTCGCGCGCGGCGCTGCTCGAAGCGATGGCGCGCGGCGGCTTCCGCGAGCTCGAGCCTGCCTGACGCGCGCGGAATTCTCGCGGCCCCGCGGGCGTTTTAGGCGACGAAGTGCCTTGCTAGGGTGGCTCGGGTGAGCGAGACGACGCAGGAACCGGATGCAAGGCGAATCGCAGCCGACGCGCGCGACCGCGTGCGTTTCGAGGAGGACGCTCTTGCACTCTCGGATCAGGTCTATCGGGTCGCCCGCCATCTCGTCGGCTCCCGCGAGGAGGCCGAGGACCTCATGCAGGAGACCTACGCTCGCGCATTCCGCAGCTGGCGCTCCTTCCAGTCCGGGACGAACCTCCGCGCGTGGCTCCTCCGCATCCTCACGAACCTCAATATCGACCGCGGGCGGCGACAGCAGCGCACTCCCGACTCGCAGCCGCTCGAGGAAGGCGACTACTTCCTCTACAACAAGCTCGAATCGAGCGGCGACGGCGTCTCCGACGAGGAGCGCGTCGTCCAGCGGCTGTCTCAGAATGACGTCGTCGATGCGCTCTCCGAGGTCCCGCACGACTTCCGCGACGTCCTCGTCCTGGTCGACATCGGCGACTTCACCTATGCCGACGCCGCGCAGATCCTCGACATCCCGATCGGAACCGTGATGTCGCGCCTCCATCGGGGTCGGCGTATCCTGAAGCAGGCGATGGCCGAGACCGCGGGAGGCGAGGCGGCATGATGGCGTACGACCCATGTGCGCACTGCGAGGAAGTGATGCAGCAGTACATGGACCGCGTCCTCACGGACGCCGAGCGCGCCGAGGCAGAAGAGCAC
>DASUXI010000168.1:0-2742 GCA_036377995.1 Gaiellaceae bacterium
GAGAGTAACTAGGCGAAAGCGCACGTCGCGCCTCCTTCCCTGTTGAGGACTTCTTCCCAGGATAGGCCGCCACAGCGATCCGTTCGTCTATTGATCCACGCCTTAACCCACAAGTAATGAGCCAGCCCGCGTCAGGACCTACTGGGAACTCGCCGGCGGCTTCGAGAGCGCCTCCTCCGCCGCTCTTGCGGCTAACGTCGGGACATGCCTCGTCTACGTCGCTGGGGGAAGAGACTCGGCCTCGCGCTGCTCGCGTTGTTCGTCGCGCTGACGATCGCCTCGGTCATCTACAACGCCGCAACGGCGGGCGACGTCAAGCCGGCGACTTCACTCTACGCCGGGCCGTTCGTACACATCGACGGGAAGCTGGTCGCCTATCGCCACTGGGGGACCCACGGAACGCCGATCATCTTGCTCGGCGGCTTCATCGTCCCGAGCTCCGTGTGGGAGGGGGTCGGCCAGCGACTCGGCCGCGACCACCGCGTCTATGCGCTCGACCTGCCGCCGTTCGGGTACACGGAACGCAAAGGTCCTTACACGCTCCGCGGCTGGATCGACCTTATTCGTGCCTTCGAGGCGCGCTTCGGCTTGCACCATCCGGTGCTCGTCGGCCATTCTCTCGGCGCGGCGGTCGTCGTCGCGGATGCGCTCTGGCATCCAGACGATCAGAAGGGCATCGTTCTGCTCGACGGCGATGCGATCTCGGGCGGAGGGGCGCCGTCCTGGCTGAGCCACGTTCTCGTAGGCCCCTGGTTCACGAGCATATTCCGGATCGCGACGAGCTCGGACTGGGTCTTCCGGCGCGGTCTCGCCGATGCGTATCCGAACCATCCTTCGTTCACGCGTGAGTTCCTCGAGGAATGGGAGCGCCCCTTCAAAGTGCAAGGAACGCTCGATGCTTTCCGGGCGATGTTGCGATACGGGATCCAGGGCTTCCAGTTGGCAGATTTGCGCACCGTCCATACCCCGGCGCTGGTGCTGTGGGGCGCGCACGACACGGTCGACTCGGTTTCCGCAGGACGCAAATCGGCGCAGGCGCTCCGGGCGCCGTTTCGTCTCATCGCGGGCGCAGGACACCTCTCCATGCTCTCCGCGCCGGACGCGGTCGCGCTAGCGGTCGACGCATTCGCGCGTAACGGCCCTTGAACTAACCGAACCGCCGAGTGGTCAGGGGTGGCGGCCCACTTCCTGGCTCCGCCCGGCGGTTCGGGATACGGGGTTGCGTTCTCTCTCCCCTAGCCCGTTGCGGAAACGCTAACGACCGGCACGGCCCGCTGTCTATTGACCGTTCGACCAGGTGCCGGTTCAGGAGCCGATCGAATATAGAGCGAGGCAGACCGACGTGGCCGCACGTTTGATCTGCCTCGCCAAGCCGCAGCTCTTCGGACGTTCTCCGAAGAGCGCCACCACCCTTTCTTAACAGATCGACCCTGCGAGTCCTAGAAAGCTGCTCAGGCGGCGAGTGCGGCGCCCGAGTACATGCTCGCCAGGCGTTCCGCGTCGGCAACCATTCCGTAGAGGTTGGCCGAGGAGCGGTGCGTCAGCCAGGGGGCTCCGATGACGTGGAGGGCCGATAGGCGGGGGTGCCCGGCGACGTCGAGCGCGTTCTTCGGAAGCCACCCGGTGCTGGGACCGAAGCCGGTGGCCCAGATCACACTCGAAATGCCCGCGGCGCCGAGATCCAGCGAGTCCGGGCCGCGCACGTGGTGGAGGTCCTCGGCCGGCTCGTCCGCGGGATCGCGATGCGCGTCGAGATCTCCATCTCCGCGTGCGGCGGCGAGCGCATCCCAGGCGGCCCGAAACGACTGCGAGACACCATCGGCGAACTTGACGTTCGCGCCGAGGTCCGGCGCCAGCTCGAGGCGACGCCCGTTCCAGCCGAGCGCACGGCCAAGCAGGGTCGCTCCGCGGTTCGCGAGTCCTTGATAACTGATCGAGCGGCCGCGGGCGGACCCGGACACCTGGGGAGGCGTCGCCGTGATCATGGCCGGTTCGGCCTGGTGCGTCGGAAGGTCGAGTTGGCCCGTATCGCGCAACCATTCGAAGGCATCACGCCCACGGTGACGTCGCGGGAGCCTGCCGACCCGACTGGTCGAGAGATACACGTCATGCCCGTGGTCGAGCAAGTCCTCGGCGATCTGAACCCCTGACTGGCCTCCGCCCACGACCAGCACCGAGCCTTCCAGATCTCCCGGCCGTCGGAAGTCCGCGGCATGCAGCTGCTCGATCTCCGCAGGAAGGGCATCGGCGTAGTCGGGGCGTCGCGGGATGTTCTGGAACCCGCTCGCAACGACGACTGCACCCGCGACGAGCTGACCGTGAGACGTGTCGAGCCGCCACACCGGGCCGCTCTTCTCGGCTCGAAAGACCTCGACTCCTTCGAACACGGGGAGGCCGTGGGCGAAGCGCTCGAGTCCGGCGACGAGCGATTCGGCCGTGGCAAAGCTGTCGGGCCGCCCGTCGAGGAACTCGCCCGGAACGAGGTTCCCCCACTGGGGCGTGTTCAGACGGAACGATTCCCAGCGCTGGGTCCGCCAGGTCGAGCCGATCCGACCGCGTTCGAGGACGACGTGATGGCAACCCCCGCGAGCTAGCCGGCTGCTGGCCGCCAGTCCGGCCGGCCCGGCGCCGACCACGACCACTTGAACCCAATCGACTGTTCCTGTTCCGCTGACCCGCACACCGCTCCGATTTCGTCGCTTTGCGAACAGAACGAAGCGGAGTCGCCCGCAAAGGTACGGC
>DASUXI010000169.1:0-4911 GCA_036377995.1 Gaiellaceae bacterium
TGGAACGTGGGCTCGAAGCCCCGGCCGCGGGCGAGCTCCGCTGCGCGCGCGACACCCTCGGCGAGCCGCTGCCAGCCTGCGTCGTCGAGCCCGATCGACGGGTCGGCCGCGGCACGTCCCGGGAAACGGATGCGGTCTTCCGATCCGCCGTCGGCGAGCACCGGCTTCGCCTCCGATCCGTCCGCCGCGGCGAAGAGGTCCAGCGTGGCCTCCATCGCCGCGAGATCCTCGTCCCAGTGCTCCGGCTCGCTGAATCGGATCGGGATGTAACCGCCGACGAGGGCGAGCCCGTTGCGCTCGAAGCGGTCGTGCAGCACCTGCGCATCCCCGAGATATCCGGGCGGCCCGAGCTCGGTCCCCGCGTATCCGGCCGCGGCGATCGCCCCGAGCACGTGCTCGGCGTGGGGCACGTCCGGGAGGACGCCCACCGTGATCTCGAATGCGCCGTAGCTGCACGGCGCGTTGGCAACGCTTACGGTCATGCGCCCGGGCCGTCGAGGGTCACGAGCGGAACGCGCGGATCGGGCTCGAGCTCGGACCAGGCCGGACGGATCCAGGCGAGTGACGGATCGTCGGCGGCCGCCATCGAGCGACGATCGCCGGCGAGGCCGTTCAGGTAGTAGAGGTCGTAGCCGTGCGCCGCGCAGGTGGTGTGGTAGCCGTGCGGCACGAGCATGAGGTCGTCGTCGCGCACGGTCGCGGTGACGTCCGTCCCGTGCTGCGGGCTGTAGAGGCGCTGCACTGCGAACGCACCCGGCGGTTCCTGCTGCGTGCGGTAGTAGTAGACCTCCTCGAGCACGACCTCGCCCGGGGGATTGTCCTCGTCGTGCTTGTGCGGCGGATAGCTCGACCAGTTTCCGGCCGGCGTGAACACCTCGACGACGAGCAGCCGGTGCGCCGGGAACTCCGGCTTGAGGATGTGGTTGATCTGGCGCGTCGCGTTGCCGGAACCGCGCACCTCGATCTCGACGTTCTCCGGCGTCACGAGCTTCGGCTCGAGGCGCTCGTCGGCCAGCGCGCCGCAGACGGCCACTTCGACGTCGCCGAGCCCGGCAATGCGGTACTCGCTGTCGCGGGGAAGATAGAGCGCCCACGGCATCCCCTCGAACACGTTCGCGCGGCCGCCGAGCTCCCAGCCGGCGTCGCCGCTTGCGACTGCGCAGCGCCCGCCGAGCGGGACGAGAGCCACCTCCTCGCCGCCCGTGCTGCGCGTGACCTCCTCGCCGTCCCGCAGGCGCACGACCTCGAACGAAAGGTAGCGCCAGCCTGCCGAGCCCGGATCGACGCGGTCCCAGCTGCCCGTGGGCAGGAGGAAGCTGCTCACGCGAGGGCCGCCTCGAGCTCGGCCAGTGTCGGCATCGCCTCCGAGCATGCCAGCTGAGAGGCGACGATCGCGCCCGCGACGGAGGCGCGGCGGACGGCCTCGTCCGCGGGCATGCCGTGCAGGAGGGCGTGCGTGAACGCCGCCGCGAACGCGTCGCCCGCGCCGAGCCCGTTCACGACCTCGACCGGGTGCCCCGGGACGTCGACTTCTCGCCCTTCGTCGAAGAGGAGCACGCCGCGCTCGCCGCGTTTCAGGACAAGCGTGCGCACGCCGGCACCGAGGAGCGCGGCCGGATCTCCCGCCGCGGCGCCGACCTCCTCCTCGTTGCCGATCACGATGTCCGCGTGCCCGGCCGCGACCGCGGCGACCTTGCCGAATTCCTCGGGCCGCTCCCACAGGGTGGGCCGCCAGTCGAGGTCGAAGATGGTCGTGCCTCTGTGCGCTTCCAGGGCCGCGAGCGTCGTCTCGCGGCTCGGCGACTGCGCCAGACCCGTGCCGGTGGCGAGCAGGAACGGCGCGCCGGCGACCTCCTCCGCGTCGAAGTCCTCGGGGGAGAGCTGCCAGTCGGGCGCGGTCGGGTAGCGGTAGAACGTGATCGGAAAGCGGTCCGGCGGCCACACCTCGCAGAACGTGGGCGGTGTCATCAGCCGGGGGTCGATCGCGAGGAAGCGGACGTCGACGCCCTCGTGCGAGAGGAAGTCGCGCACGAACTCGCCGTGTGGGTCGGGCCCGACGCGCGAGACGATCGCGGCGGCGACCCCGAGCCGCGCCAGCCCGGTCACGACGTTCCCTGCGAAGCCGCCGACGAACCGCGTGTACGTCCGGACCTCACGCAGCGGCGTCCGCAGCTGGTTCGGATAGAGGTCGATGCCGACGCGGCCGAGGACCGCCACGTCAATCGTGTTCTCGCGTTCGCTCACGGGGCGCGATCTTCGCACCGCGGCGTCATCGGGGCCTTCGACTACGTGAAGATGATCTCGCCGCCGGCTGCCTTCTCGTAGAACTCGCCGACCGAGATGATCTCCTCGACCTGGGGGACGAAGCTCTCCATCGTCAGCCCGAACATGTCGACGGTCGCCTTGCAGGCGTAGAGGCGGGCACCGGAGTCCGCGATCAGCTCGATGAACTCGGGGATCGGCGGGATGTCGATCTTCTCCATCTGCCGCTCCATCATCTTCGTGGCTGCCCACGAGACTCCCGGCAGCGCGCCGAGCCAGGTCGGCATGTGCAGCCCGGGATTGCCGACCGTCGCGACCTTGATCTTCTCGAAGCGGTCCTTCCGGATTGCGTCCAGGCCGAAGAAGGTGAAGAACACGTCGGCCTCGATGCCGTCCATGCGGGCGCCGTTGGCCATGATCAGACCGGGATAGATGCCTTCGAGCGAGCCCTTCGAGATCACGATCGCAACCTTCTCGATCGTCTCCTTCTGCTTGGTCTCCTCGAGGCGAGGCTCTTCGAGCATGGTGGCCATTTCCGTTCTCCTTTCTAGTGGTGTCTCTGGCGAGTTCGGTGGTGAACTTCCCGGAGCAGCACTAAATGCAGCCGCGTGGCTTGGGGACGCCGCCGATCTTGGCGGCGAGCTTGGCCGGGCCCTTCGGGAAGAGCTGGTAGAGCTCTTTCACCGGGACGCCGGACTCCTTGCCCAGGGACCTGATCGACGGCGCGGCCCCCGTCGACAGGTAGCGCTCGCGCATGAACCTCACGACCAGCCAGTGCCGGTCGGTCAGCTCGTCGATGCCGTTGTCCCGCGCGATCTCCTCTGCGACCTGCTCGCTCCACTGGGCGGGATCGGTCAAGAATCCCTCCCCGTCGACCTCGACGGCGTGCTCGGCGATCGTGATCGTGGTCGTGCTCATTGCTCCTCCTTAGCTCGCATGAACCGGGACGCCCTTCTTGCCGAACGTCGGCATCGTCGGTCCTAGTCCCGGAAGCTCTCGCCCGGGCAGCAGCCCGTGCCAGTAGACCCACTGGAACATCAGCTTCCCGAGATGGTTTATCCGCGACTCGCGCAGAAGGGGAAGCGGCCCGAAGTGGCCGGGGAGAGGCTCCGTCTCGTAGTTGAAATCGATCAGCAGAGCCTTGTGGAAGCCGGTCTCGATGAAACAGTTGGCGTGACCGTCGTAGCTCGCGTCCAGCTCCTTCTCCGCGAGGAAGCGAGCGACGTTCTCGGTCAGCACCTCGCCCTCGAAGTGCGTGACCGAGCCGGCCTTCGAGGTCGGGAGATCAGTCGCGTCCCCGAGCGCGAAGACGTTCGGTCTCGCCGGCGTCTGCAGCGTGCGCTTGTCGGTCGGGACGAAGCCGAGCGCGTCGCCGAGGCCGGGCGAGCTCTCGACGTAAGCGCCGCCGCTGTGGAGCGGGACGGTCACGAGCAGGTCGAAGTCGAGCTCGCGGCCGTCGTACGAGCCGAGCTTGCCGCCGACTCCGTCGACCTCGCCCGCGTTGAACTCGGTCACGAGCTCGATCTCCTTCTCGGCCAGGAGCCCTGCGAGATGCTCCGATGCGACCGGCTTCGTGAAGGCACCGTCGAGGGGAGTCGAGTACACGAGCTCGACCTTTTCGCGGATCCCGCGCTCACGGAAGTACCAGTCGGCGAGGAAAGCAAACTCGAGTGGCGCGACGGGGCACTTGATCGGCATGTCGACCAGGTTCACGACGAGGCGGCCCCCGTCGAAACGCTCGAGTGCACCGTGGAGCGCGTCGGCGCCCTCCGGCGTGTAGAAGGTGAAGACGCGCTCGTTCCACCCCGGGCCGGTGAGCCCCTCGGTCTCCTCGGGTTGCAGGCGGACACCCGTGGCGACGACGAGCACGTCATACGGCAAGACGGTGCGGTCGTCGAGCAGGGCTTCGTCGCGCTCGATCCAGACCGACTCGACCGTGTTGTCGTGAAAAACGATCTCCGAGCGGAGCTGCTCCCGTCGTGGCCGGACGATGTCGCTCGTCTTTGCCAGTCCGAACGGCACGAACAGCAGGCCCGGCTGGTAGATGTGCCGGCCGTCCCGGTCGACGACGTGGATCTCGGCCTCGTCCGGGTCGAGCCTTCGCCGGAGCCTGTTGGCGACCATCGTGCCGCCGGTTCCGGCGCCGAGGACGACGATGCGCTTCACTGCCCCACGATCGCCGCCGGGATAGGGCGCGGGCATCGGGGCATCTGCGGAATCCGCTACGGGCAACTACGCGCCTCGTAGTTCCCCGAAGGTGCTTCAGCGGTGTCCCGGATGCGGTTGGGGGTGGCCGGGCCGGACGATGAGCACGTGCTAGAGCTCTTCCAGACCGAGTGGTGCCCGGCTTCGCGCCGGGTACGGCAGCGGCTGACCGAGCTCGGCGTGGATTACGTCGTCCGGCAGGTGCCGGTCGACCCGGAGGCGCGCCACGCCCTCGAGGCGGCGACCGGCTCGCGCACGATCCCGGTCCTTCGCCTGGACAACGGCTCGACGGTCGTCGGGGAGGACAACATCGTTGCCTGCCTCGACGAGCGCTATGTCGAGCCGCCGGGGGCCGAGGCGCACCGGCAGAAGGCGGCCAAGGCACGCCGCCGCTACCTCGAGGAGGAATGCGCATGCTTGCAACCGGCTACACGTTGAGCGAGC
>DASUXI010000170.1:0-25999 GCA_036377995.1 Gaiellaceae bacterium
CGTGGCGTTGTTCTCGGGCTTCTTCGGTGAGCTGATCACGGGACGGCTGCCGCACGAGTCTGCGTCCGTCGCGGCCGATGCGCTGCCGTGGCTGATCCCGGCCGCCTTCGCGCAGCTCCTCGCCTCGCTCGCCGCGAGCGCACTCGCCGCTCGCAACAGCTACATCCCGGCAGCGGCGGGCTTCGCCTTCGGCGGCATCGGCGGCGTCGTCTTCTTCGTGCTCGCGGCGGACGCCCACGGGCTCGTCTCCCTCGCGTGGGGGCTCGCCCTCAACGGGGCGATCGCGATCGGGATCCCGGCGGTCGCTCTCGCGCTTCGCGGCAGCCGGTTGCGTCTTCACCGCGGCACGCGCCTCCGGATCAGGCGACGCCTGTGGCACCTGACCTACGGTGCGGCGTTGCCGCTCGCGATGCAGGGGCTCTACGTGATCGCGCTGCGCTTCGCCGGCGGAACGGGGGAGGGGAGCGTCACGAGCCTCTCCTACGCGTACTTGCTTGCCGCCACCTTCACGAGCGCGACGGCGTTCTCCCTGGCGTTGATCTCGACCGCACCGCTGACGCGGCGCGGCCTCGACGCCGAAAGCGCCTCGGAGCATGTCGTCCACTCCGCCTGGGTGTCGCTCGCCCTCGTCGGGGCGGGCGCGGGGCTCGTCGCCCTGATCGGCGGGCGCGTCGTGACCGCGATTCTCGGCGACGCGTTCGCGGGGGACGTGGGCGGCCAGCTGGGCCGTCTCGTCGTCTATCTCTCACCGTGGATGATCGCGAACGCCGCCTTCTCGATCACGTATCCGCTGCTCTTCGTCATGGGGCGAACGCGCCTGCTCGTGCCGCTCGCTCTCGCAGGTGTTGCGGTGGACATCCCGATCTCGATCGTCGGGCGGTCGCTGTGGGGGCTGACGGGTGTCACGGTTGCGCTCGGCGTCTCGACCCTGCTGCTCGTGCTCGGATTGATGGCCGCGCTCTCACCCGAGATGCTCGGCTTGACCGTTCTCGGTCTCGGCCGCCTCTCGCTCCTCGTCGGAGCGGCTACCGCGCTCGCCTTCGGCGGGGCGTCGCTCGTCCTCAGCGCGGTGCCCGCCGCCGCGGCCGGGCTCGCGCTCTACGCGCTGATCCTCGTCGCCATGCGCCAGCTCGGTCTCGCGCAGGCGTGGCACTACGTGCGCGCCCTCCATTGACAGGCTCACCCCGTACAATCCTTCGAATGTCCGGGCCGGAAGCAAAAAACCCGGCGCCTGCAGGCATTTCCTCCTCGGAAATCGACGTCCCCGCCCTGTTCGAGCGCCTGCGCGAAGAGCTGAGCCGCGGCGTAGCCGGCGGCGACGCTCGTGGCACCGACTTCAGCGCGACGCGTGGGCTTGCCGAGCGCTTCTGGCCGGTCACGGCCGAGCGGGAGGCGGGCGGCGGCCCGAAGGGATTCGCCAAGCGGGTCCTGCGCAAGCTGATGCGCTGGTATGTCGAGCCGCTCGCGGCCGACCAGAGAATGTTCAACGACTCCGTCCTCAAGCTCGTCGACGCGCTCTCCGAGCGAGCGGATGCGAGCGCCGCGGCGCGCGAGCGGTCGGAGCGGCTCGCGCGCGAGCTCGAGGAGCGTCTCGCCCGGCTCGAGCGGCGCGGGGCCGGCGGCGTCGGGGCGGCGGGCGTGGCGGCTCCGGTGACCGTGGCCGCTCAGCCCGCGGCTTCTGCCCTGCCTGACTATTTCGCCTTCGAAAGCAGGATGCGCGGCAGCGTCGAGGCGATCCGCGAGCGGCAGCGCCCCTACGTGGACGACTTCAGGGACGCGGGGCCGGTGCTCGACATCGGCTGCGGCCGAGGTGAGTTGCTGGAGCTCCTTCGCGACGCGGGAGTCGAGGCCCGCGGCATCGACGCGGACGCGGACATGGTCGCCTATGCGCGGGGGGAGGGGCTCGAGGTCGAGCAGGCCGACCTCGTCGAGCATCTCGAGTCGCTCGCGGACGGCTCGCTCGGAGGGATCTTCATGGGCCAGGTGGTCGAGCACCTGCCGCCGGGAGTCCTGACCCGGGCGCTCACACTCGCAGCGGTGAAGCTTCGGCCGCGAGGCCTCCTCGTCGCCGAGACGATCAACCCGCTGTCTCCGATCGCGCTCCGGAACTACTTCGCCGACCTCACGCACGCGCAGCCGCTCGTCCCGGAGACGCTCGAGCTGCTCGCCAAGCAGTCCGGCTTCGCCGAAACCGAGATCCGCTTCCTCAACGAGCCGGCGGAGCGGTTGACCGAGCCCGACGATCCGCTGATCGCCGCAAACGTGCGCCGTCTCAACGAGCTCCTCTTCGCGCCGCTCGACTACGCGCTCGTCGCACGGACTGGTGTCGGTGGCTAGGCACCCTTTTATCTCGGTCGCGCCACGGACACGTCACGGTTTCCGACCTAGGCTGACGGTGGGAGGGCGTGGTGGGACCCGGGAACCCGCGCGTGTACCTCGAGAGCTCGACCGGCGGTGAGGATCGCCGTCTGCCTCCCGCAGGTGCCGTTCGCACGCGGCGGCGCCGAGATCTTCGCGGACGACCTGATCGCAGAGCTGCGCCAACGCGACCACGAGGCCGACCTCGTCACGGTCCCGTACAAGTGGTACCCGGGCGAGCGCGTGCTCTCGCAGGCCTTCCTCTGGCGACTCCTCGACCTGAGCGAGTCCGACGGCCGGGCGATCGACCTCGTGATCGCGACGAAGTTCCCGTCGTACGCCGTGCGGCACCCGAACAAGGTCGTCTGGCTGCTGCACCAGTTCCGCCAGGCGTACGAGCTCGACCGCACCGAGCTCGGCCAGTTCGGCGAGAGCGCCGAGGATCGCGCGACGAGGCGTGCGGTGCAGCGGCTGGACCGGGTCGCCCTCGGCGAGGCGAAGAAGGTCTACGCCACCTCGAGGAACGTCGCCGAGCGGCTCGAGCGCTCGACGGGCATCGCGGCGGAGGTCATGCCGCACCCGCCGCAGGAGCTCCCGTATCGGACTGACGGGTACGGGGACTTCTTCCTCTCGGTCGGGCGCCTCGACCGGGCCAAGCGGCACGAGCTCCTGCTCGACGCGCTCGCGGTCGACTCGACCTTGCGCTGCGTGATCGTCGGCGAAGGCCCCGACCGGACGCGGCTCGAGCAGCTCGCCGAGCGGCATGGGCTCGACGGACGGGCCCGCTTCGCCGGGCGCGTCGGCGAGGAGGAGCTGGCCGAGCTCTACGGCACGTGCCTCGCCGTCTACTACGCACCGATCGACGAGGACTTCGGGATGGTCCCCTACGAGGCGTTTCTTTCCGAGAAGCCCGTCGTCACGACGGCGGACGCCGGTGGGCCGCTCGAGGTCGTGGCCGACCGCCGCACCGGAATCGTCTGTGAGCCGCGTCCTGACGCGCTCGCGGAGGCGTGTGCGTGGCTGAGAGACCACGTCGACGACGCGAGGACGTGGGGTCGAGCCGGCAAGGAGATCGCGGGGCGCATCTCCTGGGACGAGACGATTGCCCGTCTCCTGAGCTAGTGCCCCTTCCAGCAACACATCGGCATCACTGGAAGGGGCGCTGATGAAGGTCGACTACTTCTCGCCGATGCCGCCGGAGCGATCGGGCATCGCTGACTATTCGGCGCTGCTCGTTCCTGCGCTCGCGCGTCTCGTCGACGTTGAGGTCGTCCGCCGCGGCCGGACGCGTCCCGGCTCCGGCGACGTTGCGCTCTACCACGTCGGCAACGATCCCGAGGCGCACGGATGGATCGTCGAAGCGCTGAGGCGGCGTCCAGGGGTCGTCGTGCTGCACGACTTCGTGCTGCATCACCTCGTCGCGGGTCTGACCATCGGCCGCAAGGACGGGCCGGGCTATCTCGCCGCGATGGAGCGCGACGCCGGAATTCCGGGTCGCCTGCTCGCGCACGGCGTGCTCGACGGCCGCGTGCCGCCGCCGTGGGAGACGAGCCCCGATGAGTTTCCGCTCGCAGGCGAGGTGCTCTCGGGCGCAACGGCACTCATCGTGCACTCGCACTTCGTCGAGGAACGTGCGCGTGGCGCGGGCTACTCCGGGCCGATCTCGACGATTCCGCATCCGGCGTGGCCACTCGCCGGAGTCCGGGCCGCGGAGATCGATGGCCGCCCGCTCTTCGGATGCTTCGGCCATCTCAACCCCAGCAAGCGCCTGCCGCAGCTCGTCGAGGCCTTCGCGCTCGTCCGCAGCCGTCATCCGGACGCAAGGCTCCTGCTCGTCGGGCCCGCCTCGCCCGGATTCGACGCGGGCCGTCTCACTGCCCCGGGAATCGAGCGCATCGACTACGTCCCCGAGGAGCGCCTCTGGTCGCTGATGGCGGCCTGCGATGCCTGCGTGTCGTTGCGGGCGCCGACGATGGGCGAGACCTCGGGAAGCGCCATCCGCGCGCTTGCCCTCGGCCGCCCTCTCGTCGTCAGCGACCTCGGCTGGTTCTCCGAGCTCCCAGACGCGGTCGCGCTGAAAGTGCCGGTGAACGAGGAGGAGGTCCCGGCGATCGCCACCGCCCTCGAGCTGCTCGCGTCGAGCGAGGCGACGCAGCACGCGATGAGCGACGCTGCCCTCGACTACGTCGGCCGCGAGCACGACCTCGGCCACGTGGCCGAGCTCTACACGGCGGCACTCGAGGAGGCGGCCGGAGGCACGCGCGTCGCGACCGCCGTCGTCGACGACGTCGCCCTGGCCGCCGCCGAGATCGGCATAGAGCCGGGGACGGCCTACGCCGCCGAGCTCTCGACCCGTCTCGACGAGATCGGCCTGGCCCGCAACGGGCGGCCCGAGCCTGCTCCTCCGCCCCGAACGGGAGGAGGTCGGCTCTCGCGCGTTCCGGTCTGGGCCTGGCTCGCCGCGCTCGTGATCGTCTCGGCCGTCTTCCGCTACGGCCTCTCGCGCCGGGTCGTCGCTCCCTGGATCATGGTCGACGAGCTCATCTACTCGGAGCTCGCGAAGAGCTTCGCCGATACCGGCAGCTTCCTCATCCGCGACGTGCACCACGGTGCTTACGGAGTCGTGTACCCGGCGCTGATCGCACCGGCGTGGCGCGTGTTCGGATCGGTGCCGGACGCGTACGCGGCCGCGAAGACGATCGGCTCGGTCTTGATGTCGCTCGCCGCGATTCCGGCGTATCTGCTCGCGCGCCGGGTCGTCTCGCAGCTTCTCGCTCTGCTCGCAGCCTTGTTGACGATCGCCGTGCCGTCGATGATGTACACCGGCACGCTGATGACGGAGACGGTGTTCTACCCGCTCTTCGTCGGCGTCGCGCTCGCGCTCGTGCTCGCGCTCGAGCGCCCGACGGCCTGGCGCCAGCTCGCGCTGCTCGCGGTCTGCCTACTGGCGTTCTTCACCCGTCCCCAGGCGATCGTCCTCGTTCCCGCGGTCGCCACCGCCCCGCTGGTGCTCGCCTGGCTCGACCGCAGGCGACTGCGCGCGCTCGCGGACTTCCGCGTCCTCTACGGCGTGCTCGCCGGTGCCGTGATCGCCGTGTTGATCGTGCAGTTCGCGCGCGGACGCTCACCCTACGGCGTCCTCGGCAGCTACAGCGTCACGGGTCACGCGTCCTATTCGCCGGGCCAGATCCTGAAGTGGCTCCTGTACCACGTCGCCGATCTCGACCTCTACCTCGGGATCGCCCCGTTCGCCGCGCTCGTGCTGCTCGCCGTTCTCGGCCGGACACTCGACCGGCCGCTCCGCGTCTTCCTCGCCGCGTCCCTGCCGCTGATCGTCTGGCTTCTGCTGGAGGTGTCCGCGTTCGCGTCGGCGCTCTCGCCGCGCGTTCAGGAGCGGAACCTCTTCTACGTCGCGCCGCTGTTCCTGATCGCACTGCTGGCCTGGATCGAGCGCGGCCTGCCGAGACCGGCGCGGGCGACCGCCGCGGCAATCCTCGTTGCGGCGGCGCTCCCGGGCGTCCTTCCGTACCACCGGCTCATCGACGCCTCCGCCGAGTCCGACACGCTCGCGCTGCTGCCGCTCTGGTGGCTGCAGGAGCGCCTGGTCGCGCTCAACACCGTCTCGGTGGTCGTCGTCGCGGTGTCGGCGGCGATCGGGCTGCTCTTCCTGGCCGTCTCGCCCAGGTACGCCTTCGTCCTGCCGGCCGTGGTGCTCCTCTGGTTCGCGTTTGCGACCGAACGGATCGAGCGCTTCGACCACGGCTTCCCGAAGGCGTCCGTCGGCGCGCTCTATCAGGGCATCACGGCGCAGCGACGCGACTGGGTCGACGCCGCGGCGGGGCGGAGCGCGAACGTCGCGTTCGTCTACTCGGGCTCGCGCCCGACCGAGCAGCCGCTGACGCTCTGGGAGAACGAGTTCTTCAACCGCAGCGTCGGGCCCGTCTTCGACCTCCGCCAGCAGTCAATGGGCGGTTTGCCCGAGACGAAGGTGCGCGAGCGCTCGGATGGCGTCCTGCTCGCGGGCGGGCGCCCGCTCCGGTATCCGTTCGTGCTCAGCGAGGAGGCCGTCCCGCTGGCCGGACAGGTGGTCGCGCGCGACAAGCTCAAAGGGATGGTGGTGCGCCGGACCGACGGCCTCCTGCGCATCGCCTACCACGTCTCCGGCTTGTTCCCGGACACGTGGTCGGGGAGACGGGTCACCTACACGAGGCCGCGTTGCGACGGCGGGACGCTGACGGTCGACCTTGCGAGCGACGCGAACCTCTTCACGCGCGCGCAGACGGTCACGGCGGCGGGTAGGAGCGTCACCTTCGACCCGTCCAACGTCGGGAGGCTCACCGTTCCCCTGCGCCCACGCGACGGAACGTGCCGGGTCGTCTTCACGGTGACGCCGACCGCTGTGCCCGCGATCGCGCTGCCGGGGAGCGCGGACACGCGCGTGCTCGGCGCACACTTCCTCGCGTTCCGCTACGCGGCGCCGTGAGGATCGCCTACGACGTCACGCCCCTCTCGCATCCGCGGACGGGCGTCGGCAACTACATCCTCGGTGCGCTGAAGGGCATGCTCGCGGCGGCCCCTGACGAGCACGACTTCGTCGCATTCGGGCCGGTCAGCATCCGCGGGCGGAGACTGCTGGCGGACGCGCTCTCCGGCCTGCCCGTCGACCGTCGTCTCCTAACCGTCCCGTTCGCACACGCGACGCGGAGGGTATGGGGAGCGCTCGGGCATCCGGTCGCCGAGCGCGTACTCGGCGGGCTCGACGTGCTCCACTTCAGCGACTGGATGACTCCGCCGCAGCGCGGAGGCGTGCGGGCGACGATGATCCACGACCTCGGGCCGCTTCGCTTTCCCGAGCGCCTGCATCCGAGGACCGTGTCGATGCACACCAGGACGGCGCGCGCCGCCGCCTCGTGCGACGTCGTGTTCACCAACTCGGAGTTCACGGCCGAGGACATCGTCGAGCTGCTCGGCCTAGCGCGCGAGCGTGTTCGCGTCGCCCACCCCGGCGTCGATGCCTCCTTCAGCCCTGATGGGGACCGTCGCGATCTCGGCCAGCCCTACGTCTTCACGACCGCGACCGAGGACTGGCGCAAGAACCGCGCCACTCTCGATGCGGCGATGAGCCTCCTCGGCGGTGAGCTGAGGCTCGCCGCCCTCGGCGGCGGCGGTCTCGGGTTCGTTCGCGACGACGAGCTGCCCGCGCTCTACCGCGGGGCCGAGGTCTTCGCGTATCCCTCACGCTTCGAGGGCTTCGGCATCCCGGTCGTGGAGGCGATGGCCTGCGGTGTGCCGTGCGTCGTCTCGTCGCATCCGTCGCTCGACGAGGCGTGCGGCGACGCCGCCGTCCGCGCGAACCCCGACAGCCCGGAGGAGCTCGCCGCCGGCATCGAGCGCGCGCTCGCCCAGCGCGACGAGTTGATCGCGAGGGGTCTCGCGCACGCGCGGCGCTTCGACTGGAACGAGACAGGGCGCATACATCTGCAGAGCTACGCTGACGCGCTGTGATCCGCGCCGCCGTCGACGTCTCTCCGCTCCTGCAGACGCGAGCGGGCACCGCCCGCTACCTCAACGGCCTGCTGCGCGAGTTGCGACTACGAGACGACGTCGAGGTCGCGACCCGTTCGTTCGGCCGCGGCGATCGTGCGTCGACGCTGGCCCGCGACACGGTCTGGTACCCGTTCGCCCTTGGGCGTGAGCGCGCGGCCGACGTGCTCCACTGTCCGACATATCGCGGACCGCTGCGCGCTGCGCGCCCTCTGGTCGTGACCGTGCACGATCTGGCCGTGCTTCGCCATCCCGAGGCCTTCAACCGCTGGACCCGCACCTACAGCCCGCGCGTCGTCCCGCGCGTTCTCGGCGCCGCACGGTGCGTGATCGCGGTTTCGGAGTTCACGCGGCGTGAGCTCGTCGAGTTGCTCGGCGTGCCGGACGAGAAGATCCATGTCGTCCCGAACGCCGTCGAGAAGGAGTTCACTCGAGAGGGGCCTGCCGCGGACGGCGACTACGTCCTCGCAGTCGGGACACTCGAGCCCCGCAAGAACCTCGCCCGGATCGTCGAGGCCGCCCGGCGCAGCGACGTCGAGCTCCGCGTCGTCGGCGCCCGCGGCTGGGGCGGGGTCGAAGTCGTCGGGAACGGCGTCAGCTGGCTGGGGGAGGTCAGCGACAGCGAGCTCGCCCGGCTCTACCGCGGCGCGCTCTGCGTCGCCTACGCGTCGCTCTACGAAGGTTTCGGCATTCCTGTGCTCGAGGCAATGGCCTGCGGCGTCCCGGTCGTGACAACGCGCGGCACCGCGATGGAGGAGGTCGCTGACGGCGCCGCGATCCTCGTCGACGCGCTCGACCCGGCAGAGATCGCCGACGGCATCGAGCGGGCGAGCGCGGAGCGCGAGCGACTCGTCGCTCGCGGGCTCGAGCGCGCCCGAGGTTTTCGCTGGGACACGATCGCAGCGGCGACCGTCGACGTCTACCGCCGGGCGCTCGCGTGACGAAGCCGCTCGTCCTCGTCGACGCCGACGTCCTCGGTCGCAGGCGAACCGGTGACGAGACGTACGTCTCCCAGCTCCTCCGCGCGCTTCCCGGCGCGAGCGAGGATCTGCGGATCGCGGGGATCACGCGCGACCTCTCGCTGCTTCCCGACGGGATCGAGCCGGTGCTTCTCCCGGTGGGCTCACAGGAGCTTCGTATGGCGGTCTCCGTCCCGCGGCTGCTGCGACGGATGCGCCCTGCGCTCGCGCATTTCGTCCACGCGCTGCCGCTCGCCTGCCCCGTGCCGGCCGTGCTGACCGTCCAGGATCTCTCGTGGGAGCGTGATCCCTCGGTTTTCGGCAAGTGGGATCTCGTCACGTTCAAGGTCTTCGTGCGCCGCTCGGTGAGGAAGGCGCGGCGCGTGCTGGCCATCTCCGAGCGGACGAAGCGCGACCTCGTCGAGTTGTACGGCACGCCGCCGGAGAAGATCGTCGTCACCCCGCTCGCGCCGGATCCCGACTTCAAGCCGGCCGGGGAGCACGACTCGTTCCTGCTCTTCGTCAGCGCGATCGAGCCGCGCAAGCAGCCGCTCGACGCGATCGACGCGGCCAACGCCGTGGGTCGCAAGCTCGTCGTCGTCGGGCCGGCGAAGGACGCCGAGCTGGCATCGGAGCTCGCCCGGCGCGGCGCGGACGTGCGCGGCTACGTGCCGAAGGAGGAGCTCGTCGACCTCTACCAGCACGCGGCGTGCCTGCTGTTCCCGTCCCGGTACGAGGGTTTCGGCCTGCCGGTCGTCGAGGCCATGGCGTGCGGCACGCCTGTGGTCGCCGCGCCGGAGCCTGCTCTGCAGGAGGTCGCGGGTGACGCGGCGATCTTCGCCGACGATCTCGCGGAGGGCGTGCGCCGAGCACTCGCGGACCGCGAGCGGCTCTCGGCGGCGGGGCTCGCGCGAGCTGCGGCGTTCACGTGGCAGGAGACGGCCCGTCTCACCGCGGAGACCTACCGGAGCGTCCTGGCAGGGTGAGCGTCTCCGGGATCTTCGTCGTCACCGGAGCGGGCGAGGCCGGCCTCCTGAGCACGTCTCTCCCGGCGCTGTTGCCGCAGGTCGACGAGCTGGTCGTCGTCGCCAACGGCCCGGGAAGCAGGCCCACCGAGCTGCCGGAAGGCGTCAAGGTGGTCGAGAACGAGCGTCCGCTCGGCTTCTCGGCGAACGTGAACAAGGGCATCGCCGCCACGACGGGCGAGTACGTCGTCATCTCGAACCCGGACGCCGTCCCCGAGGAAGGCTGTGTCCGCGAGCTCGCCGCGTTCGCGGACGCACACCCGCGTTGCGGCGTCGCCGGTCCCAGGATGCTCAACCCCGACGGGACGCTCCAGGCGTCGAGACGCAGCTTCCCGACCGTCGGCGGGACGATCGTGCGCCGGACGCCCCTTCGAGCCCTCTTCCCCCCGCTTCGCTGGCAGCGCCGCCACTACCTCCTCGACGCCCCCGTGGACGAGCCACTGCAGGTCGACACCATGCTCGGGGCGTTTTTGCTCATGCGGCGTACGATGCTCGAGCAGATCGGTGGCTGGGACGCCGGCTACAAGCTCTATGTCGAGGACATCGACCTGAGTTATCGCGCGATGAAGGCGGGCTGGGATCGCTGGTGGGTGCCGGCCGCGGTCGTCCGGCACGAGTACCAGGCGGTGATCGACAAGCACTTCTTCACCCGGCGGAACCTGTGGCACCTGCACGCGATGGCGCGCTTCCTGCGCAAGCATCCCGAGCGGCTGTTCGCCCTGCGGTGAGCAACGGGGACAAGGCGCCGACTAGACGGCGCCGCAGAGAGGTCGCGCGGGCTCTGCCCGTGCGACCGTCCTGCACACCTTCTGGGAACCCACCGATTTGAACAAACGCGAGACGCCGATGGACAAGTACGGTCCCCAGGCCGCCCGCTGGTCGGAGGACGCATACGCCGACTCGGCCGCCTATCTCGCGCATCGCGCCGAGCTCGTCGTCTCGCTCGGCCCTCGCCTCCACGAAGGAGACATCGTGCTCGACCTCGCGTGCGGTGACGGCGGCCTCGCCGATCACCTGCAGGGGCTCGACTACCGAGGCGTCGACGCGAGCCCGGAGATGGTCGAGGCCGCAAGCCGTCACGGACGCGCCGTCGTGCGCGGCAACCTGAACGACTACGAGCCCGCGGAGCCGGTCGCCGCGACGACGTGCTTCCGCGCCATCTACTACGCGACCGATCGCGCGGCGTTCTTCCGCCGCGTCTCGGGCTTCACCGAGCGCAAGCTCGTGTTCGACCTCAATCCCCGCCAGTACCGCGTCGACGACATCCGCGCCGAGCTCGCCGCTGCAGGCTTCGACCGCTTCGAGCTCCGCCCGTTCTTCTCGCCGCAGCGAGTCTCGCCGCCGCGCCCCGTGGCCGCAGCGCTCCGGATGCTCGAACGCACCGGGCCGCTCGCCCGGCTCTTGCTGGCGGTCCGCTTCAGCTACCTGTGCGCAGCTTTTCGCGGCGGCAGGAACTCGTAGGTGGTCCTGGCGCCGAGTTGGCGCGCGTCCGATGCCTGAGGCACGAGCTCATGCGGCGAGAACGTCGGCGAGATCGTCACCTCGACGCGGAATCTCGGCCCGGGGGCGCGGAGGACGACCGATACCTCTTGCTTGCTGTGGATGTCGAAGCGCCTGATGCCCGTGACGGTCACCACGTGCGGCTGCTTGTCGGTACCGATCGTGATCGGGCCGATCTTGACCGTGACGTGACCGGTCTTGTTCGGGCCGCCCCACGAAGCGCGCGAGACGATCACGCGGACCCGCCCCGTCCTGTCGCCCGGCGTCGAGTACCGCGTGTAGGAGCTGAATGCTCCGGTCCAGCCGTCCGGGGCCACGCCGGTGACGGACGCGCGCAAGCGGAGGGGAGGCGCGATCTTGATCAGGCGCCAGTGCTGCAGCGCTCCTCCGGCGACGTGCAGGTGCGACGCGACCTCTTTGCCGACGACGTCGATGCCGCGCTCGACGACGATGTACGGGTAGCCGGGATCGTGTGACAGCGCGCCGTCGGTCGCGCTCGGGTCCGGAGTCAGGACCGGGCCGGGGCCCTGCGCGGTGCCGTCGAGGCTCCACACCGCCTTGATCGACTTGTTCCAGAACTCCAGCAGCCACTCGCCGTTCTGATCCGTCATCTGCTGCCCGAGATAGAGCGTCGAGGCGCCGCCCGTGTGCTCGTCCACCCAGCTGAACGGTCTGCGGATGTTGTCGACGAACCGGTTCGAGGAGCGATTCGAGGCCGACGCGAAGGCGAGCTCGCCGGTGACGTTCCACGTGAGCACCGCGGCGCCGACGACGAGCGCGAGCCAGGCCGCACCGCGCCGGAGGAACCGCGGCGCGAGCAGCAGCGCCACCGACAGCGCCAGGATGCAGACGAGCCCGATGCGCGCGCCGGTCGGGTCGATCTGGAGATAGCGGTTCGCCTGTTGCAGAATCGCCAGGCCGGGCGCGTTGTAGGAGATGTCCTGCCCCATCTCGTACGGCGTCCTCAGCAGGAGGAGCAGCGCGAAACCCGCCGAGATCCCGAGTGCGACCGGATGCACGCGGCGATGCTCGAGCCACAACGCCGTTCCGGTGAAGAGCAGCGGCGCGAGGTAGATGAGGTTGCGCTCGTACGTGTAGGTCCCGAAGACGGTCGAGACGTACGTCGACTTGACGGCCGTGTACATGCCGAAGCACACGATCGCCGCCGCGAGGACACTGCGGAACGAGCTCAGCGCGCGCGAGGGCGTCTCGCCGGGGGCGCGCCAGAGCGAGGCGAGGCCGGCGACGACGGGGAAGACGCCGAGCCCGATCGTCAGGGCGCCGGCGGCATCGAGGCCGAGGTCGAAGAGGCGCTTCTGGAAGAAGCCGGTCGCGATCAGCCACTCGTAGGAGTGGTGGCCGAGGAACGCGCTGAGCGTCACGCCTGCGCCGACGAGGAGGACGCCGAGGCCTACCCAGTCCCAGGTGTTCCAGCTCGACCGCCACCGGGTCAGCCGGTCCGAGCGCCAGGCGAGGAAGACGGCGGCCAGGACGAAGACGATTGGGATCATCCCGAGCTCCCCGCGGACGAGCGGGGCGAGCACGCTGGCGACCGCGGCTGCGGCGAGCCAGCGGCGCGACGGCGCGACCAGCGCGCGGAGGATCAGGAAGAGGCAGAGCGTCGAGTACGGATAGGCAAGCGGCTCCACGACGATCATCGCCGAGTACGCGAGCGCCGGGATCGCCGCCGACGCGGCCGCGACGAAGAGCGACGCGTTGCGCCCCACGATCGTCCGCGCGATGCCGTAGGCCGGGAACACCGTGAGCGTCATCACGATCACGGCCAGGTACTTGACCGTGTCGTAAGCGGTGTGAATGTTGTCGATGAGCCACGCGGGCGCCATCAGGTACGTCCAGACCGAGTCGAACGAGTGCGGCTCGCCGCGCCGCGCCGCATGTCCCGTAGCCGCAATCGCGCGGGAGAGCTGCGTGAGCTCCAGCTCGTCTCCGAAGAGCCACGGCGTGCCGTGCGCCCACGCCTCCACCGCGTAGACGATGCAGAGCCACAGGAAGATGCTCAGGAGCGGCACCGCCGCCAGGAGCCTGTCGGTCAGCGTGCGGTCGGCCGGCGCGCGCTGCGCGGTCGCGATCCCCACTACGTGGCCACTACTCCGCGCGTGCGCCGAGCACGACGCGGGGATCGAGATCCGTCTCGCGCCTGACAAAACGGCACGGAACCTCTGCACGGGTGCATGCGTCGATGACGAGGCCGAGCCGGTCGCGCGGGGCGTCGGGAATGGTGACGAGCACGGTGTCGGGGAGCGCTCGCAGGAGGATCGCGTCGATCTCGCCGATCCCGCCGAGCACCGGAACGCCCTGAAGTCGCCGGCGCGCGAGGCGGCGGTCGTCGTCGACGAAGCCGACGATCTGCTCGCCCGGCGTCTCCCGCAGCTCGCGCAGGAGGCTTCTCCCGCCTCGGCCGGCGCCGACGATCAGCGTCCGTTTCCGGTCGGTGCGCCCGGTGAACGAGGACACCCCGCGGACGAACGCGCGCTCCCAGAACCGCGAGATGCCGATCAGCGTCATACAGATGAGCGCGTCGATGATGAAGATGCTGCGCGGGAAGGTCGCGAAGTTCTGCGTTGCGTCGAGAATGAGGTACGCGACCACCTCCGAAGCGACGACCGCAGCCATGATGCTCGCCGCGTCGCGGGCCCCCGCATAGCGCCATACGCCGCGATAGAGGCCGAACGGTATGAAGGCCGCGTAGCGCACGGCGAGCAGGACGGCGAGGGAGATCTGGAAGATGTGCCGCTGGTAGGGAGTGCCGCTGTCCTGGATGCGCAGGTAGTAAGCGGCGGCGAACGAGGCGCTGATGATGGCGAAGTCGACGAGCGACTCGACGAGCCTGCGCGGATTGGCGACGAACGTGCGCATCCAGCCGCGCTCCACGAGCCGGCCCGACGTGCGCTCGACGTCCGACAGCACGCTCGCGAACTGCACGAGTAGCGCGAACGTGAGCAGGACGCCGATCAGCGTCACCCAGGCGTTGTCGAGGACGTTGTAGAAGAGGCTGGTCGTCCCGAGCGCGGCCGAGATGACGGCGAGGAGGACGACCGCCCGCTTCTCGGAGAGCCCCTGATAGACGAGCCGGTGCGACGTGTGGTCGCGGCCGCCCTGGTAGACGGGGCGTCCGTCCAGCAGCCGGACGACCGTGACGAGCGTCGTGTCCAGGATCGGCACGGCGAGGACGAGGATCGGCAGCAACAGGGTGGCGACGGTGGTGCCCGCGACCTTCCAGCTCGCCGAGAGGCCCATGGCGGCAAGCGCGAACCCGAGCACCTGGCTGCCGGAGTCCCCCATGAAGACGGCCGCCGGCTTCCCGGCTCGGAGGTTGAACGGCAGGAAGCCCGCGCAGGCGAACGCGACCGAGAGCGCGAGTGCGAGCACGGCGTTGTTCTTGTGCACGGTTAGCGCGTCGATCGCGAAGAAGATCGCCGCGATTCCGGCGAGCGTCGCCGCGAGGCCGTCCATGTTGTCGAGCAGGTTGAAGGCGTTCGTCATCCCGACGAGCCAGAGCAGCGCGACGACGCCGGCGAGGAAGTCGTTCGAGATGAGCCCCGAGATCGTGAGGCCGTTGAAGATCACGAGCCCGGCGGCGGCGAGCTGGGCCGCGAGCTTTGGCAGGGGCCCGAAGTGGAACAGATCGTCGAGCAGGCCGGCGACGAAGAGGATCGAGCAGCCTCCGAGGATCGCCACTAGCTCGCGGCTCGCAGGCGCGGCACCCGTCGCGACGGCGACCCAGAAGCCGGCCATGATGCCGCCGAAGATCCCGATCCCGCCCAGCATCGGAGTCGTCCGGTCGTGCCAGCGGTCGGCGCGCGGAGCAGTCGCGAGCCGGGCGGCGAGCGGCGTGCGGAGCAGCAGCCAGATGGCCGCGGCCGCGGCGGAAAATGCAGCGATCGCCGCCAGCGCCTTCACGGGGTCGAAGCGTAACCAACGGCTGTAAGTGCCATGTGAGGCCGCCTCTAGACTAGGGCGCGCCCATGACGACGGTCTACGGCGACCTGGTTCGCTACCGCGAGCTCTTCGGGAACCTCTTTCGCCGGGACGTCCAGGCGAAATACCGGGGATCCCTGCTCGGGCTCGCCTGGACGCTCGCGAATCCGGTTCTGCTGATGGCCGTCTACCTGCTCGTCTTCTCGGTCCTCTGGAAGACGCCGTTCGGATCCGAAGGGCACTACGCCCTCTTCCTGCTCGTCGGGCTCTCCGCCTGGATCTTCTTCGCGCAGTCGGTGCAGTCGGCGTCGAGGTCGATGCTCGACAACGCGAACCTCATTCGTAAGACGCGCTTCCCGCGCCAACTCGTCCCGCTCTCGGTCGTCGCGACGCACCTGATCAGCTTCGCCGTGATGCTCGTCGCATTGCTGGCGCTGAACTTTGCATTGCTCTCGCGCGTGCGCGGGACGGAGTGGCTTGCGATCCCTCTCGCCGTCGCGGTGGTCGCGTTCGCGGGCGGCCTCGCGCTGGCGATCGCGTCCCTCAACGTGCTCTTTCGCGACATCGAGTTTCTCGTCGCAGCGCTGCTGCTGCCGCTGTTCTTCCTGACGCCGGTGCTCTACCCGCTCAGCGACCAGAAGATCGCGAGCCGCCCGTGGGTGGTCGACGTCATCCACTGGGGGAACCCGTTGTCGCCGATGATCGAGGCGCTGCGGGATCCGCTCTTCTACGGCCGGCTGCCGACCGCGGGCGACACCGTCTACACGGTGGTCGCCGCGGTCGTTGCCCTGGCACTAGGAGCGTTCGTCTTCAGCCGCGTCGACGACCAGATTGCTGTCGAAGTGTGAGTTGAGAGCTCGAGTCGTTACTGACTCAGAGCGGGCGTTGGTCGGTCGTGCGGGCCAAACCCGCACGACCTCTTAGGGCGGCGTGCGCTAGCGACGCCGCAGTCGAAGTGTGATGCGGCCGTCGTAGACCCACGGCTCGTCCCCTTCCGGCTGCCAGGCGGGTAGGCCCCCGACCTCGGTGTTCGGCTCGAGCGGGGGCAACAGCGAGGGACACACGAGGGGATGCGCGAACGCCGGGTTCCGCCCGCCGCCCGGGGCATACGGCTCGAGCGCAGCCGGCCGGCGGCGCAGGCGCCCTCCCTGCCAGTCGATCGAGCCGCCTACAGCCGCATACCCCTCGGTGTGCGCGGCGTGCACCTGCTGCTCCCACTCGGGCCGTGCCTGAACGCCGGCGGGAAGAAACGCCTGCGCCTTGCTCGCATCGCGCGGCGCGACGTCGACGTCGAGCGCGAGCGGGACGTTCCCGAGCTCCTCGAGCCAGAAGCGATGCTCGTTCACGAGGTCGAAGGCGAGCCGGTAGCGGCCCGGCGGGATCGGCCCGCGTAGCTCGAGCTCGCGCTCGACCCGCTCCGAGGGCGCCGCCGTGACCTCGTAGCGCAGCCCGTCCCACACGATCGGGTTGCCGCGGTCGTCGAGCCAGTGGTAGGAGAGGTTGAGCCCGCGCCAGGGCGAGCTGCCGGCGTTTTCCATTGCCACGCGCGCGCGAATGAGCGCGCCCGCCTGTGGAGGGTCGAGCTCGTAGGCGAGCCAGCGCACCGCGAGCGGGCCGGCGGGAACTGGGTGCTCGCCGACCGGCTCCATCGCCGGACTAGCCTACGCCCTGATGGAGCCGCTTCTCGTCAGGGCCTGCCGGCGCGAGACGGTCGAGCGAACCCCGGTCTGGTTCATGCGCCAGGCGGGACGCTCGCTGCCCGAGTACCGCGAGCTGCGGAAGCGCTACGGGCTCTTCGACATCGTCGCCGAGCCGGAGCTCTGCGCGGAGGTGACGCTGCAGCCGGTGCGGCGACACGACGTCGACGCTGCGGTGATGTTCACGGACATCATGTTCCCGGTGCTCGCGATGGGCGTCGCGGTCGAGCTCGTCGAGAGCGTCGGCCCGGTCGTCGCCGCGCCGATCCGGACTGCGGCCGACGTCGAGCGTCTCGTCGTCCCCGAGCCCGAGCAGTCCGTGCCGACGATCCTCGAGGCGGTTCGCCTCGTGCGAGCGGCGTTGCGGGACGACCAGGCCGTGGTCGGCTTCTGCGGGGGGCCTTTCACGGTCGCCGGCTACCTCGTGGAAGGGAAGCCGAGCCGCGAGTTCGGGGCGGTGAAGGCGATGATGTATCGCGAGCCCGCCGTCTGGCATGCGCTGATGGACAAGCTCGCCGACACCTTCGCCCGCTACGTCGCCGCGAAGGCTCGTGCCGGCGCGGACGTCATCCAGGTGTTCGATTCCTGGGTCGGCGCGCTCTCGCCGTCCGACTACGAGGAGTTCGTCGCGCCGTATTCGGCGCGGATCCTGTCAGCCGTCGATGCGCCCACGATCCATTTCGGCACCGGGACGTCGACCCTGCTGACGGAGATGGCACGCGCCGGCGGGGACGTGATCGGCCTCGACTGGCGGATCCCCCTCGATCGCGGCTGGGCAGAGGTCGGTGACGAGCGAGGCGTGCAGGGAAACCTGGACCCCGCCGTCCTGCTCGGCCCGTGGGAGCGGATCGAGGCCGAGACCCGCGCTATTCTCGCGCGTGCCGGGGGGCGGCCGGGTCATGTATTCAACCTTGGGCACGGAGTGCCACCCGAAACAGACCCGGCTGTTCTCCGGCGCCTGACCGAGCTCGTGCACGACGTCACGGTCGCGGCGCAGGCCTGACTTCCGTGCACGCGGCGGTCGTGTTGATGGCGTACGGCTCACCGGAGCGTCTCGCCGACGTGCCCGCCTACTACGCCGACATTCGCGGCGGCCGTCCGATCAGGCCCGAGCTGCTCGA
Organism: Gaiellaceae bacterium; assembly: GCA_036377995.1. Taxonomy (GTDB): domain Bacteria; phylum Actinomycetota; class Thermoleophilia; order Gaiellales; family Gaiellaceae; genus 3-1-20CM-4-69-9. The sequence goes on from DASUXI010000170.1 coordinate 18,144, forward strand.
GGACCTCGTCGAGCGCTATCGGCGACTCGGGATCGAGGACGGCTCGCCGCTCAACGCCGTCACCGAGGCGACGCGTGCCGCTCTCGAACGCGAGCTCGGCGGCATCCCGGTCTTCACGGGGATGAAGCACTGGGATCCGCGGATCGCCGACGCGGCCGAGCGCGCGGTGGGCACCGGAGCGGATGCCGTGGTCGGCCTCGTCCTCGCCCCCCACTATTCCTCACTCTCGATCGCCGGCTACCGGCAGCAGCTGGGCGAGGCCCTGGCCGGGCGGGCCGAGCTCCTGTTCATCGAGAGCTGGCATGACGAGCCCGGGCTGATCGAGGTCCTGGCCGAGCGCGTGCGGGGAACCGAGGCTCACGTCGTCTTCACCGCCCACTCGCTGCCGGCCCGCATCCTCGAGTCGGGCGACCCGTACCGGGACCAGCTCCTCGAGACGGCCGCTCTCGTCGCCGAGAGCGCGGGCATCTCGGACTGGACGTTCTCCTTCCAGAGCGAGTCGCAGACCGGTGAGCCGTGGCTCGGGCCCGACATCCTCGACCATCTCGGCGACCTCGCCGCGCGCGGGGTGACCGACGTTCTGGTCTGCCCGGTCGGCTTTGTCGCCGACCATCTCGAGATCAGGTGGGATCTCGACCACGAGGCGGCCGAACGCGCACGAGAGCTGAACCTCCGCTTCGCCCGGATCGAGATGCCGAACGCCGATCCTGCGTTCGTCCGAGTGCTCGCCGGCCTGGTTCGGCGGGCGCTGGCGGTACCCTCGAAGGCGTGAACCGACCCGGTGAGATCGTCTCCGACCACGCCTCGAGGTCGTTCAAGGTCTACCCGCGTGAGGCCCGGCGGCTGAAGGATGTTGTCGTCGCGCGGCACAGATCGCGCGCGACCGAGGTCGCCGCCCTGCGAGACGTCTCCTTCCGGATCGAGCCCGGCAGCGCGGTCGGCCTGGTCGGCCGCAACGGCTCGGGCAAGACGACCCTCCTCCGGCTCATCTCCGGGATCATCAAGCCGACCTCGGGCACGGTTGACGTCGGCGGGCGCGTGGGCTCGCTGCTCGAGCTCGGCGCGGGCTTCCATCCGGACCTGACCGGGCGCGAGAATGTCTTCCTCAACGGATCGATCCATGGGCTCAAGCGCGCATACGTCCGTGAGCAGCTCGACGAGATCGTCGCCTTCGCGGGGCTCGAGGAGTTCATCGACCTGCCGGTGCGCACGTACTCCTCGGGGATGTACATGCGCCTCGGCTTCGCGATCGCCTCGCACATCGCGGCGGACGTCCTGCTCCTCGACGAGGTGTTCGCGGTCGGCGACGAGCAGTTCCAGCGGAAGTGCTTCGGCAAGATCTTCGAGTTCAAGCAGCGCGGGGGGACGATCGTGTTCGTCTCGCACGACGCGTCCGCCGTCGAGCGGCTGTGCGACCGCGCGATTCTCCTGCGCGGGGGTGTGGTCGAGTTCGACGGTCCGACGCACGACGCGATCGTGCGTTACCGGCAGCTGCTCGCGGGCGACCGCGACCCGGCCGAGCGGGGCGCCGGGCTCAAGGAGTGGGGGAACGGCGAGGCGCGGATCGAGGCGGTCGAGCTCCTCGGCCCGGACGGAGAGAGCCGCAGCCAGTTCCTCGCGGGCGAGCCGCTCGCGCTGCGTCTGCAGATCTCCGCGGCGAGCCCGATGCCGGCGCCGAGGCTGTCGCTCGAGGTGCGGGATGCGTCCGGTTTGCTCGTCGCGGGGATCGGCCAGCAGGTCTCCGAGCTCGGCTGGCAGGACGGCGCGACCGCGCTCTCGGCGCGCTTCGAGGTCGACCAGCTGCCTCTCGCCGACGGGCGCTTCACGCTGAGGCTCGGGCTCACCGACGAATCGGGTGAGCGTCTGTACCACTGGCTCGACGACGCGCTCGACTTCGTCGTGTATCCCGGCGGCGATGAGCGGGGTGTGATCCGCCTCGAAGGCCGGTGGCTCGGGGAGGAAATTCGGACGCAGGCGGAAAGGGTGACGACGTGAGCTCGCGGACATGTCCCGATTGGCCGAAGCTGATGGAGTACGCGCCGGACCTGCAGTTCAAGCACTACACGGTGGCCGAGGCGAAGCTTCCCGGGGAGGCGCTGATGAACGTGCGTGACGTCCCCCTCAGCACCGTTGCGATCTGCTGCGACCTCGAGCGGCACGTCTTCTACGCGGCGCACACCGATCCGCAGGTCGGTGCGGCGCTACGGGAGACGCACTGGTTCGAGCTCGCGGAGTGGACGTCGAGCGGCCCCGGCAGCGCCCGGCTCGTCACACCGGAGTGACGAGGCTCTCACCGCGCTCGTAGGCGAGGATGTTGTCGACGACGAGGCGCGTCATCGCCTCGCGCGCCTGCCGTGTCCCGCTGCCCAGGTGCGGCGTCAGCACGACGTTGTCGAGGGACAGGAGCTCTTCGGGCACGCGGGGCTCGTGCGCGAAGACGTCGAGGCCGGCGCGAATCCGACCCGAGACGAGCTCCGTCACGAGGGCCGGCTCGTCGACGATCTCCCCGCGCGACGTGTTCACGAAGCATGTGCCGTCCCGCAGGAGACGTAGGCGGCGCGAGTCGATAAGTCCTCGGGTCTCCGGTGTCAGCGGCGCGTGGAGCGTGACGATGTCGGCCTCGGCGAGTAGGTGATCGAGCTCGCGGTAGTCGGCGAGCTCGGTCTCCGTGCGCTGTCGCCGCGTGTAGAGGACGCGCAGCTCGAATCCGCGCGCGCGCCGTGCCACCGCCTCGCCGATCCGCCCGAGGCCGACGATCCCGAGGATCGCGCCGGTGAGCTCCTCCGCGAGAAGGCCGTCGGCCCACGAGCCTGTCCATTCGCCGGCACGGACTCTGCGGTCGCCCTCGACGACGCGGCGTCGTGTGGCCAGGATGAGCGCGAAGGTGAGGTCCGCGGTCGCCGCTGTGAGGACGCCCGGCGTATTGGTCACGGAGATGCCCCGCCGCTTCAGCTCCTCGATCCCGAGCCGGTCGTAACCGACGCCGAAGTTGGCGACGAGCCGAAGCGCGGGCAGCTGTTCCAGCGGGATCGGCTCGTTCGCGACGATCAACGCCTCGACGCCGGGCTCGGAACCTCGGAGCTCGGCGAGTGCGCGCACCTCGACGTCCGCGAGCTCGTCGAATGCGGGGCCGGGATAGCGCCGGGTGGCAAGGACTCTCACCGGCGCGCGAGCACCTCGGCGAGCGGGCGCGTGTTGACGACGTCCGCCGCCGTCGCCCAGCCGCGCCTGGCCGTGTGCACGGCGAGTCGCATGTTGTCGAGGCCGCGCACCGAGTGGGAGTCGGTCGAGACGACGATCGGAACGCCTGCCTCCAGCGCGAGCCGGATCTCCGGCCCGGAGAGGTCGAGCCGGTCGGGGAGCCCGTTCGTCTCGATCGCGACGCCCGTCTCGAGCGCAACCTCGAACGTGCGCTCGAGGTCGAGTTCGTTTGGCGGGCGGCGGTTGATCATCCGCCCTCTCGGGTGGCTGAGCGCGCGGACGGCGGGATGCCGCATTGCCTCGGTCACCTTGCGCGTCAGCTTCTCTCGCGGCTCGCGCTGGCCCGCATGCAGGCTCAGCTGCACCCACTCGAGCTCGGCCAGCACGTCGTCCGGCAGGTCGAGCGTGCCGTCGCTGCGGATGTCCACCTCCGTCCCGCGGAGAACCCGGAACGGCGCGACTTCCTCGTTGACCGCTGCGATCTCCTCGGCCTGCCGGCGCAGGGCGTCTGCGTCGAGGCCCGGGACGACGCGGACGTTGGGCGTATGGTCGCAGATCGCGAGGTACTCGTAGCCGAGCGCTCGGGCGGCCGTGGCCATCTCGAGGATCGAATTCTTGCCGTCGGACCAGGTGGAATGGACGTGCAGGTCGCCGCGGATGTCGTCGCGCGTCAGGAGTTTCGGAGGCTCGGCGCGGAACGGCTCTTCGCGGAGCTCCGGCGGGCACCAGGAGATACCGAGCTGCGCGTAGACGGAGCGCTCGTCGCGCGCGGCCGGGAGGTCGCCGAGCGCGTCGACGTATGCCCGTGAGCCGGTCGCGCGCACGAGCTCGGTCCCGAATCGCCCGGGCGTTGCGACGACGAGCTCGACCGCGACGCCCTCGACGGTGACGCCGACCGCCCGCCTCGACTCGCGCTCGAGCACGGAGACGATCGCCGGCAGGGTTGCGAACCTGTCGAGAATTGGGCCTGGCCTGGCGGCGGCGCAGACGACCGCGAGCTCGAACGAGAGATCCGCCCAGCGACGTGGGTCTCCGGCCACCTCGCCGCCGAGTGCCTCGGCGATCGGCTCGAGCAACACCCGCGCCTGGTTCAACAGCAGCCCTTTCAACTGCGGTGCGCTCTGCTCCCTGTCGAGCGCCGCGAGCAGCCGATGCTCCGTCTGCGGACCGATGCCGGGGACCGACCGCAGCCTGCCGGCGCGAGCTGCTTCCCGGAACTCGTCGGCGGTCGATACCTCGAGCGCGCGACCGATCTCGAGCATGCGCTTCGGTCCTATGCCGAGGAGCCCTGCGAGCGCCAGAAGCTCCGGCCGTACGTCTTGCTGCAGCTCCTCGAGCTCCGCGAGGCGACCCGTCTCGACGAGCTCCCGCAGGCGCCCCGCGATCCCGGGGCCGACGCCGCGCAACTCCTGCACGCGTCCCGACGCGACGAGCTCCGCGACCGGCGCCTTCGTCCCGCCGATCGTCTCTGCCGCATGCCGGTAGGCGCGCGCCGTATAGAAGCTCGAGCCGTTGAGGTCGAGCAGCCCGGCAAAGGCGTCGAGCTGGGCTGCGATCTCTGCGTTCGTGAGTCGTTTCACCGCCGATAGTCTGCGCACATGGCAGGGATCGTCGTGCCGTTTCGCGGCAACGGAGGGAAGCAGCGGCTGACCGGGCTCGGTCCGGACGTGCACGGCGCGGTCGTGCTCGCGATGCTCGCGGATGTCCTCGCCGCCACCGTCGGCCTCGGTCGCACCGTTGTCGTGACGTCGGATGCAGACGGGCGCCGGCTCGCCGCAGAGGCCGGCGCCGAGGTCGTGGACGATCCGGGCGGCGGCCAGGGAGCCGCCGTCGCCTCGGCTCTGCGCGGGTTCCCGTCGGGGCGCGTCCTCGTCGTCAACGCCGACGTCCCGTGTGTACGGCCCGAGGATCTGGGAACGCTGCTCGCCGTGGAGCCGCTCGACGGGATCGCCCTCGTCGCGTCCGCCGACGGCCGCACCAACGCGCTGAGGCTTCCGGGCTCGCATCTCTTCGAGCCTCTCTACGGTCCGCGCAGCGCCGAGCGCTTCGAGCGGGCCGCGCAGGCACGGGGCACCGCCGCGACGCTGGCGGCCATACCGAATCTCGCCGACGACGTGGACACGCCCGCCGACCTCGGGCACGTTCGCGATCGCGCCGGCGCGCATACGCGCGCTGTGCTCGACGGCGTGAGGCTGGCGTCGTGAAGGTCGCCGTCTTGAGCGGCGGGGTGGGGGGCGCACGCTTCTTGCGCGGTGTCGTCGCCGCGGTCGATCCGGCGGGTGTCACGGCGGTGGTCAACGTCGGCGACGACGTCGAGGTCCTCGGCCTCTCGGTCTCACCAGACCTCGACAGCGTGCTCTACGCCCTCGCGGGCCTGGCGGACGAGGAGCGGGGCTGGGGCAGAGCGGAGGAGACGTGGAACGCGCTCGACACGGTGCAAGTGCTTGGCGGGGAGGCCTGGTTCCGCCTCGGCGACCGGGACCTCGGCCTGCACGTCATTCGTACCCAGGCGCTCCATGCGGGGACGCCGCTGTCGACCCTGACGGCCAGGCTCGCCGCTGCCCTCCACCTCGAGCCCACGATCTTGCCGGCCACCGACGATCTCCTTCGCACGTGGCTGGACACACCGAACGGAACATTTCCGTTCCAGCAGTGGTTCGTCGCGCGCGCGCATCGCGACCCCGTCGACGGCGTCCGGTTCGAGGGAGCGGCCGCTGCGCGACCTGCGCCCGGGGTGCTCGAGGCGCTCCACGACGCCGACCTGATCCTGATCGCGCCGAGCAATCCGTTTGTCTCGATCGGCCCGATCCTGGCCGTCGAGCGCATCCGCGCCGCGCTGGAGCGCCGGCGTGTGCCCTGCGTCGCCGTCAGTCCTCTCATCGGCGGGCGCGCGGTCAAGGGCCCTGCCGCCGAGATGCTCGGCCGCCTCCAGGGCGGGACGACCTCCGCGCATCTTGCGCAGTGCTATCCCGGTTTGATCGACGCGCTCGTGCTGGACGAGCAGGACGCCGCAGACAGTGGCGCCGTCTCGGCGCTCGGAGTCCGTCCCGTCGTCGCGCGCACACTGATGGACGACGCCGACGCGCGCAAGCGTCTGGCCGATGCAGCCCTCGACGCGGTCGCCTTCGCGTGAAGGTCGCGGTCGTCGGCGGGACCGGCGCGTTCGGCCGTGCGCTCGCGAAGCGCCTGCACGAGCTCGGCCAGGACGAGGTGTCTGTCGGGTCTCGCGACGCCGAGCGTGCTTCGGCCACCGCCGCCGAGCTAGGAGTCCAGGGCGGTCTCAACGAGGACGTCGTCAAAAATGTGGATCTCGTCGTCCTCGCCGTGAAGTCCAATGCGACACTCGAGACGGCCAAGGCGCTCTCGGCGGCGATCGGCAAGACGCCCGTCCTGTGCGTCGCGAGCGACCTCCGCTTCACGCCCGAGGGTGTGCTCCCCGGGAAGCACCAGGGCTCGCTGGCCGAGGAGGTCGCGCGGCTGGTGCGCGCGCCGGTCGCGTCGGGACTCCAGTCCTTCGCGGCCGCGAACCTCGCGGACGGCGATCCGGGTGACGCGCTGATCTGCGGTGCCGCGGGCGTTGCGAAGGAGCTGTCGCTCGAGCTCGCGGGGCGTCTCGGCTCGCGCGCGATCGACGCCGGCCCGCTCGAGAACTCCCGGGCTCTCGAGGGGATGACCTCGGTGATCCTCAACGTGAACAGGCGCTACAAGGCGCACGCGGGCCTCAAGTTGACGGGTCTTTCCTGAGCGGCGAGGTTCGCCTCATCCCGGTCGAGGGCCTGCCCGAGATTCGTGAGGGGGAGGATCTCGCCGCTCTCGTATCGCAGCGGGTGCAGGTCGAGGACGGGGACGTGGTCGTGCTCGCGCAGAAGGCCGTCTCGAAGTCGGAGGGCAGGGTCGTCAGGCTCACGGAGGTGGAGCCGTCGGAGCATGCGCGGGAGATCGCGGGCGACGAGGACGCGCGGCGCATCGAGGTGATCCTCCGCGAAGCGGCGCGGGTCGTGCGGGTGCGGCCGCCGCTCGTCATCGCCGAGACCAGGCACGGGTTCATCTGCGCGTCCGCGGGAGTCGACTCCTCGAATGCGCCCGAGGCCGACATGCTCGTCCTGCTGCCGGAGGACCCGGACGCGTCGGCGGAGCGTATCCGCGTGCGCTTCCGAAAGCTGACCGGCCGCGACGTCGGCGTGCTCGTGACGGACTCGTTCGGGCGGCCCTGGCGCCAGGGCACCACCGACGTCGCGCTGGGTGCCGCCGGTCTCCAGGTGATGCTCGACCTGCGCGGAAGGCGTGACCGAGCCGGCTACGAGCTGCACTACACGATGATCGCGGTGGCCGACGAGATCGCGGGCGCGGCGGAGCTCGTCATGGGGAAGGTGAGCGGAATCCCGGCCGTCGTGGTGCGAGGGCTGGACGTCGCCGGCGACGGCCGCGCGCGCGACCTCGTCATCCCGGAAGAGCGCGACCTCTTTCGCTAGTCGACACTTCGGCTGGGAAACCGGAACGTGCCGAATGCGTGACGCGTTTGGAGATCGGGCTCTGACCCCGGAACCGTGCCGATTGCGTGACGGTTTCTCCACAGTAGGCTGGCGCGCAATGGACGACCGCACAGGCTTCTTGCTCGAGACAGCGATCGCGTCGGACCCGCTGGAACAGTTCCG
>DASUXI010000171.1:0-2742 GCA_036377995.1 Gaiellaceae bacterium
CGCGGCCCATTCGTCCCAGGCCGTTTCGAGGTAGGCGACGAGCCCGGGATCGTGGGCACGCGTGAGCGCATCGTCGGGATGGCTGCCGGCTTCGACGAGCGGCGCGCCGCGCTCGAGCAGCGCGTCCCGGATCCGCTCGGCGCGCGCCGGCACCTCCGTCCCCTCTGTGCGCAGGCCGATCCACACCTCACCGGCAGGCTCGTGCAGCAGACAGCGGTCGCTCCAGACGGCGCTCAGCGCGAGAGACACCGGGCGACCCTAACGGGCCTGGAGACGATCTAACCGACGGAAAGAATCCGGGCGCGCCAGGAGCCCCGCGGGGCCTCGACCTCGACCTCGTCGCCGACCTTGCGGCCGAAGAGCGCCCGGCCGACGGGGGAGTCGGGAGACACGCCGCCGACGCTCGAGATCACGACCTCGAGCCGCTCGCCGTGCTCGTCCTCGATCTCGACGGTCGTTCCGATCCCCACCGTATCGACGGCCGCGGCATCGCCGTCGACGATCACGGCCCGGTCGAGCCGGTCGCGCAACAGCGTGATGCGGCGCTCGAGCAGGCCCTGCTCGTTCTTCGCCGCGTGATACTCGAAGTTCTCGGACAGGTCGCCAAAGCTGCGCGCGGTCGCGATCGCCTGCACCGCCTCGGCACGGCGGGGGCCCTCGAGCTCGGCCAGCTCCGACTCGAGCTGCTCCTTCTGGGCGAGCGTCAGCGGCTCGGGCCTGTCCGTCGTCACGGCACTCAGCGTAGCGGTGCGTCCGAACGTTCCTGTTACCCTGGGCGCACGGTCGGCAATTCCGCCGGCCGGTGAGATGAGCTTCTCGTTCCTCCTTCGGGTGTTTCGAGGTAGGCAAGTCTCGAACCCGTAAAGGAGTCGAACACAACGTGTTGCAGCAATCTTTCCGCGAGCTCGGCGTGTCCGCGCCCGTCGTAGACACGCTCGCCGCCCGCTCCATCCACGAGCCGTTCCGGATCCAGGCACTCGTCCTCCCGGACGCCCTCGCCGGCCTCGACGTGCTCGCGAAGTCGCCGACGGGATCCGGCAAGACCCTCGCCTTCGCACTGCCGATCGTCGAGCGGACGGTGGCGGGCGACGCCCGCCCGTCCGCGCTCGTGCTCGTGCCGACGCGCGAGCTCGCCGCCCAGGTCGGTTCCGAGCTCGACGCCCTCGCGCCACCCAAGCGACTCACCGTCGCCACGGTCTACGGCGGCCTGCCGCTGCGGGCGCAGGCCAAGCGCGCTGCCGGCGCGCACATCATCGTCGCCACACCGGGGCGGCTCGAGGACCTCGCCGAGCGCCGGCTGATCGACCTCTCGCGCATTCGCATCCTCGTCCTCGACGAGGCCGACCGGATGCTCGACATGGGCTTTCAGCCTCAGGTCGACCGGATCGTGCGGCGCCTGCCGCGCAACCGGCAGACGATGTTCTTCTCGGCCACCCTCGACGGCGCCGTCGGCAAGCTGGCGCACGCGTACACAAACAGCGCCTCGCAGTTCGAAGCCAGCCAGGTCGCAGAGGATCCCGGCGAGATCGAGCACCACTTCGTCCCGGTCACCGCCGACACGAAGGTCGAGACGCTCGTAGAGCATCTGCGCGCGGCGGACGGGCTCACGCTCGTCTTCGTGAGGACGAAGCGCGGTGCAGACCGACTCGTTCAGAAGCTCGGGCGCCATGACGTCCGCGCGGTCGCGATGCACGGAGACATGGCGCAGGGAGCGCGCGAGCGCGCGCTCACTCGATTCGAGAGCGGGAAGGTGACCACGCTCGTCGCGACCGACGTCGCCGCCCGGGGGCTCGACCTCGACGACATCACGCACGTGATCAACTTCGACCCGCCCGGTGAGGACAAGGACTACGTCCACCGCACCGGACGAACAGGCCGAGCAGGTCGCAGCGGCCGGGCAATCACGCTCGTCCTGCCCGAGCAGCAGGCCGAGACGAGCCATGTCGCGCGCCGGCTCGGGCACCGTGAGCAGTTCGAGGAGGCAGGGCTGCAGTCCGCGCGGCCGAAGCTCCTGTACACGAGCCGCCGCGGCAGACGCTCGAAGTGGTAGGCGCGCAACCCCGCCTCTAGGGCAGCCGAGGAGACCACGCCGCGGACAGAAGCCCGGCCGCGATCAAGAGACCGGCCGCCGCCGCGAGGAATCCATAGGTGATCTCCCCGTGCCCGGGCTTCCGCCCCAACCGTGAGCCGAGGTGCTTGTACGCGGCCTGGAGCGTCTCGGCGCTGCGGGCGTCGAAGAACTCGCCGCCGGTCCTGTCGGCGATCGCCTTGAGCGTCGCCGGGTCCGGGGGCACAGGGACTCGCCGGGGCGCACCGTTCGGGTCGAGCGACGGGAACCCGCCCGGGCCGCCCCTGAAGTCGAGCGTCCCTCCGGGCGTCCCGAGCGCGACCGTGTAGACCGGGATCCCGGCCGACTTCGCGCGGTCCGCTCCTTGGAGCGGCTCGAGGTCGCCGCGCGTCTGCGCGCCGTCGGACAGGAAGAGGATCGACACGAGGCCCTTGGTGCTCGACACCGGCGCCGCAGTGTTGACGGAGGCAAGGTTCCCGTTCCCGCCCGTGACGGCTCGCCGGCCGAGCTGGACGGCGGCGGCGAGCGCGTCCCCGATCGCCGTGCCGCCGAACGCCGGATACCAGCGGATGGTGTCGAGAGCATCGCGCACGAGCTGGTGGTCCGTCGTCGGCGGCGTCGCCACCGCCGGCTCCCCTGCGAATGCGATGAGGCCCACCTGCAGGCGCTTCGGC
>DASUXI010000172.1:0-2858 GCA_036377995.1 Gaiellaceae bacterium
CGCGCCGTCGAGCAGGCCGGCGCGAGACCGCTGCTCGTGCCGCCGAGCGAAGAGGGGATCGACGAGACGCTCGACGCGGTCGACGGCCTCGTCTTCTCCGGCGGCTCCGATCTCGATCCCGAGCTCTACGGAGAGGAGGCGCACCCCGAGACGCTCGGCATCCACGTGCAGCGGGACCGGGCCGAGCTCGGGCTGCTGAAGGCTGCCCTCGACCGCGACATGCCGGTGCTCGGGATCTGCCGCGGCATCCAGGTCCTCAACGTCGCGCGTGGAGGCGTTCTGCACCAGCACCTTCCGGAGATCGTCGGGCACGAGGGGCACAAGCACGATCCGCCCGGAGTCTTCTCGGACCACGAGGTCGAGATCGAACCGGAGACCAAGCTCGCCCGGATTCTGGGGGCTCGCGCTCCGGTCAAGTCGCACCACCACCAGGGCCTCGAACGGCTCGGCGATGGGTGGCGCGTGTCCGCGCACGCCGAGGACGGCGCGGTCGAGGCGATCGAAGATCCTTCGCATCGCTTTGCGCTCGGCGTGCTGTGGCACCCGGAGGCGGGGCAGGACCGCAAGCTCTTCGAAGCACTCGTCGAGGAGGCACGGCGGTACCGGCAGGAGCGCGCGTCCTGATGGGCAGGCTGGACGGCAAGGTCGCCGTCATCACCGGCGCCGCGGGCGGGATCGGACGAGAGGCGGCGCTGCTCTTCTCGGCCGAGGGAGCGAGCGTCTGCGTCGCCGACATGCTCGACGAGCAGGGAAAGCAGACCGCCTCCGAATGTCGCGATGCGCTCTTCGTCCATGCCGATGTGACCGATGGGGAGAGCGTGCGCGCCATGTTCGACGCGGCTGCCGCTCGCTACGGCGGCATCGACATCCTCTACAACAACGCCGGGATCATGCCGGCGGAGGACGCGTCGGTCCTCGACACCGAGCCCGAGACCTGGGAGCGCGTGCACGCGGTGAACACGAGAGGCGTGTTCCTCTGCTGCAAGCACGGGATCCCGCACCTACTCGACCGACTCGGAGGGTCGGTGATCAACGTCGCGTCGTTCGTCGCGCTGATCGGAGCGGCGACGTCTCAGATCGCGTACACGGCCTCGAAGGGTGCAGTCCTCTCGATGACGCGAGAGCTTGCGGTCGAGTTCGCCAGGCGCAACGTGCGCATCAACGCGATCTGCCCGGGGCCGGTCGAGACTCCACTGCTGATGCATCTGTTCGAGAGCGATCCGGCCGCCTACGAGCGGCGGCGCGTTCACATCCCGATGGGGCGGCTCGCCCAGCCTGCCGAGATCGCACATGCGGCACTTTTCCTGGCGAGTGACGACTCGTCGTACGTGACGGGCACGACGTTCGTCGTCGACGGCGGCATCACCGCCGCCTACGTGACGCCGGAATAGCGGCGGCGGGGAGAAGGCCCGGCCATGCTGGCGGCGATTTGCGGCTTCGCGCTAGTCGTCGGCATCCGAGGCCGGCCATGACGTCGGCCGCCGAAGTAGGCGTGCTCCGGCAGGAGCCCGCGTCGGGTATCTCGAGCGAGGAGGCTGCTCGCCGGCTGGCCGCGGCAGGCCCGAACGCGATCGTCGAAGCGAAGGGGCCGTCCCACGTCCGCGCGTTCCTCGCGAACTTCGTCCAGCTCTTCGCGCTCCTGCTCTGGGCGGGCGCGCTGCTCGCGCTCGTCGGCGGCATGCCCCAGCTCGCCGCGGCGATCGTCGCCGTGATTGTCGTCAACGCGACCTTCGCCTTCGCCCAGGAGTACCGGGCAGAGCAGGCGGTGGCGGCGCTGCGCCGGATACTCCCGCTCCGCGTCCGCGTCCGGCGAGACGGCGATGCGGTCGAGATCGCGAACGAGGATGTCGTTCCCGGAGATCTGCTGCTGCTGGCATCCGGCGACCGCGTCGCCGCGGACGCCGATCTCGTGGCTGCCAGAGAGCTGCGCGTCAACGAGTCGACGCTTACCGGCGAGTCGTTGCCGATCGCCCCGGACGAGCACGTCTTCGCTGGCACCTATGTCACCGCGGGGACCGCGGAGGCACTGGTGACGGCGACCGGGATGAGCACGCGGTTCGGCCGGATCGCGGAGCTCGCTCAGCAGACGCGGCGCGACCGTAGCCCGCTCGAGCACGAACTCGACCGGGTGACGAGGCTCGTTGCGGTGCTGGCGGTCGCGATCGGCACGCTCTTCTTCGTTGTGGGCGGGATCGTAGGGCTGGGCCTGTCCGAGCGGTTCCTGTTCGCGGTCGGCGTCACCGTCGCACTCGTCCCGGAAGGGCTGCTCCCGACCGTGACGCTCGCACTCGCGCTTGCGACGCAGCGGATGGCGGGGCGCAACGCGCTCGTGCGGCGGCTGTCATCCGTCGAGACGCTGGGCGAGACGACGGTCATCTGCACCGACAAGACCGGAACGCTGACCGAGAACGAGATGACGGTGCAGCGCGTCTGGAAGGCGCACGGCGAGGTGAGCGTCGAGGGTGCCGGCTACGAGCCGTTCGGACGCTTCCTCGCCGGCGACAGGGTCGTCGAGCCTGCGTCGTTCGCCGAACTGCTGCGTGCCGGGTTGCTCTGCGCCGACGCCAGGCTTGTCCACGCAGACGACGGCTGGTCGGTCGTCGGTGACCCCACCGAAGGCGCGCTGGTCGTGCTCGCCGAGAAGGGCGGGCTCAGACACGAGCAGGAGGCCGCGCGCGCGCCACGGCTCTTTGAGCTCCCGTTCAGCTCCGAGCGCAAGCGTATGAGCACGATCCATCTGTCCGGCGGCCGGCGCATCGCCTACGTCAAGGGCGCAGCGGAGATCATCCTTCCTCGCACGACCCTGAGTGAGGACGCACGGCGAGAAGCCGCCGCCGTGGAGGCCAGGATGGAACACG
>DASUXI010000173.1:0-4026 GCA_036377995.1 Gaiellaceae bacterium
CTCAAAGACCGAGCGGCACTTGCGTGCCGCTCGGTGTCGAACCGGAACCAGTGGTCAGCCGCAGTCCCTAGGTCTCCTTCCCGAAGCGCCGCAGGCCCAGACCGAGAGCGAGCAGGAGCGCGCCGCCGAGGGCCGGCACCCAGTCGGATGCGCCGGTGAACGGAAGGGTCCCCTTCGCCGGCGGAGACGATGCCCTCGCACCCGCCAGACCCGAAGAGGGTGGCGGCGTGCTGTTGTTCGTCGCCCCGGCAGCCGCCTCGGTCGTCGTCGTGGACGTGGTCGTCGTCGTGGTCGTCGTCCCGGGGTCGGTCGTCGTGGTCGGGACGCTGGTCGTCGTCGGCGTGGTGGTGGTCGTCGGCGTGGTCGTGGTCGTCGGCGTGGTCGTCGTCGTCGGCGTGGTCGTCGTCGTCGGCGTGGTCGTCGTCGTCGGCGTAGTCGTCGTCGTCGGCGTGGTCGTCGTCGTCGTCACCGGGCTGCACCCATTGTTGTAGATGGCCTGACCATCAGCGGTCCAGTTGAGACCCGGGAACGCACCCCACTCGTCCTTGCCCTTTGAACCAGCGTCAAACGGGGGAATGATGTCGCCCCATCCGGCGGCCGGGAAGACCGGGCCCGTGTGGGTGCCGTGGCCGTTCGGGTCGAGGCAGTTGACGTTCTGGATCGAGTTCTTCGAAACAGTCGGATCGACGTACGGGTTCTTGACCGCCGATGTGGCGTGACAGATGGTGATCTTGGAGTCGTCGGCGGCCAGCCCGGACGCGCCCCCGACGGACACGCCGGCCGCCGCAAAGCCTCCGAGGGCAAGCATCGCCCCGATGAATATGAGCCCAATGCGTCTCATCGCGCCTCCTCACGGACCGCGGCGCCGCAGGCCGCGCTCCGCACAGGCAGAAAACGGCCATCGCGCTCCGGCTTCGCCTCGCGCGCGAGCACCGTCAAACACCGCAGTTTCATTCGTCCTCCCCGCAGAATCGAGTACCTAGCCGACTGGAGAGTAGTGACGGCACCGGCCGTCGTCAAAAGCCTTTCGTATGGTTTATGGCTCAACTGGGTCAAAAACTGACGAAAAATCACCCGTTTGAGTCATACAGTTACGGACCAACGCATCCCTCGATCGGCTCACCGAACCGGCGACCGAAGGCGACCCGACCCACCTACCACAGCGCTCCAGAGGCTCCTCACGACGTCGTTCAGGCGGGTCAAGATCGCCCTGGTAGCGGGAACGCGAGATCCAGGAAGGAGACGTCGAGCAGTTGCGCCGCGGCGCGGGTCGGCCACTCGAGCCCGCGCACGACTAGCGCGCGCGCAGCGCCGGGAACAGGATCACGTCGCGGATCGTGTCGCGGCCCGTCAACACCATCGCCAGCCGATCCATGCCGATGCCGCAGCCCCCGGTGGGAGGCATCCCGAAGGAGAGCGCCTCGACGTAGTCGGGATCGCCTTCCTCGGCGGTCGTGTCCCCGGCCGCGCGCTCGACCGCCTGCAGCGCAAACCGTTCGGCCTGTTCCTCGCTGTCGTTCAGCTCGCTGAACGCGTTCGCAAACTCCATGCCGCAAACGACTGCCTCGAATCGTTCGACGATCGCAGGATCGCCGTCGGTCGCCCGCGCGAACGGGGACATCTCGATCGGCCAGTCGACCACGAAGGTCGGCTCGACGATCCCGGGCTCGACGAAGTGCGAGTACGCATGGTCTGCAAGCTGAGCCCAGGTCCGGTCCTGGGTCGTGTCGACCCCGGCGGCGTCGAGCTTGGCGCGCAACTCGCCCGGATCCCGCGACCATCCCCCCTTTTCCTCGAGAGCCTCGACGAATCGGACGCGCCGCCAGGGGCGGGCGAGATCCACCTCGTGTCCGCGGAACGTGACCTTCGTTGATCCCGCAGCGGCCTCGGCCGCGCGTTCGACCAGCGTCTCGGTTCGCTCCATCGTGTCGCTGTAATCGGCATATGCCTCGTACCACTCCAGCTGTGTGAACTCGGGTGAGTGCTTGTACGACACGCCCTCGTTCCGAAAGTCCTTCGAGATCTCGTACACCTTCTCGAGGCCGCCGACGATGAGCCGCTTGAGATAGAGCTCGTCCGCGATCCGCAGGAAGACGTCCTGGTCGAGGTAGTTCGAGCGCGTGACGAACGGCTCCGCGAAAGCGCCGCCGTAGCGCGGCTGCAAGATCGGCGTCTCGACCTCCACGAAGCCGGCGTCGTCGAGGTACGCCCGGATCTCCCTGATCATCCGTGCGCGCGCGAGCGCGTCTCGTCGTGTCTCCTCGTTCATGAGAAGATCGAGGTAGCGCTTGCGATACCGAAGCTCCGTGTCGGTGAGCCCGTGGAACGTGTCGGGTAGCGACGTGCGGATCTTGCCGAGCAGGACGAGCTCCGCTACGGCGATGGACGGCTCGCCGCGCCTGGCTTTCGCCGGCGCACCTGTCACTCCGACGACGTCGCCGAGGTCGACGTCGACCTCGCCGGTGCGAGAGGTGTCGCACAGAAGCTGGATCCGCGCGCTTCGGTCGACGAGGTCGAGGAAGACGAGTTTCCCCATGCCGCGCCGCGCGAGCACCCGACCGGCGACGCGCACGGTCTCGCCGGCCTCCGCGCCCGGCTCGAGGGTCTCGGCCCGGGCCCGTACGGCCTCGATCGGGACGGTGTCGGGAAACCGCTTCGGAGTCACGCGTAGAGCCTAGGCGCCGCCCCGGTCAGGCGGCGAAGCGGTGGAGAGGCGTGGTCATGAGCAGCGCTCGCACCGGAGAGTGACGGCTATACAAGTCGAGCCGCCGTTCTGCGTACGGATCGCCCCGCACGCAGTCCCACAAGGCAAATCCCCGCTCGTACCCGGCGGCTTCGACGGCGGCTCTCACACGGCGGTCGTGCTCGCCGTAGGGATACGCGAGCTCCTTGCAGGGACGACCGAGCTCCGCCTCGATCTCCGCCTTGGAGTCGACGAGCTCGCGCCGAAGCTCGTCGTCCGCGAGCTCGGTGAGGTGCGCGTGCGAGACGCCGTGCGAGCCAACCTCGATCCCGTTCTCGCAATGGCCCCGCAACTCGTCCCAGTCCATCGTCGACAGCTCCTCCGGATCGTCGCCGGCAAGCTCCGCGATCTGTATCGGCGAGCCGGCGCGCGCGAAGGCGGTGCAGACGAAGACGGTGACGGGAGCGCCCATGAGGCGAAGGTCGGCGAACACCGTCGCGGCGCTCGCGTAAGCATCGTCGAACGTCACACGGACACGGCGGACCTGGGAAAGCGTTCGAACCTGCCTCAGCAAGAGCTCGGGCGTCATCGACAGCCGGTGGTCCCAGGCCTTCGAGACCGCGTGGTAACAGAGGACGAGCGGCATCGGGAGCCGCCGCCGTATCCGACTCAGGCGGCTTTGATCTCGAGGATCTTGAACTTCAGCGTGCCGCGCGGTGCAGAGACCTCGACCGTCTCGCCCTTCTTCTTGCCGATGATGGCTTTGCCGACCGGCGACTCGTTCGAGAGCTTGTTCTGCGAGGGGTTCGCCTCGGCCGAGCCGACGATGTGGTACTCCACCGTCTGCCGCGCGGCGACGTCCCTCAGCTTCACCTTCGAGCCGATCGAGACGACGTCTTTCGCGATGTCCTTCTTCGTGATCACGCGCGCAGCGCGCATGCGCTCCTCGAGCGTCGCGATTCTGTGCTCGAGCAGCATCTGCTCGTTCTTCGCGTCGTCGTACTCGGCGTTCTCGGCGATGTCGCCGAACTCACGCGCAACGCGTATTCGTTCGGCCACCTCGCGCCGTTTGACGGTCGAGAGCTCCTCGATCTCCCGCTTGAGCCTCTCGTACCCTTCGGATGTGAGGATGACTTCCTTCACTGCTCGTGCACCCCTTCTCAATGAAAAAGCGCGGCGCAGAGGCGCCGTCGCGGGCGCGAATAGTAGCTGTCCGGAAGGGGGCCGTCAACAGCCCGGAGAGGTACTATTTCCCGCTCTGTGCAGGTAGATCTTCGGGAATCCTGGTGGATCGGGGACGTCGAGATCCCGTCCCGTCTCGTGCTCGCCCCGATGGCCGGGGT
>DASUXI010000174.1:0-2211 GCA_036377995.1 Gaiellaceae bacterium
TGGAGACGATCTACTTTCTGGCGTTTCCGATCGGGGAATACCGACCCCTGAGCGGCGGGTCGCCCACCCTCGCCTCGCGAGTCGCGGAGATGCTCGGGGTCTCACGTGCCTCCGCCGGCGAGATGCTCAAGCGGCTCGAGGCTGAAGGGTTGATCGAGCGGGGCGAGCACAAGGAGGCCCTCCTCACGGACACCGGCTTGAAGCGGGCCGAACGGGTCGTCCGCAAGCACCGGATCATCGAGCGGCTCCTGACGGACTTCATGGGCTATACGGCGGCGGAGGCGCACGTGCAGGCCGACCTCCTCGGCGACACGTTCACCGACGAGATGGTCGAGCGCATCGAGGTGCGGCTCGGGCACCCGGACCGCTGCCCGCACGGCTGGCCGGTGGATCCCGAGTTCGAGCAGGCGGAGAACAGGGAGCTCGCGCCGCTGTCAGATCTCGGCCCCGGGGCGAAGGTGACGATCGTCCGGCTGGCCGAGCACGACGGTGAGCTCCTCCACTGGTTTTACGACGAGGGTCTCGTCCCAGGGCGCGAGCTGGAGGTTCGGGAGACGCAGCCGGCTGCGGGGCAGCTGACCGTCCGCCTGAACGGCAAGGAGCAGGCGATCGGGGAGAAGGCGGCGGCCGGCCTGTTCGTCAGGCGATCCGGCTGAGCCGGGAGACCTAGGCGGTCACTGCGGCCGCGAAGCCGGCCGCCTCACGCAGTGCGGCCGCCTTGTCGGTCCGCTCCCACGTGAAGTCCCGGTCCTCGCGTCCGAAGTGCCCGTACGCGGCCGTCTTCGCGAAGATCGGACGCCGAAGCTCGAGGTCGCGAAGGATGGCCCCCGGGCGCAGGTCGAAGTGCTCGCTCACGAGCTCCTCGATCAGGGTGACGGGGACGTGCTCCGTGTTGAACGTGCGCACCGCGATCGACACCGGGCGCGCAACGCCGATCGCGTAGGCGACGTTCACCTCGCATCGGTCGGCCAACCCGGCGGCGACGACATTCTTCGCGACGTAGCGGGCGGCGTAGGCGGCGGAACGGTCCACCTTGGTGGGATCCTTGCCGGAGAAGGCGCCGCCTCCGTGCCGGGCCGCGCCGCCGTACGTGTCGACGATGATCTTGCGCCCCGTGAGGCCTGTGTCGCCCATCGGGCCGCCGACCACGAACTTGCCGGTCGGGTTGACGAACACGAAGTCCCGGTCGCTCATCAACCGCTTCTCGTCGTAGAGCTCAGCCGGAAGGATCGGATGAAGCACGCGCTCGATGATGTCCGGCTTGATCAGGTCCTCGGACGAGATTCCGTCGGAGTGCTGCGTCGAGACGAGGACGCGCTCGATCTCGACCGGGCGCTGCCTGCCGTCGTCGTCGCTCTCGTACCTGACGGTGACCTGCGCCTTCCCGTCCGGCCTGAGGTACGGAAGCTCCCCGGCCTTTCGCACCTCCGCCAGCCGCTTGCAGATCTTGTGCGCGAGCATGATCGGGAGCGGCATCAGCTCCTTGGTCTCGTTCGACGCGTAGCCGAACATCATTCCCTGGTCGCCCGCGCCGGTCTTGTCGATCGGGTCGCCGTCGCCGGGATCGTGCTGCACCTCGTAGGACGCATCCACGCCCTGCGCGATGTCCGGCGACTGCTCGTCGATCGCCACGACCACGCCGCAGGTCGTCGCGTCGAAGCCCCACTCGGAGTGCGTGTACCCGATCTCGGCGATCCGGTGCCGGACGAGCTTGGGGATGTCGACGTAGGTCTCAGTCGAGATCTCCCCCGCCACGACGACGAGGCCGGTCGTGATCAGCGTCTCGCAGGCGACACGGCCCTCCGGGTCGTCCTTGAGGACGGCATCGAGCACGGAATCCGAGATCTGGTCGGCGACCTTGTCGGGATGACCCTCCGTGACCGACTCCGACGTGAAGAGAAACTCTCGTCCAGCCATAGCGCGGAAGGCTACCTGGACGAGCCGCGTCAGCGGCCGGTGATTCGCAGCTCGACGCGCGCGGTCGAGCCGGCCCTCGCTCCGAAGGCGACCACGGTGCCGATGTGGTCGAGCCCCTTCAGCTGGCTCGTGCTCGCACTCCCCTGCCCCTGTCCGAGCAGCTGGGCAAGCGCCTGGACGACGGGCGCGAGTCGCTGCACGTCGGCATACGCGAGGAATGTGACTTCCTTCGGGACCTCCGCTGCCGCGAGGGCGTCCTTGAAGGGCTGGTCGTCGACGAGACGCGCGCCCGTC
>DASUXI010000175.1:0-12207 GCA_036377995.1 Gaiellaceae bacterium
TCGCATGTCGACGGAATTCACGGCGCGGCCGCCCAGGCCGCCCTCGGGCAGCGTGTCCAGTCGGTCCACGAGGTCCCGTCCGGAGAGGAGGCGAAGGCCGCCGGTGTCGTCCACCGGCTGTGGAACGAGATCGAACTCGACCGTGACGGCGTGCTCGTGGCGCTCGGCGGCGGCACGACCACCGACGTGGCCGGATTCGTCGCGGCGACCTACCTGCGCGGGATCGACTGGGCTCCGGTGCCGACGACGCTCGTCGGCCAGGTCGACGCCGCCATCGGAGGCAAGACCGGGATCGACCTGAAGGGCGGCAAGAACCTCGTCGGTGCGTTTCATTGGCCTGCGAGCGTGGTGATCGACCCGGCCCTGCTCGAGACCCTCCCGGAGAGCGAGCACCGCGAGGGGATGGCGGAGGTCGTCAAGACCGGCCTGCTCGCCGGCGAGCAGCTGTGGGAGCTTTCGACCGCCGAGCAGGTCCGGCGCTGCGCGGCCTTCAAGACGGCGATCTGCCTTCGCGATCCGCACGACCGGGGCGTACGGGCGCAGCTCAACCTCGGGCACACGTTCGCGCACGCCCTGGAGGCGGGCGCGGGCTACGACGGGCTGACGCACGGGAGCGCAGTCGCGCTCGGGCTGCTCGCGGCGTTGCGGCTGTCCGAGCGCGCGACCGAAGTGGTCGAGGAGGTGCTCGCGCCAAGGCCGGTGCGGGTCGACCGTGAACGTGCGTGGCAGGCGCTCCGGCGCGACAAGAAGGCCCGCGCCGGCGAGATCAACGTCGTGCTGCTCGGGGACGAAGGCCCGGTCGTCGAGCCGCGACCCGCCGGCGAGGTTCGCGCGGCCCTCGACGCGCTCATCGCGGATTGACTCCGGCAGAGAACGACCCTGCACTGCCTCGATTAGGGTTGCGCGGTGCAGGTCGTCGTCCTCAACGGGGCCAATCTCGACGTCCTCGGGCGGCGGGATCCGGAGGTGTACGGGGGCCTCTCACTCTCGGAGCTCGAGACCAGGATCTACGAATGGGCCTCCGACCTGGGCTGCCACGTGCGCTGCAGGCAGACGAACCACGAGGGTGAGTACATCGACTGGTGCCACGACGCCCTCGACTGGGCCGACGGCATCGTCGCGAACCCGGGCGCGTGGTCGCACTATTCGTACGCGATCCGCGACGCGCTCGAGTTGTTCGAGGTCCCGATCGTCGAGGTGCATCTCTCCGACGTCGCCAACCGCGAGGAGTGGCGGCGCGTGTCGGTGATAGCCGACCTGGCCGCGAGCCGCGTGATCGGCAAAGGCCCGGACGGCTACCGGGAAGCCCTGGAGTTCATCGTCCATCGGGCCGGAGCGAAACCCTGAAGGGACGGCTCGACAGATTGCGCGGCCTGCTCGAAGAGCCGTTGCTCGTCACGAGCCCGACCAACGTCGCCTACCTCACCGGCTTCAGGAGCTCGAACGCCGCGCTGCTGGTCGAGCCGGGCGGCGCCAGGCTCTTCGCGGACTTCCGCTACGCGGAGGCTGCTCGAGCGGTCGACGGCGTGGAGTTCGAGGAGACCAGAAGGGCGCTGCTCGACGACCTGGCGAAGCGCCTTTCGGGGCGGATCGGCATCGAGCCACACGCGATCTCGTATGCGGGCTACGAGGAGCTCCGCGCCGGCAAGGTGGAGCCGGTTCCGCGCGGCGGCCTCGTCGAGCAACTGCGGGCGGTCAAGGACCATGAAGAGGTCGACGCGATCAGACGCGCCTGTGCGATCGCAGACCGCGTCTTCGACAGGCTCGCCGGCGAGCCGTTCGTCGGTCGTCCCGAGCGCGACGTCGCCTGGACGATCGAGCAGCTCTTCCACGACGAGGGAGGAGAGGCGCTCGCCTTCGAGACGATCGTCGCGTCGGGCCCGAACTCCCCACGGCCGCACGGCCGGGCAACCGACCGCGTGATCGGCCGCGGCGAGACGGTGATCGTCGACACGGGCTGCCTCGTCCGCGGCTACGCCTCCGACTACACGCGCACGTTCGCGACCGGCGCGCTCGAAGACGAGGTGAAGGAGGCCTATGCCGTCGTGCTCACCGCGCAGCTCGCCGGGTTGGACGCGTTGAGGGCGGGCATCACCGGGGTCGAGGCGGATGCAGCCGCACGGGGGGTCGTCGAGGCTTCGGCATTCGCCGGGACCTTCGGCCACGGCCTGGGCCACGGCCTCGGCCTGGATGTCCACGAGGCACCCCGCCTCTCGGCGGAGTCGACGGACACTCTCGCCACCGGCAACGTCGTGACCGTCGAGCCAGGCGTCTACCTCGAGGGCCGGTTCGGCATCCGGATCGAGGACAACGTCGTCGTCACCGACGACGGCATCGAGAACCTCACCGCGCTCCGCAAGGACCTGGTCATAGTCGACTAGGCTTCCCGCTCCGTGGCCGAGACCGTCAACACGAACCAGTTCAAGAACGGCATGCACATCGAGCTCGACGGCGGCGTGTGGCGCATCGTCGAGTTCCAGCACGTGAAGCCAGGCAAAGGTGGCGCTTTCGTCCGCACGAAGCTGAAAGGGCTCGACAGCGGCTCCGTCGTTGACAGGACTTTCCGCGCCGGGGAGAAGTTCACGCGCATTCGCACCGAGACGAAGGACATGCAGTACCTCTACGACTCCGGCGACGAGGTCGTGTTCATGGACCAGGACACCTACGAGCAGACGTCTCTGCCGCGCGCGACCGTCGAGGACGCGCTCGCGTTCATGCTCCCGTCGAGCTCCGTGCAGATGATGGTCGTCAACGGGAGCCCGTCCGGCGTGCAGCTGCCTGCATCAGTCGAGCTCGCGGTCACGGAGACGGAGCCGGGAGTAAAGGGGGACACGGTCTCGAACGTGACGAAGCCGGCGACGCTCGAGACCGGCGCCGTCGTTCAGGTGCCGTTGTTCGTGAACACGGGCGACCGCATCAAGGTCGACCCGCGCGAGAA
The DNA here is from genome assembly GCA_036377995.1 of Gaiellaceae bacterium. Taxonomy (GTDB): domain Bacteria; phylum Actinomycetota; class Thermoleophilia; order Gaiellales; family Gaiellaceae; genus 3-1-20CM-4-69-9. Next base: position 2,939 of record DASUXI010000175.1, read on the forward strand.
GCGCTACATCAGCCGGGCCTAATCATCGGCGAGTTCTTCGAGAACTTCGACCAGGCGTGGGCGTACTTTCTTGCACGCGAGGAGCCGCTCGAGTGGTTCTTCGGTGACTTTCCCGCCGATCAGAAGTTCATCGGAGAGGGTTGGCTGATCGAGCCTCCGCCGCGAACAAAGGAGGAGGCGGGGCGGCTCCAACGGCACTTCGCTGATGTCCCATGGCTCAAGCGGATCCCTGCGCACTTTCTCCACGTCTGGTTGGGCGGGTTGTCGACACTCGGAGAACGGCCGTCGCAATGGCGAGACACGGGTGCGTTCGAGGTCTCGTACGGGAAGATCAACTGCTTTCACTCGGCCGTCGTCGTCGAAGCGCACGCACCACGTCTTCATGAGCTGATCGACCGACCTACAGGAGTTGCTGGGCACGTTGCGCGAGCGACAACTCGGAGCGGGTATGGCAAGCGAGGCGAGGCGAGTGCGCTTTCCGGCCGCACGAACGACACTTCTTCGGCCTCGGGAGGTCGTTGAGACGATCCGCTTCTAGGAGAGAGCCCGCTCCAGAGCCGCGCCGCCCTCCTGCAGCACCGGCTCTCCGTGCGAGACGAGCACGAGCTCGACCGGCAGCGCACCGAGGCGTTCTCGCAGCATCGGCTTGAGCTCCTCCTCTGCCCACTCGCGCTCGGCCTTCGGGAACCAGTTGATCGGCAGCTCGACGCCGCCGTCCGTCCCGACGAGAAGGTCGCCGGCCACGAGCGCGCGATGGGCCTCGAGGAAGAACATCGACTCGACCCAGTCGCTGCCCTTGACGATCTCGGCGTGGACACCGGTGGGAAGATCGCCTTTCTCCTCCGGGCGCCAGAGCGTCGCTCCGTAGCGATCGATCACGTAGGGCACGCTGCGCTCGTGCCAGTGCACGGTGAGTAGCACGTGCACGGGTAGGCCGAGTCGTTCGACGTCGCGGTCGAGCGCGGCCCAGAACTTGTCCTCCTCGTCGTCCGGGACGAGCGGGTCCACGACGACGACGGCCTCGGGCAGCGCGGCGTAAACCGAGGCCACCTCCGGGCCCCAGTGCTCCGCGTGATCCCATTGAGGGTGGGACGCCGTCCAGCGCCAGAGACCGGGCCGAAGCTCCTGGACGTCCATCCTGCGGAAACCTATCGCGGCGCCGTTTAGACGGACGCGCGAGCAAAGCTCGCACGTCCTCCAATAACGGCGCCGCCCAGTCGGCGCCTCGGCGCTAGGCTCCCCCTCATGCCGGCGCTCGCCGACACGACTATTCGGCTGCTCGGGCAGGAGCCCCTCGCCGGCAGGCTGCCAACCGCCCAGCAGATCCGGATCGCCGAGATCCTCGACCGCGCGGGGTACGCCTATCTCGAGGTGTCGGGCGGCGGCTGCTTCGACAGCGCGGTCCGCCGCGGCGTCGAGAGCCCGTGGGAGCGGATCAGGGCGCTGAAGGCGAACGTGAAGACCCCGCTCGGGCTTGCCCTCCGCGGGCGCTTCCTCGTCGGGTCGCGCCCGGTCGACAACGACTTCATCCGACGCTTCATCGCCTCCGCGGCGGCGAATGGAGTCGATGTCTTCCGCCTCCACGACCCGCTCAACGACGTCTCCAACCTTCGCGAGGCGGCCGACGCGGTCGCGACCGCGGGCGGGGAGTTCGAGGCCGGGCTCGTCTACAGCCCCGGCCGAACGGGCGAGACGGATCCGCTCATGGAGCAGGCGCGCGAGCTGCCGAGCCTCGGCGCCGCCAGGATCCTCCTCCACGACCCGACCGGTTCCCTGCAGCCTCACCGGGCCCGCGAGCTCGTCACCGGCCTGCAGGAGGCGAGCGGCCTGCCCGTCGGCATCTACTGCCAGGGCTCTGCGGGGAACGCCCTCGCAGCCGCGCTCGAGGCCGCGCGCGCCGGCGCCGAGCTGATCGCGTGCGCCGTCTACCCGATCGCGCTGACGCTCCATCGTGTCTCGGGCGAGGCGCTGGCGGAGGCGCTCGACGGCCTCGGGCTCGAGTGCAACATCGACGTTTCCGCACTCTGGGAGGCATCCGACCTGGTCGACGAGTACATCGGAGACGAGCCGGTGACACCCCTCGCGCCCCGTATCGCCGTGCGTGCCGCCCAGCACGACCTGCCCGCGAGCCTGGTGGCCGCGCTCGACTCGAACCTGCGCACGCAGGCGGCCGGAGACCGCCTCGACGAGACGATCAACGAGCTCGTGCGCATCCGCGGCGAGGTCGGCTGGCCGCCGCTGGCGTCGCCGATCGGACAGGTGCTCGGCTCGCAGGCGCTCCTGAACGTGCTCAGTGCGAGCCGCTACTCCGTCGTGGTCGACGAGCTGCGCTCCCTGGTGGAGGGCCGGCTCGGCACGCCGCCGGCTCCGATCAACCAGAACGTGCAGCGCGCCGTCGCCCTCACCGCCGATCCGGACTCGGAGGAGGACGCGACGGCGCCCGGTCTGCAGGAGGTTCGCGACCAGGCGGAAGGCCTCGCCTCGAGCGAGGAGGAACTGCTCCTCCTCGGCCTGTTCGGCGATGCGGCGGAACCGCTACTGCACTCGATCCGGGGCCGCTCGGCCGGAGAGGAAAGCCTCGGTGCGGGCGGCGTCGACCAGGCACGCGCGGAGCGGATTCGCGAGCTCGTGCGCATCGTCCAGGAGACCGGAATCGGCGAGGTGACGATCGAGGAGTCGGGAATGCGGGTGTCGGTGCGCCGGACGGACGATCGCCCGCCGCCGTTGCTTCCCGCCGAGGCACCATTCGCCGCGGAGGAGCCCGACGAGCTCGAGATTCCAGCGGGGCCCTCGGCGAACGGGCTGATCCGCGTCGAGGCGCCGATGGTGGGCACGTTCTACCGAGCGCCGGAGCCGGACGCGCCGCCCTTCGTCGAGGAGGGCCAGCCGATCGGCGCAGGGCAGACGCTCTGCATCCTCGAGGCGATGAAGCTGATGAACGAGGTCAAGTCGGACGTCGAGGGGATCGTCCGCACGATCCACGTGGAGGACGCTCAACCCGTTGAATTCGGCCAGCTGCTTTTCGAGTTGGAGCCGGCGCTGGGCCGCCCGCTCGACGCCGTCTAGCCGATGTTCAGTCGTGTCCTCGTGGCCAACCGTGGCGAGATCGCGGTGCGGGTCATCCGGGCCCTGCACGAGCTGGGCATCGAGGCCGTCGCCGTCTACTCGACCGCGGATCGCGGTGCGCTGCATACCCGCCTCGCCGACCAGACGGTCTGCATCGGCCCGCCCAGCGCAGCCGAGAGCTACCTCAGGATCCCGTCGGTGATCGCCGCCGCCGAGACCACCGGGTGCCAGGCTGTGCACCCTGGCTACGGCTTCCTCGCCGAGAATCCGGCATTCGTCCGCGCCTGCGAGGACAACGACCTCGTCTTCATCGGGCCCGACGCCGGCGTCATGTCCCGGATGGGCGACAAGGTCGAGGCGAAGCGCGAGCTGGCGGCGGCCGGGCTCCCGCTCGTTCCCGGCACCGAGTCGGTTCCCCTGGAGGAGGCCCGCTCCGCCGCCGCGGAGATCGGCTACCCCGTCCTCCTCAAGGCGGCAGCGGGCGGCGGCGGGAAGGGGATGCGCCTCGTCGTCACTCCCGAGGAGCTCGACGAGTCGTATCAACGGGCCGGCGCCGAGGCGCTCGCGGCCTTCGCGGACGGCAGCATCTACCTGGAGAAGTTCGTCCGGCCCGCGCGGCACGTCGAGGTGCAGGTCCTCTGCGATGCGGACGGCGGCGTGCTCACGCTCGGTGAGCGGGAGTGCTCGATCCAGCGGCGACACCAGAAGCTGATCGAGGAATCGCCGTCACCCGCGCTCGATGCGCAAACGCGAAACGCGATGGAGTCCGACGTCGCGCAGGCTTGCGTCGGGATCTCGTACCTGAACGCGGGGACGTTCGAGTTCATCCTCGCTCCCGACGGGTCCTATTACTTCATCGAGCTGAACGCCCGGCTTCAGGTCGAGCACCCCGTCAGCGAGGCCGTCACCGGCATCGACATCGTGCGCGAGCAGGTTCGGATCGCGGCCGGTGAGCCACTGCGGCAGACGGGAGCCGCGGCGAGGCGGGGCCATGCGATCGAGGTGCGACTGAACGCGGAAGACCCTGCCCGCGGCTTCGCGCCCGCCCCGGGCGTGATCGAGCGCTTTCGCCCGCCGCTCGGCCCAGGCATTCGCGTCGACACGCACGTCGAGAGCGGAACCGTCATCCCACCCCAGTACGACTCGCTCATCGCCAAGCTCGTCGTGTGGGACGAGGACCGGCCGTCTGCAATCGAGCGGTGCCTCGGCGCCCTCGGCGAGCTCGATCTGCGCGGGATTGCGACCACGCGTGACGCCGTCGTCGAGATCCTGCGCAACGACGACTTCCGCGAGGGGCGATATTCGACGAGCTTCCTTGACGAGACCGAGCTCTCTGCAGTCGGGGCCGCATGAGCTTCGTGGTCGATACGTCGAGCGGGACGATCACGGTGACGCAGTCGACGCTCGCAGCGATGGTCATGCGCGCCGCCGAATCGGTGAGCGGCGCCCATGTCCGGAAAGGCCGCCGGCGGCTGGAGATCGACATCGTGGACGGGCACGCCCGTGCCCGCCTTGAGCTCTCGGTTCCATATGGGCACGTGCTCCCGGACGTCGCCCGCGGCGTCCAGGACCGGGTCGCCGCAGCCCTGTCCACGATGTGCGACGTGACGGTGGAGAGTGTGGACGTCTCGGTCGAGGAGATCGAGTGACCGGGCGGCGCGCGGCTCGTCGCACTGCGTTCTTCCTCCTCTATCAGTGGGATGTCACGGGCCAGCCTCTCGCGTCTCTCTACGAGGGCGAGGTCGATCCGTTCGCGCGCGAGACCGCGGAGGCGGTGGTCGACGAGGCTGCCGAGCTCGACCGTCGGATCACCGAAGCCTCCGAAGGCTGGACGTCCGACCGCCTCGGCGCCGTCGAGCGCAACATCCTTCGGATCGCGTTGCACGAGCTCGACGGGGAGGACGTCCCCGACGAGGTCGCGATCAACGAGGCCGTGACCCTGGCGAAGCGCTACGCCTCGGACGACGCCGGACGGCTCGTAAACGGCATTCTTGGCCGCATCGTGCGGGAGCGAGTCAGCTGAGCGCCGAGGAGTCCCTCAACCGGGCCGAGGAGCTCCTGGCGCGGCTCGAGTCCGCGCGGTCGGAGCTCGAGCGGCTCGCCGACGCGGACGACGCCGAGAAGGCGCTCGACATCCTCACCGAGCTCGCGCAGCTGAGCAAGTCGATCGAGGACGAGCTCCAGCGCGCGAAGCGCGAGGCGGAGAGCGACGTCGCCGGGGGCGATGCGGCCACCTGACCAGCTCCGCTCGCTCGTCGAGGACTATCTCGGCGACCTCGCGCTGACGCCGGAGCTGCACGGACAGATCGAGTCCGTGCGGTATGCACTCGTCGGCGGCAAACGCGTGCGCGCGGTCATCTGCCTCGCGACGGCCGAGGCCGCGGGCGCGGACGCCGAGACCGCGCTGCCGGCCGCCGCCTCGCTCGAGCTGGTGCACGCGTTCTCGCTCGTGCACGACGACCTGCCGTCGCTCGACAACGACTCCGAGCGGCGAGGCCGGCCCTCGGTCTGGGCGCAACACGGTGAGGCCGTCGCGGTCCTGGCCGGGGACGCGCTTCTCGCCGAGGCGTTTCGGCTTGCGCTCTCGTACCCGTTTCCCCAGGCCGGACGCGAGCTCGCCCAGGCGACGCTCGGGATGATCGGCGGGCAGTACCTCGACATCACCGGCACGGCTCCCGACGAGGAGACGCTCCACAAGCTGAAGACGGGCTGCCTGTTCTCCGCGGCAGTCGGCCTGGCGCTCTGGGTCGCGAGGGTGTCCGAGCGCGACCAGTCTCCCTGGCGCGCGTTCGGAGACGAGCTGGGCCTCCTGTTCCAGATCGTCGACGACATCCTCGACGGTGACGGCTACGTGCTCGCGCACGGAGAGGAAGGAGCGCGGGCGCTCGCCGACGAGGCGGCAGCCCGAGCCCACGCACGACTCCGCGACATCGCGGCCGAGACGACCACGCTCGAGGACATCGTCTCGGGCCTCGCGACGCGGACGACCTGAGCGTGAAGAGGCGGCTGGACGCGCTGCTCGTCGAGCGCGGGCTCGCCGAGAGCAGGGCGCAGGCGCAGGCCCTCGTCCTCGCTGGCCGTGTGCCCGGCTACCTCAAGCCGGGAACGCAGGTCGACGACGCCGTCGAGCTCGAGGTCGACGCTCCGCCGCCCTACGTCTCCCGGGGCGGCGAGAAGCTCGCGCACGCCCTGGACGCCTTCGGCGTCGACCCGGCCGGGCGCGACTGCCTCGACATCGGGGCGTCGACCGGAGGGTTCACGGATGTGCTGCTCCAGCGTGGGGCCGCGCGTGTCGCAGCGGTGGACGTCGGCTACGGGCAGCTCCACGAGCGTGTGCGCGGCGACGAGCGCGTCACCGTCCTCGAGCGGACGAACGCGCGCCATCTGCAGGAGCTGCCGTTCGCCCCGGACCTCGTGGTCTGCGACGTGTCGTTCATCAGCCTCAGGCTCGTGCTCCCACCGGCGCTCGCGCTCGCGCGGCCGGGCTGGGAGGCCCTCGTCCTCGTCAAGCCGCAATTCGAAGCCGGGCGCGCCGAGGCGAAGGGCGGCGTCGTCCGTGACCGTGCCGTCCGCCGCGCGGTCGTGCGCGGCATCGCCGAGGCGGCGCCGGCGTGGCAGGGCGAGGCCGCGGGGGCCGTAGACTCCGGGTTGCCCGGCCCGAAAGGGAACCGGGAGGTCTTCCTCCATCTCGTCCATCGTGACCGAGCGCGGCTCCCCGACGACATCGATGCCTGGATCGCCGCCGCGGTCCCGTGAAGCGGTCGGCCGCGTCGCGGTCATAACGCACGGCAAGCCGGGAACGATCGGGCCCGCTCTGGCACGGCTCGAGCAGGTGGCCCGCGACGCGGGCGTCGAGCTCCTGATGCCGGACGAGGAGGTGGCCAAGCATCATGGAGTCGGCCGGGCCGAGCCCGACCTGACGAGCGCCGACCTCGCCGTCGTTCTCGGCGGCGATGGGACGATGCTCCGCGCGCTCCAGCGGTTCCTCGCGACCTCCGTGCCCGTCATCGGCGTCAATTTCGGCCGCGTCGGCTTCCTGGCCTCGATCCAGCCTGACGAGCTCGAGTCGGGGCTCGCGCGCGTGTTCTCGGGCGACTACCGCGTCGTCGAGCTCACGACGCTCGACCTGGCCGTCGGCAACACCCGCGCGCAGGCGGTGAACGACGTGGTCGTCCTCAGCGCGGCGCGAGGACGGATGGTCGAGCTCGGCTGGTCGCTCGGGGGGGAGGATCTCGGCAGCCAGCCGTGCGACGGGATGATCTGCTCCACGCCGTCCGGATCGACGGCGTACAACCTCTCCAACGGCGGACCGGTGCTCGTACGCGGTCTCGACGCGATGGCCGTGACGTTCATCGCGCCGCACTCGCTCCATGCTCGTCCGATGGTCGTGCCGCGCGGCCTCGATCTCGAGATCAGGAACCGGACGGCAGACGTCCACGTGAGCGTGCTCGTCGACGGTCACGACGTCGCCGAGGTCGGTCACGAGCCGATCGTGATCCGCCTCGGCGAGCAGCGGAGTCTTCTGGCGACGTTGCCGGAGGGCACCTTCTTCAAGCGGTACCGCGAGACTTTCACCTCCTGACGCCGGGGGACGAAGCGGACGATGGTGCCCTCGGGGCGCGCCCCTTACCATCTTGGCGAGCATGCTCCGCCGCCTGCGCATCGAGAACCTCGTCCTGATCGACGACGCCGAGTTGGCGTTCGCGCCCGGGCTCAACGCGATCACGGGGGAGACGGGCGCGGGAAAGACCATTCTCGCGCAGGCGATCGGCCTGCTCCTCGGCGCGAAGGGCGACGCGGGCTACATCGGGCCCGAGTCGGCCGAGGCGTACGTCGAGGCCGAGCTCGACCTGCCGGCCGGCCTGCTCGAGGAGGACGAGCTCCGCCCGCTGGCCGAGCTCCGACCAGAGGACGAGCCCGGCCTCGTCGCGGCCCGCCGGGTCTTCCCGGACGGACGCACCCGGGCGTATGCCTGGGGACGCGGCGTAGCGCGCGAGGATCTGGCCGCGGCCGGCGAACGCCTGATTGCCATGTCGGGCCAGTTCGAGCAGCGACGGCTCGCCCGCCCGGCCTACCAGCTCGACCTCCTCGACGCGTACATCGGCGACGACCAGCTCCGGCGCCGGGCGGAGGCGCGCCTCGCGTGGCGCGAGCTCGTCGCCGCCCGCCGGCGGCACGAGGAGCTGCAGGAGCACGCTGCCTCGGCGGAAGCGCGGCTCGCCGAGCTCCGGGCGCTCGTGGAGGACACCGCCGGCCTCGAGCCCGACAGCGAGGAGCGCGCGCGCGCCGAGCGCGAGCGGCTCCGTCACGTGACGGAGCTGGGGGAGGGCGCGAATGCGGCCGCCGAGTCGCTCGCGCCCGACGAGGGCGAGGGGGCGGCCGGCCTCACCGCCTCCGCGGAGCGGGCGATCGCTCCGCTGGAGCGGCTCGCCCCGGAGCTCCGGCAAGCCGGCGACGACCTCAGAGACATCGAGCTTCGCCTTCGCGAGACGGCCGCGGAGCTCCGCGGCTTCCTGCGGACCCTCGAGTCGGAGCCCGGCCGGCTCGAGCAGGTCGAAGCGGAGCTGGACCGGATCGCCGACGCCAGACGGCGCCATCGAGCCCAGACGTACGAGGAGCTCCTCGCCCGCGCCTCTGAGGCACGGGCGGAGCTCGAGGCGATCGACCGAGGCTTGGATCCCGCCGAGGCGTCGGCGGCCGCGCTCGCAGCGGCGGAGCAGCGGGTTGCCGCCCTCGCCTCGGAGCTCAGGGCCGCGCGGAACGAGGCCGGCCCACGCTTCGCCGCCGGCGTGACGGCCGAGCTCGCCGGCATCGGCCTCGGCGAGGGGGAATTCTGCGCAGAGCTCGCCGCGCGTGAGGCCGGGGCGACCGGCATCGACGGAGTCACCTTCCTCGCCCGGCTCAACCGCGGCCTGCCCCTGGCGCCGGTCGCCGAGACGGCGTCCGGCGGCGAGCTCTCGCGGATCGCGCTGGCGATCGCCGCGGTCGCGGGCGGCGAGACGATGGTCTTCGATGAGATCGACGCCGGCATCGGTGGCGAGACCGCTCACCGTGTCGCCGAAACGCTCCGCCGTCTCGCCGAGCGGGCGCAGGTGATCACGATCACCCACCTGCCGCAGATCGCGAGCGTTGCCGACCGCCACTTCCGCGTCGAGAAGATCCCGGGCGACCCTACGCACACGCGGATCACCGTCCTCGGGGAC